>JAGCYX010000023.1 GCA_017960585.1 Bacteroidales bacterium
ACAGCCACCAAGAACAAGATAAACATCCAGCCTACGCTAGTTACTACGTATGGCCTTAAGATGAACATGTATAGCAACCGCATCCAACGGGTTGTGACCATGGACGCGTTGTTTGAGAAGGCTATTTAATTGGCTCACAAAGGGCTCATGAAGTGCGGATTTTAACAAGCTTTCTAGCAAGGGCCCACGAGTTGAAAAAGTACTCGTCATACGTTCCATACTATGCGTAGCAATCTTATTTGCTGAGGAAATCCCTCTAATTGTATCACTTCCCGACAATCCGGATCCGGCTTGTGTCGGGAAACGCTCCTGGATCCATTGAGCTGTTGTTTTTCCCGACAGATTATCGACAAAGAGAATGTACCGCCTCCCGCGTCTGGTTCAGGGTGTCGTAAACCTTGACGCCCAGGTTAAATGCGCCGAAAGGCCCTCAGAATCTCGCCTCCGTGGAGACTTAAACTCTTGCTATTCTCGCATATAAAACGTAACTTTGTTTTCGCATAAAGCTTTCATATGCCGATCGTCATCGCATATAGTATTATCGCCAAAACACCTTCCGCATTCGGGGGGGGGGTGGTATAACCATCTTATAACCAATTATTTACAAGAATCATTTCGCGGACTCCGCAAGGAGGGCCGCAGGTTTTTCGTATGCCTGCAGGAACACAATTAATAACAAATCATAAACTTATGGAAACAAACAAAAAAGAACAGTATTACTCACCCGAAGTACTGATCCTCGAGGTAAAATCCGAAGGCATCATCTGCGGCAGCCTTACCGATCCGGCCGATTATCCCAGTGGTATCGATCCGTTCAACTTCTAGTGCATGGAGGACAAGATCATGAAGAAAGTATTAGGAATCCTCGCAGCAGCCCTGACCCTCGCGGCCTGCGCAAAACTCGAAACGGAGGGTATCACCATCACCGCCACGCTCTCGCCCAAGACCGAAGTCACCAAAGCCGTGAACCCCGGTGCAGGCAAAATTGTATCTGCTTGGGCTCAAAATGAAAAGATTGCCATTCTCTATATGGTGGGAAGCACCAAGTATGCGGCCGAGGCCAACATCGATGCCGTGAACGGCGACGGCTCTGCCACCATATCGTTCACCGTAAATAGCGGCACGACGGACGGAACTGCCTGCACGCTGGTTTACCCGGCATCCGCAGCCAAGGATGACAACAGCGGGGTGAAGGATGCCGCCACACTGCTGGCAGCACAGGACGGGACGCTCAATGCCAACCTCGACGTTCGCGTGGGCGCAGGCAAGATTCTGATGACCACCACGCCCAGCCTGGACGTCACCACCCAGCCTGCACCGCAGTTCGCCATCTTCAAGTTCACCACCAAGAACGCAGCCGGGACAGTCACTGTCTCTGTCGATCGTCTTGTGGTTTCCATCGACACGTATGACTACGTCGTTACGCCGGCACCTGCAACGAGCGAACTATACGCCGCTCTTCCCGCCACCAGCTCCAAGGAAGTAAAATTCACTGCCTTTGCCGGCACAAATGTCTATACGAATTCCAAGGCCGGCGTTTCTTTCGATGCGGGGAAGTACTATCAATCTACCGTGAAGCTGAATGCGTCAGCACTCAAGGCCCTGGTTATTCCGAAAGGGACGAGCCCCTTGAAAGGAGACAAGGTTTTGTTCTACGCTGATGGCGATACTTATAAGCAGGCCGCCGATCGTCCTGAAAACAAGTCTGGCGACAAAGGATGGGGCACCTGGTCAAATGGGTCTGAATCCACGATGTTCTTTAAGGAGAAAGATGATAAACAGGCGGACTTGTCCATAGACGGGGAACAGCAATTTGGTGCATCCGGCCTCAACAACCCTATCGATCCTTCCCTGAACTACTACTTCGTCGGAACATATTAGGAGGCGCGTGGCGTCGACTGAAGGCGACTAATAAGTGATTATTGGTCGCCTTCTTTTCGATTTATCTCCATCCACTCTTTCGCGCTTAAGCGAAAATTATTGAGTCCGGCTTTGCTTTTAATTGTGTCGAATTCGGCATAATTAAAATTTAAAAGTAATTTCTCAGACGGACCGAAATCTATACTGTCCGTCCTTTCAAATAAGAATTACAATGCGTAGAAATGGCTAAAACATACATTTGGACAACGCATCTTGCTTTTCACCAATGTAGTTCATAACTTTGCAGACCAATAAACGAACAGATGGTAATGGAAACAAAAGACAAATACACCGCACCGGAAACCGAGGTGTTGGAATTACAGACAGAGGGCGTGATTGCTGATAGCCATTTTGACAGTGGTAGTGGTGCTGGTATAGATGCTTAATGCCCTTTATTCACCGAACCAGAAAAAGAAAACCATCCAATAACGGTTTTAATTGCCGCTATGGATGGATATTTATTTAAACTGCTGATATTGAGAAGTTTTGCCGAATATAATAACTATAATTAATTGTGTAGAGGAAGGTGGAATTGGGCTAATTTAGGGATAGGTAGTGGCGTAGTTATAGTTATTATTTCTGCCCTTACAAGATGTCGTACCCTTCAACACGCTTCCCTTCATTATTCGGTTTCTTTGCCCTTCTGACTCTATTCTCCAACCATTGCACGATATCGGTTCCTTTAGCTGTTTTCACAATACTTTTTCATCATTGTATCGAAGGTCCCACTAAAGTCTTGGAGAAATCCGCCGTAACTACTTGATATAGAAACAAAAAAACCGCCGCTGTGCAAAGCGCCGGAAGGTATATGATGGAATTCTTCGGTTTTTGTCCGCGGTGGACGTTTATGTGGAGTAGCGGGAGTGGGTCACGATCCCACGACCTCCGGATTATGAATCCGACGCTCTAACCAGCTGAGCTACCCCGCCATCAGGGTTGATAGCCGGGAGTGTGCGTAAAAACTGTGCGCAATTTTGCAACTCCTTGACTATCAAGGTTAATTGTTGAGATGGAAGGATTCGAACCCTCACTGACAGAGCCAGAATCTGTAGTGCTACCATTACACCACATCTCAATTTGTCAACAAATCCCGACGCCTTGCGGTTTTGGGACTGCAAATGTACAACACTTTTGCTAATTTGCAAAATTATTTTCTCGCAATCAGCACGATTGCCCAGACTTCGCACCCTTCCTTGCGTCCGACGAAGCCCAGATGCTCCGTCGTGGTGGCCTTGACGCTCACCCGGGCGGGGCTGATTCCCATCACTTCGGAGAGCCGCTCGCGCATCGCATCGATGTACGGGGCCAGCTTGGGCGCCTGCAGGGCGATGGTGATGTCGGCGTTGACGACGGTCCAGGTGCGGTATTCCGGCAGGGCGAGCACAGCGGCGATCAGCTCGGTGCTGTCCACGTCCTTCCAGCGGTCGTCCGTGTCCGGGAAGAGATGCCCGATGTCGCCGAGGGCGAGCGCGCCGAGCAGCGCGTCGCAAAGCGCGTGGATGGCCACGTCGCCGTCGGAATGGGCCACAAAGCCCGTCTCCGAAGGGATCTGAACGCCGCCCAGAAACATCGGAAGCCCCTCCGCGAGGGCGTGTACGTCGTATCCTTGTCCGATTCTGAATTCCATAACACTGCAAATGTAAAGAAAAATGGTTACATTTGTAAGTTATGGGACTGTTTAATTTTTTCGGTGAGAACGAACACCGGGTTTTCAACTACAAACCGATCTATTACGATCCGGAAAAGGAGGAACTCAAGCGCCGTTTCGGCGCCGTGGACGGCACGATGGAGAAGGAAAAAGAACAAGGCTCCTACGTGCCCGGTTCCTACATCCGGGGCTCCTTCCGCGAAGGAGCGCGGACCCGCACGCCCATGAAGCGCGTGCAGACCATCATCGGCATCATCTCGCTGCTGCTGATCGTCGGCATGCTCCTCTACATCGCCAAGTTCTATTCCCTGCTGTAGCGGGATGGGCAAGCTGAAAATCCTCCCGGCGCAGCTCGCCAACATGATCGCCGCGGGCGAGGTCGTGCAACGGCCCGCGTCCGTGGTGAAGGAGTTGATGGAGAACGCCGTCGACGCGGGCGCGACGCAGATCGCCGTGGTCGTGACCGACGCGGGGCGCACGCTCCTGCAGGTCATCGACAACGGCTGCGGCATGTCGCCGGTGGACGCGGTGCTCTGCTTCGAGCGCCACGCCACCTCCAAGATCGCCACCCCCGAAGACCTGGAGCAGATCCTGACCTACGGCTTCCGCGGAGAGGCCCTCGCGAGCATCGCCGCTGTGGCGGAAGTCACGCTGCGCACGCGCCGACCGCAGGACGAAACGGCCACCGAAGTGCGCGTGGGCGCCTTCGGCGAAGTGAAGACGGCCACCGTGGCCGCCCCCGTGGGCTCCAATTTCGCGGTGCGCAATCTCTTCTACAACACCCCCGCCCGCCGCAAGTTCCTCAAGAGCGACAACGTCGAGCTCAAGCACATCCTCGAAGAATTCACGCGCGTGGCGCTGACCCGCCCCGACATCGCCTTCACCCTGTCCCACAATGGCCGCGAGATGTATGTGCTCAAGAAAGCCAAGTCCCTGAAATTCCGCATCCTGGACCTACTGGGAAGCAACGTCGTCGGCGACATCGTGGACCTGAGCGCCGAAACTTCGATCGTGCGCATCAGCGGCTTCGTGGGCCGGCCCGACACCGCCCGCAAGACCCCCGGCAACCAGTATCTGTTCGTGAACGGGCGCTATTTCCGCAGCGCCTACCTGCACAAGGCCGTGATGAAGGCCTACGAGGAGATGATTCCCGACGGGGTCACGCCCGCCTACTTCATCTTCCTGGAGACGGACCCGCACAGCATCGACGTCAACATCCATCCGACCAAGACCGAGATCAAGTTCGAGGACGACGCCGTCATCTTCCAGATCCTCTACGCCTGCGTCAAGGAGACGCTCGGGCGCAACAGCTTCGGCGCCAGCATCGACTTCAACACCGACGGCGCCACGCCGCTGCCGCAGCTGGGCAAGAGCTTCGAGCAGTACAAGGAGGTCTCGATGCCGGTGATCGAGACGGATCCGGGGTACGATCCGTTCAGCGATGACGCGGCCCTTCGACAGGCTCAGGGACCGTATCCCGAGGCTCAGGGACCGTACACCCAGGCCCCGGCACCGTCGGCGAATGACGGCGGCATCATCTCCGGCCCAACCGGCGGCTACAGCCGGTACATCGACAAGAGCGAGGATTACGGACGGCTCTTCGAGGAGAAGACGCTCCCGCTGGGCCGCCTGCTGGTCCTCCAGGGGAAATACATCCTGACGCCCGTGGCCTCCGGCTTGATGATCGTGCACATCGGGCGGGCCCGCGAGCGCATCCTCTACGAGCAGACGCTCCGCGCCCTGGGACGCGAATCGCACGTCACGCAGACCGCCCTCTTCCCCGTCCAGGTGCAGGTGGGCGCGCAGCAGCGCCTCCTGTTCGAGGACAACGCCGCCCTGCTGGCGAAGCTGGGCTTCGACATCGCCTCGTTCGGCACGGACTGCGTGGTGGTGAACGGCGTGCCCGAGGGCTACAGCTGCGAGCCCGGCAAGGTGGAGCAGCTTGTCAGCGACCTCGTGTACATTTTGTCAGAGGAGCGGGAAGCCCTGCCGGAGATGGTGCAGCAGCGCCTCGCGGAGAAATTCGCCACCCTGGGCGCCTCCCACGCCGATCCGCCCGCTTCCCCGCAGGAAGCGCAGCGGCTCGTTGACACGCTTTTTGCATGCGACAATGCCGAACTCACCCCGGGCGGGCGGCGCATCGTCAGCATCATCCCCCTCGGGGACATAGACAAGAAATTCTGATATGTCATACTATTACTACGGCAACGACGACGGACGCAAGCGGGGATTCCTCGCTTCCCTGCCGCCCGTGACCAAGAACCTGATCATCATCAATGTGATCATCTTCCTGGCCACCCTCATCAACGAAAACTTCATGATCGGGACCTTCGCGCTGTTCTACCCGACCTCCCAGTACTTCCACTGGTGGCAGGTGATCACGCACATGTTCATGCACGGCGGGTTCTGGCACATCTTCTTCAACATGTACACGCTGTTCATCTTCGGCTGCGTGGTGGAGCGATTCATCGGCACGAAGAAGTTCCTGCTCTTCTACTTCATCTGCGGGCTCGGCGCCGTGGCGCTGCACCTCGGCGTGGAGTACCTGCAGATGCAGAGCTATATGAACGGCGCCGCGCTGGGCAACGCCACCGCGTTCCAGCAGATCGAGGCCATCAAGATGACCCCGACCGTGGGCGCTTCCGGCGCCATCTACGGCGTGCTGATGGGCTACGCGATGCTCTTCCCCGAGTCAAAGATGACCCTGCTCTTCCCGCCCGTGACGCTCAGCGCCAAGTGGATGGTCGTGGTGTTCGCCGCCATCGAGCTGCTCACCGGCGTGACCGGCTGGGCCAGCGGCATCGCGCATTTCGCCCACCTGGGCGGCATGCTCATCGGCTGGTTGATGATCCTCTGGTGGAAGAAGCGCGGCATCCTCTTCGAAAAAGATAAACTGTAGCGCCATGGACAGCACTCCCATCATCCAGGAAGCCGTGAAAGTGCTCCGCGAAGGCGGGGTGATCCTCTACCCCACCGACACGGTGTGGGGCATCGGATGCGACGCCACCAACGAGAAGGCCGTCGCCCGCGTATTCGAAATCAAGCGCCGCTCCGAGGCCAAATCCCTCGTGCTGCTGGCCTGCGACCTCGATATGGTCGCGAAATACATCAAGGAGATTCCCTCCATCGCCATCGACCTGGTGGAGGTCAACGACGCCCCGATGACCATCATCTACCCCGGTGCGCAGTACCTGGCCCCGAACGCCGTGGCCGAGGACGGCTCCGTCGGCATCCGCATCCCGCTCGTCGAAGAAGAAGACGCGGACGCCGACACGCCGCGCAAGGCCGCCCCGAAGGGCGGTTTGACCGCCGGCGCCTTCTGCCGCGAGCTGGTGCGCCGCCTGCGCCGCCCGCTCGTCAGCACCTCCGCCAACATCTCCGGCGAGCCCACCCCGGCCAGCTTCGCCGAGATCCCCGAAGAGATCAAGGCCGCCGTGGACTACGTGGTGCCCAAACCCTTCGGCGCCGGCGCCACGGGCCGTTCCTCCCAGATCATCAAGCTCGGCCTGGACGGCGAAGTTCAAATCCTGAGACCTTAATCACCGCTATGAGACGCAATATCCTTGTTCCCATCCTGGGGGTACTTTCGCTCATTTTCGCCTGCACCCCTTCCTCCGCACAGACGGAGGAGCTCAAACCCCGCATCGTCGTCCTCACGGACATCGGCCCGGCCGACGTGGAGCCGGACGACAACGAATCGGCCGTGCGCCTGATGGCTTATGCCGACCGCTTCGAGATCGAGGCGCTCATCACCACCATCGGCTGGAACTGCGACCCCTATCCCCCCGAGTGGGCGAAGTATCTGCAGCGCGTGCTGGATGCCTATGAGCAGGATGTCCCGAAGCTGATGAAGCGTTCCGCGCAGGAAGGCTTCCTGCCGGAACAGGAGGAACAGGGAAGCCAGCGCCTGGGCTACTGGCCCAGCGCCGCGTACCTGCGCAGCCGCACCGTCTTCGGCAGCCCCCGCGCCGGCATCGGCGTGATCGGCCCCGACAATAACACGGCGGGCAGCGAGCTGATCATCCGCCTGGCCGACGAGCCGGACGAGCGGCCCATCTGGGTCTGCGTCTGGGGCGGCGCGAACACCTTCGCGCAGGCCGTCTGGAAGGTCCAGCAGGAGCGCACCCCGCAGGAACTGTACGCCTTCCTGCGGAAGTTCCGTCTCTACACCATCACCGACCAGGACATGGTGTACTCGATGCGGGAGAACCGCGCGTACAGCTCGCACCAGTGGCTGCGGCGCGATTTCTTCGATATGCTCACGCTCATCTGGGACGAGAGCGCCTGGCTCAACCAGAACGCGCTCGGCAAGGCCGACTGGGACTCCTACGCCGCGCAGATCCAGGGCCACGGCGCCCTGGGCGGGGTATACCCGCACTATCTCTGGGGCGTGGAGGGCGACACGCCGAGCTTCCTGCACGTGATGCCGAACGGCCTCAACGACCCGGACGATCCCACGCAGGTGGGCTGGGGCGGCATGCATTTCTTCGGCCGCTCGCCGGACCGCGAGACAAAGGCCTGGACCAACTGGCGCCAGCCGGTCAAGGACCTGTCCAACGACTACGAGAAGCGCTTCTACCCGGATGAATTCCGCGATTTCGCGGCCCGCATGCAATGGGCCGCGGAGGGTAGCGGCAACCATAATCCCGTCGTGCTGATCGACGGCCAGGGCGGCGTCGCGCCCATTCAGCTGAACGCGAAACCGGGCCAGACGCTCACCTTCGACGCCTCCGCCTCGTACGACCCGGACGGCGACGGTCTGCAGTTCTCCTGGTGGTTCCAGGCGTTCCCGAACGAGCCGGCGGGACCGGCGCTGACGGACGCCACCGCCGCCAAGGTCAGCTTCCGCGTTCCGGATGACGCCGCTGCGCACCGCCTGCACCTCATCTGCGAGGTCCACGACAACGGTCCCTTCACCCTGCCGGCCTACCGGCGCGTGATCATCAACGTGACCGCTTCGGATTATATGCCCCGAATGGGGGCCGTCACGTCCATCGACACGACCGTTCCGGAGGTGTCCGGCCTCTGCGCCGCGCCTGCAGGCGACGGCATGCTGGCCGCTTCCGACGAGAACGGCATCTACCACGTCGCGTGGGACGGGAGCACCCGGCCGTTCTACGTCGAGGACGAGATGGACTGCGAGGGCGTGACCATCGATCCTGTCACGCGGGACGTCTACTACATCGTGGAGCGCAAGCAGGAAGTCCGCCGCCTGGCCGCGCCGGACTACAAAACTTCGGAACTGCTCGGAGTGATCTCGGATGTGGGCCTCGGCACCAACGACGGCCTCGAGGGCATCACCTACTATAAGAACGGCGTCGTACTGGTGGGCAACCAGCGACGTCCGATCGTGCTGATGCGCTTCTCGGCCGACAAGGGCGTCACCGAACGCCACCTTATCACCGGCACCACGGAAATCGCCGACCTCTACTACGATCCGGTGCGCGACGTGCTCTGGATCGCCGACAGCGAGCAGCGCACCCTCAACCTCTGCAGCCTGGATGGCAAGGTGCTGGCCGCGTGGCCCGTGCCGTTCATCGACAACGGCGAGAGCATCTTCGTGGATCACGAGCGGGGCTGCATCTGGATGGGCGACGACACTACCTCCCGCATCTACAAGATTCAGTTCGAGGGGCTGTAATACGTTCCGTGAGCTGCAACTTGCTATATATCAGATAGATATCGTTTTATACTACCCTCATTTTGGGGGTAGTATAAAATGTTAATTTATTGATTGTTCGTCACTTACGACTCGCAAGGTAAACGGCGGTAGCGGCGAGCGCTACAATACCTCCTGTTTCTTGCGCAGGGACACGACGCCGAGGGCGATGGCCAGGAGGGCGACGCCGATGAAAAGCAAACTTTTATTGTCCTGAAGGGCCTCGATGGCGTTCGTGAAGGCTGTGCTGTCCGCGGTCGTCTGGACGGGATAGAACAGTACCAGAAGCGTGATCAGGCAGCCGAGCACCAGACCGGCGGCCAAGGCGATGATCAAGGCGATCCGGCCGCGGTGGCGAGCCCCGTCCACTTCCTTCTTGATGCCCTCCACGGCGTTCAGCCGGGCGTTGGTCTCGATCATGAACTGCCCTTCGGCCGGGGTGTCCGGCGCGTTCTCGCGCAGAAATTGTTCGATATCTTTCATAAGCGGATATGCTGTTTGAGGTGGTCGCGGCCCACCGAGAGATGATACTTGACCGTACCGGCCGGAATCTGCATGATGGCGGCGATGTCCTTGACCGGAAGGTCTTCGAAATAATGCAGGACGATGGCGGTGCGTTCCTTCTCCGGAATCTTCGTCAGCGCCCGGCGCAGTTCTTCGTGCCGGAAGGAGGCGTCCGAGGCCGCCCCGTCGGCCACGTGCAGGGCTTCCGGGGCGTCCAGGGACGCTGACGGCGCCGGCACGCGCCGCAGGTTATCGATGAAGCAGTTGTAAGCAATACGGAAAACCCAGGCCTTGAAGTTTCCGATGAAACGGTTGGAGCTCACGTAGGCCCGCACCAGGGCCTCCTGGGCCAGGTCGTCGGCCAGCGCGGCATCCCCGCACAGCGATGCCAGGAACCGCCGCAGCCGTCCCTGACATGCCCTCACTTCGGAGATGAACCGCTCCCGGGTCATGCGCTACTTGTTCTCCTGGAGTTCTTTTTCCTCGGCCTCGATTTCCTTGGCGAGCATCTTCTTGCCCGCGAAGTAGGAGATGAAGAGTCCGATACCCACTGCCAGCATCGCACCGGCTGCGTAAGGAAGGAATGCGTCGAATCCGAAGGTCTTAACCTTAAACAGGAAGATAAGGAGGAAGGCAAGACCCATCAGGCTGGTGATGGTGGCGCCGTTGAGCTTATCCAGAAGATCCTTCTTGATGGAGCCCTTGGGCCTGCTCGTCTTGAAGATGTCCGGATTGATGGTCTGGCCGTTCTCGATAGCCTTCAGCATGATCTCCGCTTTGCGGTTCGTTTCGTTCTGACGGACCCGGCTGACAATCCAGACAATCGTCACCGGAAGGACAACGCAAATTGCGATAGGGATTAAAATATCAACTGCATCCATGATAGTTTATTGTTTAATTGTTTAACTTTTCTTCCCCCCTTTCCGGGGCGGTTTCATAGCTATAACGCAAAACCGGACCGAAAGGTTGGAAAAAAGTTTTAAAAATTAATATCCTATTTGCAAGTTTACAGAACTTCCGGCACTTGTGCAAATGAACAAAATAAAATACTATATTTGTGATATGGAGAATGGTCGATATACATCTCTTGAGATTTGCGCCGGAGCCGGGGGACAAGCCCTTGGCCTGGAGCAAGCGGGCTTTCGCCATATCGCATTGGTTGAACTGGAAGAGGATTATTGTTCCTGTCTTCGTAAGAATCGGCCTGAATGGAATGTGATATGCGAGGATGTCCATCGGTTTGACGGAACCCGATTCCGGGATCAAGTTGATCTCCTTGCAGGTGGTGTCCCTTGTCCTCCTTTCAGTGTAGCCGGGAAACAACTTGGTAATGAGGACGAGAGAGATTTGTTTCCTGAGATGTTGCGTTTAGTTAAAGAAATCCATCCAAAGGCCGTCATGATCGAAAATGTAAAAGGCTTTTTGGAACCAAAATTCGCAAACTATAGAACAACTATCATGCATTCCCTGATGTGGATGGGATATAGACCGCACATCACGTTGCTCAATGCGTCTGACTATGGTGTGCCACAACTACGTCCCCGGGCAGTTATTGTGGCTATTCGGAATGATTTTAAAGATTTCTTCGATTTTCCTGTGAGACTGGACTCCCAAACGGTTACCGTTGGAATGGCACTTGGCGATTTGATGCGGGAGAATGGTTGGGAAGGGGCGTCAACATGGGTAAAAAAGGCGAATAAGATTGCCCCTACCTTAGTGGGCGGCAGCAAAAAACATGGAGGTCCGGATCTGGGGCCGACCAGGGCTCGTCAAGCGTGGGCTGATCTCGGAATTGATGGACGCAGTATTGCAGATACCGCTCCCGGAAAAGGGTTCGAAGGAATGCCAAAATTGACTCCACGGATGATGGCCCGGTTACAAGGGTTCCCGGATGATTGGTTCTTTGGAGAGAAAAAAACAACCGCATGTCGCATGATTGGCAATGCATTCCCACCGCCAGTCGCAAAAGCTATCGGTTCAGAAATAACTAAAGTTTTAGATTATGGAAGCTCTCATATTACAAGCCCGGAAGTATTATCACAGGCGTTTGCTTGAGGAAGGTGTACTAACGGTAGATCAGGTTGGCATCCCCAGTAATGCCGACAAGGACAGTCGCTTATCTGTCGCCATTGCACAAGGCATAGCGGCTTCGCTCGAAGCAGAAGTTCAAACGAAAGCGCTCGGCCAAACGTCGGGAGCTAAATTTGAAACGATTAATATGGAGTTTCTGGAGATGACCTTCCCTCATCTTCAGAATCTCCGGCCCGGCAAATGGCACGTGGACAAACTCGGGAATCGTAATTCCACCAAGACAAGCAGTTTCGCCCAGTACGAACATCTTGATTATCTGGCAGCGTTAACGAAAGGGAATCCCAAATTAGCTGCCAGTCTCGGCAATGATTATATGGTTGCTCCCGATGTTGTCATTTTTCGTGAAACGGAACCGGATGATGTCATTAACGAGGTAATATCTGTTGTGGATGATTCCATTTCCCTTTACTCGGATCTTAGAGAAAAGAATGGCGGACTCCCTATTCTTCATGCTTCTATTTCGGCAAAATGGACGATTCGAAGCGACCGCGCCCAGAATAGTCGGACAGAAGCCCTGGGGCTGATTCGAAATCGAAAAGGACGTTTGCCGCATATTGTCGTCGTGACAGCCGAACCGCTTCCGTCTCGTTTGGCATCAATTGCTCTCGGCACCGGAGACATAGATTGTGTGTATCATTTTGCCCTTCCTGAATTGGTTCAACAAGTTAATTCTATTGAATATGCGGAGGATGCCCGGGAAATGTTGAAGATACTGATTGAAGGAAAGCGGTTGAAAGACATTGGCGATCTTCCGTTAGATTTGGCGGTGTAGCTCGGCGTCGTCTCCCTGCGCAAGAAACAGGAAGTATTGTAGTTCGGATATCATTATGATTTCTTCGAACTATTGATTAACTTTACCTGTTGTTTAATTGTTTATACCATGAAAACCAAGACTTTGTTTCTGTGCGGGATACTCGCTCTCATCACAATGACCGCAACGTATGCGCAAGATACTTTCAAAGACAACAAGGATATTACTCTGACCCGGTCGGCCAGTAACACGAACACCCAAGACATCAAGATTGTCCCGAAAAGGGCGATGACGGGTGGTCAGGAGGGTGCCGATCTCGGTCTCAGCGTGCTGTGGGCGACGAGCAACATCGACGCCAACAATGCCGGCGGATACTATGGCCGCATCGTCGCCTGGGGTGAACTGAACGAAAAGAGCAGTTATTCCCAGTCGAACAGCGAGCACTACGGCCGACCGCGGAACGACATCAGCGGCTATGTCGACGAGGATGTCGCCGCGCGGCGCTGGGGCAACGGCTGGCGCCTTCCTACGGAGAAAGAGATGAAGGAGTTGCGGGAAAAATGCGTCTGGACCTGGTCGCACGAGAGCGGGCGGGACGGATACCTGGTTGTGAGCAAGATCAACGGCAATTACATCTTCCTGCCTGCGGTGGGCATCAACCGGTCCAATTCCATCTCCGAGATGAACAAGCGGGGTTATTATTGGACTTCCACCCCTGCCGGCAACAATAACAGCGCGTATCGCCTGAGTTTCGACGAACAGGGCATCAATATCCTCGAGGGCTCCCGCTTCGAGGGCTGCTATGTCCGCGCCGTTCGCAGCAAGTAGCTATGGCGACGAAAGCGAAGACGGTTTTCTACTGCACCTCGTGCGGGAATGAGAGCCCCAAGTGGATGGGGCGCTGTCCGGCGTGCGGAGAGTGGAATACGATGAAGGAAGCGCCGGCGGAGCCGAAGAAGGCCGCCGGAGGCGCTTCTCGCGCCGTCGGGATCTCCGAGCGCCGGCCGCAGCAGCTGCGCGAAATCGATTATTCGCAGGACGCCCGCATCTCCCTCGGCCTGGGGGAGGTGGACCGGATCCTGGGCGGCGGCATGGTGCCGGGTTCGCTGGTGCTCATCGGCGGCGAGCCGGGCATCGGCAAGTCCACGCTCAGCCTGCAGATCCCGCTGAGCTGCAGCAATCTCAGAACTTTATACGTGACCGGCGAGGAGAGCGCGAAGCAGGTGGGCATGCGCGCCAAGCGCCTGGGCGGCGACGACAGCAACTGCTCCATCTTCTGCGAGACGCTGATCGGCACCGTGATCGAGGAGGCGCGCGCGATGATGCCCGACCTGATGATCGTGGACTCCGTGCAGACGATGTACACCGACACGGTCGAGTCCGCCCCCGGTTCCGTCAGTCAGATCAAAGAAGTGGCTGCGGCGCTGCTGCGCTTCGCCAAGGAGAGCGGGGTGCCCGTGATCCTGATCGGCCACATCACCAAGGACGGCTTCATCGCCGGTCCGAAGATACTCGAGCACATCGTGGACGTCGTCCTGCAGTTCGAAGGCGAGAACCGCGGCTCCTACCGCATCCTGCGCAGCATCAAGAACCGTTTCGGCTCCACGGCGGAGCTGGCCGTCTTCGAGATGACGGGCACGGGCCTGCGCGAGGTGGCCAATCCGTCCGAGCTGCTGATTCCGATGCACGAGCAGGGGCTCAGCGGCACGGCCATCGCGGCGATGCTGGACGGCACGCGCCCGCTGCTCTTCGAGGTGCAGGCGCTGGTCAGCAGCGCCGTCTACGGCACGGCGCAGCGCTCCGCGACGGGCTTCGACGCCCGGCGGCTCAACATGCTGCTGGCGGTGCTGGAGAAGCGCGCCGGCTTCCACCTGAGCGCCAAGGACGTGTTCCTGAACATGGCCGGCGGCCTGAAGGTGAGCGACCCGGCGGTGGACCTGGCGGTCATCTGCGCGGTGCTGTCGTCCAATTTCGATTTCGCCATCCCGGCGGACGTCTGCTTCGCGGGCGAGGTGGGCCTGAGCGGCGAGATCCGCCCGGTGGGGCAGATCGAGCGTCGCGTGCAGGAGGCCGCCCGGCTGGGCTTCAAGCGGATCTTCGTGTCTTCCTTCTCCAAGGTGGAGGGCAAGCCGGAGGGCATCCGCGTGGTGAAGGTCGCCGACGTGCCGGCGCTGGTCAAAGCCCTCTTCAAATAGCGTATGGAGCTGTTTTTCGCTGACGATATCCAGGAAACGCGGGTCCGGCTGGACGCCGAGGAGTCCGCGCATTGCGTGCGCGTGCTGCGGCACCGCCCGGGCGACGAGATTTCCGTGATCGACGGGGTCGGGACGCTGTACCGCTGCGCGCTGGAGATCGCCGACGCCAAGGGCGCCGAGGCGCGCATCCTGGAGCGGACGCCAGGTTTCGGGGCGCATCCCTACCACCTGACGATGGCGGTCTGTCCGACGAAGAACATCGACCGTTACGAGTGGTTCGTGGAGAAGGCCACGGAGATCGGCGTGGATGTGATCGCACCGGTGATCGGCGAGCGCTCGGAGCGCAAGGTGCTGAAGACCGAGCGGCTGAAGCGGCTGGCGCTGTCCGCGACGAAGCAGTCGCTCAAGGCGGCCATTCCGCAGATCGCCGAGCCGCAGTCCGTCCGCGACTTCATCGCCGCCGCGCCCGCCTCCGCCCTGAAACTCATCTGCTGCTGCTTCGACGACGTCGAACGCCTTCCAATTACCGAAGTGTTGCGCCGGCAGGCAGCTGCTGCCTGCCCGGCGCAACCGTCAATATGTATATTAATCGGGCCGGAGGGAGATTTTTCGCCCGAGGAGGCGGCGCTGGCGCGGGAGAACGGGTGGATCCCGGTGCAACTGGGTCCCAGCCGCCTGCGGACCGAGACCGCCGCGGTCGTCGCCGCCACGGTAGTTTATCTTGTGAGCTGCAAATAACTAGTTCCGCGGGAGCTCGAAGACTTCCATGTCCTTCACTTCACCCCCTTCGATCTTGAAGCGGAGGGCGGTGCGGACGATGTGCCAGCCCTGGATGCCGGCGGCGCCGGGGTTGACGTAGAGCATCTTCCGCCGGGGGTCCTGCATCACCTTGAGGATGTGGGAGTGGCCGCAGACGAAGATGTCGGGCTGGTACTGGGCGATCAACTCGGCGGCGCGCGGGTAATAATGGCCCGGCGAGCCGCCGATGTGGATCATCAGGATCTTCTGGCCCTGGACCTCCAGGTACTGGTATTCAGGATACTCCAGGCGGATGTCCTGGCCGTCGCAGTTGCCGTACACCCCCACCAGCGGCTTGAACGCGGCGATGTCCTCGGCGGTGGCGCGCCCGCCGAAGTCGCCGGCGTGCCAGATGACGTCCACCGGCTCCAGGAATTTCCGGAAGCCGTCGGAGAAGATGCCGTGGGTGTCGCTGAGGAGGCCGATGTACATTTACTTACCAGCGAGTTTCTTCTCCCAGGCCCAGGCGGCGGCGAGGGTCTCCTCGGTGCTGCGCTGCGCCTTCCAGCCGAGTTCCTTTTCGGCGCGCGTCGGGTCGGCCCAGATGGCCGTGATATCACCCGGACGACGTGGGGCGTACTTCCAGTTGAGCTTGACGCCGTTGACCTTCTCGAAAGCGGTGATCAGCTCCAGCACGGACAGCGGCTTGCCGGTGCCCACGTTGAAGATCTCGTATTCCTGCTTCATCTTGTTCTCGCACATGCGCGTGACGGCGCAGACGTGCGCCTTGGCCAGGTCCACGATGTCGATGAAGTCGCGCAGGCAGGTGCCGTCGGGGGTCGGGTAGTCGTTGCCGAAGACGGACAGGCACTCCCGCCGGCCGATGGCGGTCTGGGTGATGAACGGCACCAGGTTGTTGGGCACGCCGCGCGGCAGTTCGCCGATGAGCGCGGACGGGTGGGCGCCGATGGGGTTGAAATAGCGCAGCGCGATGCCGCGCACGCCCGGGTAGGCCTTCACGCTGTCGCGCAGGATATCCTCGCACATCGTCTTCGTGTTGCCGTAAGGCGATTCCGCCGGCTGGCGCGGACTCTCTTCCGTCACCGGCAGCTGGTCCGTCTGGCCGTACACCGTCGCGGACGAGGAGAAAAGCACGTTGCAGCCGCCCTTCTCGCGCGCCGCATCCAGGATATTGATGAACGACAGGAGATTGTTGCGGTAGTACTTGAGCGGCTCGGCGACCGACTCGCCCACCGCCTTGAAGGCGGCGAAATGGATGACGGCGTCGATGGGGTATTTCGCGAAGAGCGCGTCCACGGCGGCCTTGTCGCAGAAGTCCATCTTGATGAGCGGGAGTTCCCGGCCCAGGATGGCGCAGACGCCCTTGTAGTTGGTCTCGTCGCAGTTGGAGAAGTTGTCGGCGATGACGACGTCATAGCCGGCCTGGGTCAGTTCCACGGTCACGTGGCTGCCGATGAATCCGGCTCCGCCGGACACGAGTACGGTCTTTTTCATATCACTGATGGTTTGAGATCCCGGGTCAAGCCCGGGATGACGAAACAGGGTTACCAATCTTTATACGGGCAATGGGTCAACGAGGAGTTGTAGTAGCGGCGGTCGCCCGTGACCTCCGCACCCAGCCAGGCGGGCCGATCGAAGGGCTCGTCCTCGGAGCCCAGCTCGATCTCGGCGACCACGAGGCCCGCATTGTCGCCGTGGAATTCGTCCACCTCCCACACGTGGCCGTCGGCCGCGGGGACGAGGTGGCGCGTCTTGTCGATGGCGCCCGGCTCGCAGAACTGCAGCAGCTGCTCCGCCTCCGCGGCCGGAATCTCTTTCTCCCACTCGAAGCGGGTCAGGCCCTGCGCCGGGCCCTTGACGGTCAGGTATCCCTTGTCGTCCCGGAGCCGGACGCGCACGGTGCGGCCGGGAGCCGAGCTCAGGAATCCCTGGATAATACGACTGGCGCCGGAAACCTCCCCTCGGAAGTCTCCGGCGACCAGGAATTTTCGTTCTATTTCGCGAAATGCCATCCCTACAGGCCCAGCAGGAGGCCGAAGGTGAGGGTGCGGGCGTCGCTCAGATCCGCCGGGAAGAGCGGTGTCAGGCCATACTGGACATACACACCGAGGTTGCTGTAGGAGAAACCGCCCTCGACCGTGGCGCGGAACTGATTGAAGAGCGGCTTCATCTGCGTGCGGTTCTTCGGGAACTTGTACTTGGCGTAGCCGTTGGTGAGAATCTCGACGCTGCCGCCGCCATAGATCGTGAACTTGCCGGCATTGAGGCTCAGGCGGGCCGGGATGCCGAAGTAGGAGGCGTGAATCTTGGATTTGCGACCGTTATAAGACGGATCCATGATGAAAGTGGGCAGGTAATACCTGCCATACTCGCCGAAAGTCACATCGGAATTCTTGAGTGTGAAATCCATAAAGGTCCAGCGCAGGCCAATGGAGAGACCGAGCGCGCCGTAGCGGAGGTTCGCATCGACGAGCTGCAGGCCATAGACGAAGTTCTTGCCTGTGTTGAAATCCAGGAAATCAGAAGAAGCGCAGGCAGCCCATTCTCCCTTGTAATTGACGTTGGTCATGGCCGTCCAGCCGAAATACATCGGGAAAGCGAAGCTCAGGTCGGTCTCCACGCGGGAGCCTACCTTGGAGAGTTCAACCTTGTTGAGGTCGTCCCAGCGTTCGAGATCGATCTCGCGGTCCTGGGCGAAGGCGGCGCAGGAAATGGCGAGCGCCGCGATGGCTAGAATTAACTGTTTCATATTGCAAAGTTAGCAATTTCTCAGAAATCCAAATCCCTGCCCCGGTAGAAATCCAGCAACTTGGTCTGGTAGAGGCACTGGAAACGGGCCTGGATGTGCTCCGACTCGGCGCGCAGCCAGTTGTTGCGGGCGTCGTTGTAGTCAGCCACGCCGGCCTTGCCCACCTTGTATTTCTCCTCGGTCAGCTCGTAGTGCTGCAGGGCGCTCTCGGCCGACTCGCGGCTGCCTTCGTAGCGCGCCTGGGCCGTCACGGCGTTGTAGTAGGCCTGCTGAATCTCCTTGTAGAGCGACTTCTTGACATTCTCCAACTGGATCTGCTGGCCCTTGAAGTTGAGCTGGGCGCTGCGGACGTTGTTGCGGACGCTGAAGCCCTGGAAGATGGGAATGCTCAGCGTCAGGCCGAGGGACTGGCTGAAATTGTTCTTCATCTGCTCGCCGAACGAGGGGGCCTGCATCTTGGTGTTGGTGTAGAAGTTGGAGCCGATGCCGCCGCTGAGGGAAAGGGAGGGCAGATAGGCGCCCTTGGCGCGGGCGACGCTCAGTTCCGCGTAGTCGACGTTGAGCTGCGCAGATTCAATGGCCGGCTTCACGGCCACCGCCTCGTCGTAGATGGCCTCCGGACGCATCAGCATGACCTGCGAAGGGTCGCCCACCTCGGGCGTGACGATGGAGAATCCCTCCGGGGAAGGGAGCTCCAGCAGCTGGGTGAGCTCCAGCACGGAGATGCGCAGATTGCCTTCCGCCTGGATCTCGGACTGGCGGCTCTGGGCCAGGGTGGCCTGCTGCGCGGACACCTCCGCGGCGCTGACCTTGCCGGCGCTGAGCCTCTCGCGGATCTGCTCCAGCAGCTCCGCGTCGTGCGCCGCCTGCTCGCGGGCCACGCGCAGCAGTTCCTGGTTGTAGAGGATCTGCACGTAGGCCTGGGCCACGGCCACGCGGATGTCGTCGCGGGCCTTCTCCAGGTCGGCCGTCGCCGCGGCGAGGTTCAGCTTGCCGAGCTTGATGCCGTTGGTGATGTCGAAGCCCTGGAAGATGGGCACGCTGCCGCCGAGGTTGAAGGAAGTCGAGGTCGTGTTCGAGTTGGAATAGGTGTTGTCGGCGGTGAGGCCGCGGCCGAAGGAGAGGCTCTCCGAGGCGGAGGCGCTCACCTGCGGCAGGCGGCGGCCCTGGGCCGTGCTCAGCTCCACCTCGCGCTGCTCCACGGTGAGGGCGCTCTGCTGCACGGTCAGGCTGTGCTCCAGCGCATAGTTGATGCAGTCCTGGAGGCTCCAGGGGGCCTGCTGCGCCCGGGCGGTCAGGCCGCAGGCCAGCGCTGCGATGAGGATGACGATCTTCTTCATGGCCGTTTATTTTGCGTTGTTGATGATGCGCGGACCGCGGACCTTGTCGCCCGCCTGCAGGCCGCTCTTGACTTCGATATTGACTCCATCGCTCAGGCCGGTCTTCACCTCCACGCGCTCGTACTCGCCGGCGGCGTTCTGACGGTAGACGTAGGTCTTTTCTTCATCGTCGTCATCGAACTCCAGCGCACTCTCCGGGACGACGAGCACCTGTTCCGCCGTCTCCAGGACGATCTCCGCGTTGGCGCTGTAGCCGGAACGGATCGTGTGGCCGGTACCGCCCGTCTTCAAGGCCGCCTTGATCTCGAACTGGTTGGCGCCGTTGTTCTCGACCGCCTTCGGCGAAATGTACTCCAGGGCCGCCTCGGAGCTGTAGTCCGGCAGGGCGCCGATGCTGATCTTCATCGGCATGCCCTCCACGAGTGAACCCACTTCCGTCTCGTCGATGTTGCCGTCGAAGATGAGGTCGGACATGTTGGCCACGGTGGCGACGGTCGTACCGTCGTTCATCGTATTGGCCTGGATCACGGAGTTGCCCACCTTGACCGGGATGTCGAGGATGAGGCCGGTGATCGTGGAGCGGATCAGCGTGGAGCTGCCCGTCTTGTTGGAAGAGGACACGCCGTCGCGGATGACCTCCAGGGACTCCTGAGCGGCCGCCTTCTCCTCCTTGGCCTGGTTGTAGGCCTGCAGGACCTGGTCGTATTCTTCGTCGCTGACGAGTTTCTTGTCGAAGAGGGCCTTCTCGCGCTCGTAGTTGGTCGTGGCCTGCTTCAGGTTGATCTCGGCCAGGCGCACGCGGGACTGGGCGGAGCTCAGGGAGTTCATGTCCGGGATGACGCGGAGCTTGGCGATGACCTCGCCCTCCTTGACCATCTGGCCGGCTTCCTTGTAGAGCTCGGCGATGATGCCGTTGATCTGCGGCTTCACGTTGACCTCGTTGCGCGGCGTGATCTTGCCGGTCACGACCGTGATGCGGTGGACGTCACCGAGGACGGCCTCCAGCTCCTGGTACTGAATCTTGTCGGGGCGGGAGTTCTTGAAGAGGAACACGAAGGTTCCGATGAAAATCACTCCGATCAGTGCGAAGATGATGTACTTGACAATGCGTTTCATATCGTTGGTTTTTTATTTATTATTCGTCTCTCATGGCGTCCACCGGCTTGATGGCCATGGCGCGGGACGCCGGTGCCAGACCCGCGATGACGCCGAGCACGGTCAGCAGCAGGGCGGCCGCGACGGCCAGCCAGAATCCGATCTGGAAGCTGGCGCCCGTCCCCTCTCCGCTCGCCTCGACGATGGTCCCGGTCAGCCGGAGCAGCTGCACGGCGAACACGATGCCGAAGGAACCCGCCACCAGCGTCAGGGAGATGCTCTCGAGGATGATCTGCGAGAGGATGTCCTTCGGCGTGGCGCCGATGGCGCGGCGGATGCCGATCTCGGTGGTGCGCTCCTTGACCGTGACCATCATGATGTTGCTCACGCCGATCACGCCCGCCAGGATGGTTCCCAGGCCGACCAGCAGGATCAGGAAGTTCACGCCGTTGAAGAGGTTGTCCACCAGCGAGAAGATCTGCTCGGTGTTGAGAATGAACATGGCTTGCTTGTCGTTGGCGTTGAACTGGTGCCGGCGCGCCATGACCTGCCGCATGCGGGGTTCCAGCTCCGTCATGCGCACGCCGCTCCGGGCGGTCGCGCAGATCATGTCGACGTCGTTGCCGCGGTTCAGGATCTTCTGGGCCACCGGCAGGGGCACGGACACACTCTGGTCCGCGCGGCCGTTGAGGCTGATGTTGCCGCTGCTGAAGTCCACGCCGACGACCTGATAATAGACGGCGCCCACCCGGATGAACTGCCCGCAGGGATCGCCCCCTTCGGGGAACAGATCCTGGTAGATGCGCTTGCCTATCATGCAGACCTTGCGCTCCTGCAGGATATCCGCCTCATTGAGGGGACGGCCGTATACGATCTGCGGCTCTTCAATCTTGGTGAAGTCCGCATACACGCCCTTGAAGGCGCCGGAGGTGCTGTATTCCCCGCGGACGATGGTGGAGCCCCAGCTGCTGACGCTGGGCGTGACGGTCTCCAGCTCGGGGATCATCATTTTGAGCCGTTCGACGTCCGTATAGTTCATCTGCCAGTAGCGTCCTTCCTGGAAGCCCTTGTAGGGCTCGCTGGTCTGCGAGGACACCATGATGGCCGTATTGGTGGCGAAGCCTTCGAAGTTGGCTTCGATCGTCTGCTTGAGCCCCGCTCCGCCGCCGATCATGAAGAGCAGCATGAACACGCCCCAGAACACGCCAAAGCCGGTGAGCAGGCTTCTGCTCTTGTTGCGGACGAGCGAGTCCGCAATCTCCCGGAAACTGTCTACATCGAATCTCATTCTGCTCGGAGTGCTTCAATAGGTCTGACATGGGCCGCTTTGCGGGCCGGGAACAGGCCGGCGATGGAGCCGGCGATAATCAGGACGAGGGTGGCCTCGATGGCGACGTCCAGCCCGACGGTCGGGTTGACAAGCATCGCGATTTCCTGGTCCATGATGGAGGTGGAGGCCTGCCCCACCGTCTTGTCCAGGATCAGGCAGGTGATCATGCCGAGCAGCATCCCGATATAGCCGAAGAAGGCCGTGATCGAGACGCTTTCGGCGAGGATCAGCTTCATGATGCCCCAGGGGCTGGCGCCGATGGCCTTGCGGATGCCGAACTCGTGCGTGCGTTCCTTGACGGTGATCAGCATGATGTTGCTCACGCCCACGATGCCGCCGAGCAGGGTGAACAGGCCGATGATCCACAGGGCCACGGTGATGATGCGCTCGCCCTTGTTCATCTGCAGGTTCTGCGAGAAGCGGTTCCAGATCCACATGGCGCGGGTGTCGTCCGGGGCGGCGCGGTGCCGCAGGTTGACGACGGCACGGTACTGTTTCTCGAATTCGTCGCTTTCCTTCTGGGTGTTGAGTCCGTGGATGGTGAAGGTGATGTCATCCACCACGCGGCCCTTTCCGTAGATGGTGCGTATGGTCGAGTAGGGGGCGTAGACGGTGTTGGAGTTGGATTCGTCGTTGGACTTGGCGATACCGACCACGCGGAAAGAGAAGTCTCCGATGCGGATGTACTTCCCGATGAGGTCCTGCACGTGGACCTTCTTCCCGGACGAGGAGTCGAAATTCGTCGTCTTCGAGGCCGACGACATCTGCATCCGGAAGCCCGAGTCACGGACCTCGTTGCCAAGCAGGGTTTCGGCGCGGTCTTCCGGCAGGACCACCACCTTGCGGCTCTCCCGGATGTCCTTGTCGTTGATGAAGCGGCCGTAGAGGATCTCGATCTTGTCCATCTCCCGGCGGGCGGGGAAGTTGCCCTCGATGCTGCCGGAGAAGTGTTTCTTGCCATAGCTGACCGTGGCGCTCGTGCTCACGGAGGAGATGACCTGGTCCACATGGTCCGCGAAAACCTCGCTGGCGGTCAGGGCCACGTCACGCTCGTCGTAGTCGATGCGGCGGCCTTCCTTCAGGCCGTCGTAGGGCTTGGACGTGCGGCCGCCGCCCACCTGCACGACGTTGGTGGGAACTCCCTCCCCGCCGCGCATGAAGGCATTCATCAGGCCGTTGCCCGCGCCCAGCAGCACGATGAGCATGAAAATGCCCCAGGACACCGCGAAACCCGTAAGGCAAGTGCGGAGCTTGTTGCGCCGGACGCTTTCCCATATTTCGGTGAACAGGTCTTTCATTTCATAATAGTGCTGGTGCCGAACACCGAGGCGCGGTGCTCGCGGTTGTCTTCGATCTGTCCGATGATGCCGTCCTTGATGTGGACGATCTTGTCGGTGCAGTTGGCCACGCCGCTCTCGTGGGTGACCACGATGATGGTCACGCCCTCCTCGCGGTTCAGCTTGCCGAGCAGCTGCATCACCTCTTCGGAGGTCTTTGAGTCGAGGGCGCCCGTGGGCTCGTCGGCGAGGATGATCTTGGGATTGGTGATCAGGGCGCGGGCGATGGCGACGCGCAGCTTCTGGACGACGGACATCTCGTTGGGATAGTGCTTCTCCCAGTCGGCGAGGCCGAGGCGGTCGAGGTATTCCATCGCCAGCTGGTGGCGCTTCTTGCGCGCGACTCCTTGATAAAAGAGCGGCAGCTCCACGTTCTCGACGGCGGTCTTGAAGCCGATGAGATTGTAGGACTGGAAGATGAAACCGATCATCCGGTTGCGGTAGTCCGCAGCCTGCTTCTCCGTGAGATCCTTGATCAGGCGGCCGTTGAGGTAGTATTCGCCGGTGTCGTAGTTGTCCAGGATGCCCAGGATGTTGAGCAGGGTGGATTTGCCGGAGCCGGACGCGCCCATGATGGACACGAATTCGCCGCGCTCGATATCGAGGTTGATGCCTTTCAGCACGTGCAGGGGCTGCCCGTTATTGTATGTCTTGTTGACGTCTCTGAGTTCGATGAGCATAGTGTATTAATGAACTATTACACTGCAAAGGTACATATCTTTTTTATATCTGCAAGTTTTTTTGCAAATAAATTTTCCTAACCGTCATCCGCCGACGCGATTGGAGGATCTACAAGGACAAAGGTAATACAAATTTATTGTTTTGCAATAATAATATTCTGATTTTTGAATATTATTTATTCTTTTTCCTTTAGGCCACGGATCTATTTCTTCTAACCTGGGCTCTTTCGGGCCTCCCTTTCAATACAAAAACCAATCCATAGACGTCCCGCCGGACGATTTGTTAAGGCTTTTCAAGGCTATAACGCAACTGTCGCCCGGAAGGTTGGAAAAAAATGCTCCGTGCGTCCCAAAAACCGGGACGCAAGGAGCAAAAATGGGGGCAAAGTGCTTCTTCCGTCCCAATCATTGGGACG
>JAGCYX010000024.1 GCA_017960585.1 Bacteroidales bacterium
ACAAGAGCGAACGCGACGCCGAGCTTGCCCGCGCCGCGCGCGAGAAGGCGACCCAGCAGGCCAACATCGTCGTGGCCGCCCAGATCGAGAAGGAGAAGCGCATCATCGAGGCCGAGGCCGAGGCCGAGCAGCTCCGCCGCAAGGCGAAGGGCGAGGCCGACGCCATCTTCGCCAAGATGGACGCCCAGGCCCGCGGTACCCTCGAGATCCTCGCCAAGCAGGCCGAGGGCTTCGGCCAGCTCGTGGCGGCCGCCGGCGGCGACGCCCAGCAGGCCATCACGATGCTCATCACCGACAAGCTGCCCGAGCTCGTCAAGACGCAGGTCGAGGCCGTCAAGGGCATCAACATCGACAAGGTCACCGTCTGGGACAGCGGCAAGAGCGAGAACGGCAAGACCGCCACGGCCAACTTCGTGTCCGGCCTGATGGGGTCCGTCCCGCCGCTCGAGGAGCTGTTCAAGATGGCCGGCATGAGCCTTCCGGGCTACCTGAAAGGCGAGGCCAAAGAGGCCCCCGCTCCGGCGGAGGAAGTGAAACCGGAAGCGTAGCCGTATGATCGTCGTCAATGTAGATGTGATGCTGGCCCGGAGGAAGATGTCTTCCGGGGAACTCGCCGAACGCGTGGGGATCACAGCTGCAAACCTCTCGATCCTCAAAACCGGCAAAGCCAAGGCTATCCGCTTCTCCACGCTTGAATCCCTCTGCGCAGCGCTGGACTGCCAGCCCGGCGACCTGCTCGAGTACCGCTCGGAGCCTTAGGTTCCCAAGCCGATACTGACTATCTATTATTTACGAAACGACTCCGGGCAGTTTTGCCCGGAGTCGTTTTATAAGCCTGATAATCAGGGATAGTATTTTGCGTCTGCGGATTACCGCAGGACGATCTCCTTGCGGTCGGGGCCGACGGAGATGATCTTCACCGGGCAGCCGGTCTCCGCCTCGATGAAGGCGATGTAGTCCTTGAGCTGCTGCGGGAAGTCCTCGTACTTGCGCACGCCGGTGATGTCGCAGTTCCAGCCCGGGAACTCCTTGTAGACCGGAGTCACTTCCTCGCCGCTCTCGAAGGGGAAGTAGTCCACGCGCTTGCCGCCGATCTCGTAGGCGACGGCGACCTTGATGGTCTTGAAGGTGTTCAGCACGTCGGCCTTCATCATGATCAGCTCGCTCACGCCGTTCATCATCACGGCGTACTTCAGCGCGACGAGGTCCAGCCAGCCGCAGCGGCGCGGGCGGCCCGTGGTGGCGCCGAACTCGTGGCCGATCTGGCGGAGGCTCTCGCCGGTCTCGTCGAAAAGCTCGGTCGGGAAGGGGCCGCTGCCCACGCGGGTGCAGTAGGCCTTGAAGATGCCCATCACCTTGCCCACGCGGTTCGGGGCCACGCCGAGGCCGGTGCAGACGCCGGCGGTCATCGTGTTGGAGGAGGTGACGAACGGGTAGGTGCCGAAGTCGATGTCCAGCATCGCGCCCTGGGCGCCCTCGGCGAGGACAGGAACGTCCTTCGCGAGGTAGTCGTTGACCACCAGCTCGCTCTCGATGAAGGAGAAGCGCTTCAGCTCCTCGACGGCCTGCAGCCACTGCTTCTCGTAGTCGGTGATGTCGAACTGGAAATCGTATTGCGCCAGCAGGCCGAAATGCTTCTGCTTCAGGGCCTCGTAGCGGTTCTTGAATTCGGGGGAGAGGAGGTCTCCGATGCGGAGGCCGTTGCGACCGGTCTTGTCCATGTAGGTCGGGCCGATGCCCTTCAGCGTCGAGCCGATCTTGCTCTTGCCCTTGGCGGCCTCGGAGGCGGCGTCGAGCATGCGGTGTGTCGGGAGGATGAGGTGGGCACGCTTGGAGATGAGCAGCTTGGCGGTGATGTCGCCGGCCTTCTGCTCGATGGCGCGGATCTCGTCCATCAGGATCACGGGGTCGATCACGACGCCGTTGCCGATCACGTTGACGGAATCCTTGCGGAAAATGCCGGAGGGAACGGTGTGGAGGACGAAGCCGTCACCGTCGAACACCAGGGAATGCCCCGCGTTGGGGCCGCCCTGGAAGCGCGCAATCACCTTGTAATCAGGGGTCAGGACATCGACCACCTTGCCTTTGCCCTCGTCGCCCCACTGGAGCCCGAGCACGACATCGATTTTCTTCATATCTTCTAATAGGTATTACAATCCAAACCTTAAAGATAGGAATTATTCTCGAAATTCGCAAACGGCGATCTTATTCCCGGACGTGCTGCCGGATGTAGTCGACGACTTCGCGCACGGTCTTGGGCGGCTCCTGCATCTGGAACAGGAAGTCGAATTCGTGCTCGATGGCCAGCGAGAGCAGCAGCATCGACAGGGAGTCGACGCCGAGGTCCGTGGTCAGCGAGGCGTCCATCGAGATCCGGTCGGGATCCATCTTGGGTTTGACCTGGGCGAAGATGCCCTTCAGCTTGGAGAAAATATATTCTTCTGTCATCGCTTAATTGTCTTTGCGGGATACTTTGAGGGAGCCCGTGCGCTTGAAGTCCTCGGTGCGGATGACGACCTTGGACACGCGGTGCGTGGTGGGGAGGGTGGCGTTGACCTGCTCGGTGAGCTGCTTGAAGAAGGCTTCCACCTCGGCGGGCGCCTTGCCCTCGAAGGCCTCGGCGCGCGGCAGGATCTCGATGCCGAGGACCTGCTGTCCGTTCTCCTCCATTTCCTTGACGAGGCAGTCGCGCAGGGCGGGACAGGCATAGAAGGGCTCCTCGATGCTCTCCGGCGAGACGTTCTCGCCGCTGGGCAGGACGATGATGTTCTTGATGCGGCCCACGATGTAGAGGAAGCCGTCCTCGTCGAAGCGGCCCAGGTCGCCGGTCTTGAGCCAGCCGTCCGGGGTCAGGGTGGCGGCCGTCTGCTCCGGGTCGCCGTAGTAGCCGAGGAAGACGTTGTCGCCCCGGAACCAGATCTCGCCGTCCACGAGCTTGACTTCCTGCTCGGGATAGATCTTGCCCACGGAGGTAGGACGCGTGTCGGTGTCGGCGTTGCCGGAGGTCAGGTTGGCGCCTTCGGTCATGCCGTAGCCGGCCAGCAGGTTGACGCCGAACTTCCGGAACTCCTCCATGAGCTTCGGGGGCACGTTGGCCGCACCGGAGATGATGGTCTTGAGGCGGCCGCCGAGGAACTGCGGACCGTACATCCTGGTCAGTCCGACCAGCACTTCCACGAGGCCGGGCACGAGCACGAGCACCGTCGGGCGGATGACCGGCAGCTTGCCGATGGTGGCCTTCATATCCTCGGCCGGGTACCAGAGCGCACCGCACATCAGTTTGGCGAGCGTCCCGGCGATCAGGCCGAACACGTGGCTGAGCGGCAGGAAGCCGATGGTCACGTGGCCGAAGAGCTGGCTGCCGGGGGCGAAGCAGCCGTTGAAGGTGCCGCGCATCAGGGCGCGGTGGGGGAGGACGGCGCCCTTGGGCGCGCCCGTGGTACCGCCGGTGAAGAAGATGGCGGCGGGGGCTTCCTTGTCCACGGTGGCGGCGGGCGTTTCGGCCTCGCCGAGGGCGGACGCCGCGATCAGCGGGCAGGGGGCGCCTTCGACGCCGGCGCGGAATTCGTCCCGCACGATGAGCGCCTTGGCGCGGAATTTCGCGCAGCAGCCGATGACGGCCGGGGCGGGAAGCTGGGCCGGGAGCTGGATGGCGACCATCCCGGCGGAGGTGACGGCCAGGAAACTCTCCAGGTCGTCGATGGAATTCTTGTCGAAAATGGCCACATGGTCGCCGGGCTGGAGCCCCGCGTCCTTGAGCAAGGTGCGGCGGCGGGCGATGCGGCTGCCCATCTGGGCGTAGGTGTATGTGTTGACGGTATCGGAAAGGGCGGGGCGGTCTGCCCACTTAACGGAGATCCACTCCAGATATTCCGGAACGGTCGGGAGGTACTGCAGCTGCGCGAGCTCCCCGGCCGGGATCATGTCGTAGAAGTAATTGGACATAGATTAGAGTAAAATGGTTTTAGTTTTTCAGGGTCCAAATTTACGATTTTCTTTTTATATTTGCGTAGTGCTAAGACCAATTCGATGGCTGTTGAATTAAAAATCGTGAAGACCCGGCGCGAGCTGCGCCAGTTCGTGGACTTTCCGGAACAACTTTACCGGGGCTGCGAAAACTGGGTCCCCGCCTTGCGTGGAGACGAGTTCGATACCTTCGACAAAAAGAAAAACGGCGCGTATGACTACTGCGAGTCGGAATGCTACCTGGCCCTGAAGGACGGCCGGGTGGCGGGACGCGTGGCGGCCATCATCAACCACAACGCCAACCGCGACTGGAAGGAGCACAACGTCCGCTTCGGCTGGCTGGACTTCATCGAGGACCGGGAGGTCCTGAAGGCCTTGCTGGACGCCGTGGAGGCCTGGGGCAAGGCCCGCGGCTGCACCCGGATGAAGGGCCCGTGGGGCTTCACCGACATGGACAAGGAAGGCCTGCTGGTCGAGGGCTACGAGCACCTCAGCCCCTTTACCTGCCTCTACAATTATCCCTACTACGACAAGCTCCTGCAGGAACTGGGCTTCCTCAAGGACGTGGACTGGACCCAGCGTGTGGCCAAGGTCACGAACCAGCTGCCGCCGATGTTCCAGTTCGCGGACATGATCGAGCAGCGCTTCGGCCTGCACGTCGCCCGGGCGCGCAGTACGCGCGAACTGTCGGAGAAGTACGGGCTGGCCATTTTCCACATGTACAACGAGACCTTCGCCCCGCTGTTCCAGTTCACGCCGCTGACGGACAAGCAGATCGAGCGCTACCTGCAGACCTACGTCCCCATCCTGCGGCCGGAATTCGTGTCCGTCT
The DNA here is from genome assembly GCA_017960585.1 of Bacteroidales bacterium. Classification (GTDB taxonomy): domain Bacteria; phylum Bacteroidota; class Bacteroidia; order Bacteroidales; family UBA932; genus Cryptobacteroides. Next base: position 4,799 of record JAGCYX010000024.1, read on the forward strand.
GCCTGGACAAGGACGAGCGGCCGGTGGGCTTCACCTTCTGCGTGCCGTCGCTGTCCAAGGCGGTCAGGCGGGCTGATGGCCGGTTGTTCCCGTTCGGGTTCGTGCACATCCTGCGCGCGCTCAGGCACAACGACACGCTGGAGGCCCTGATGATCGGCGTGCTGCCCGAGTATCAGGGCAAGGGTGCGAATGTGCTGATGTTCAAGCAGATCCATGAGAATGCCCTGAAGTTCGGCATCAACCGCCTGATCCTGAACCCCCAGCTGGAGGAGAACTTCAAGGTGCAGTCCCTCTTCGAACAGTATGAGATGGAGCCGTTCATGCGGCGCCGCGCCTATTGCAAGGATATTTAATCTACCGGAGATATGAAGAAAGCTTTGTTCGCCCTGGCCGCTGCGGCCGTATTGCTGGCCGCCTGCGGCCGGCCTTCCCTCCCGAACGTGGAGGGCCGCGTCGTCGACGCCACCATCCATTCCGTCACCGTGCTGACCGCCGCGGGCGATTCCGTGACCGTGAGCACGCTGGCCACCGACCCGATGCTCGTGCCGGGCGTCCTGCCCGGCGACGAAGTGCGCATCCTCTATCGTACGCTCCCCGACGGGGAGACGCTGCACGCCGTGCAGCTGGAAATCACCGTGCCGTCCGCCTACCGGCTGCTGCCGGGCATCTGGCGCGATTGTACGGGCGAGAAAGAAGTGGGCCTGGTGCTGGCCGAGGACGGTTCCGCACGGGCCGTGGGCCTGGGCGAGCTGCCCCTGCAGGACTGGTCGCTGGACGAGGAGAACCTCGTGCTGACCGCCGTGGAGCAGGAGAACCCCAAGCAGGTCCGGACGCTGCTCTTCGCTATTCAGAAACTGGACGTCGATTCGCTGGTCGTGTTGCCGGCGGGCGGCGGTCCCGCGCTCGCGTTCTCGCGCGCGGAATAAACCACGATTCCGGATGAAAACCGTCGAAAAGAAAGTCCTCCTGCCGTTCTGTCTGGTCACGGTGCTGTTCCTGCTCTGGGGCATCGCCAACAACATGACGGATACCCTGCTCAGCGCCTTCAAGCGCATCATGTCGATGAGCGACACGCAGACCTCGCTGATCCAGTTCGCCTTCTACGGCTCGTACTTCTGCTTTGCGCTGCCCGCGGCGCTCTATATCCGGAAGTACTCCTACAAAAGCGGCGTGATCCTGGGCCTGGGGCTCTACGCAGCGGGGGCGATTCTCTTTTTCCCGGCCGCGAAGGCGGCCTCGTACGGCTTCTACCTGGCCGCCATCTACATCCTGGCGGGCGGCTGCTCCATCCTGGAGACGACGGCGAACCCGTACATCCTCAGCATGGGCAGCCCGGAGACGGCCACGCGCCGGCTGAACATCGCGCAGGCCTTCAACCCGCTGGGCTCCATCACGGGCATCCTGCTCAGCCAGTATTTCATCCTGGGCGAGCTGTCCTCCGCCTCGGCGGCGGAGCGGGCGGCCATGAGCCCTGAGCAGCTGGAGGCCATGCAGGCCCACGAGCTGGGGGCCGTGACGGGCACCTACATGACCCTGGGCTTCGTGCTGCTGGCCATCCTCGTGGTGATGCTGCTCGTGAAGATGCCGGAGGGCGGCGACCGCGGCCAGGGCGACCGGCTGGGCGTCATTTTCCGCCGGCTGTTCGCCAATAAGACCTACGCCTGGGGCGTGGTGGCGCAGTTCTTCTACGTGGGCGCACAGATCGGCGTGTGGAGCTTCACCATCCGCCTGGTGATGCAGGAACTCGGCATCCTGGAGGCCCGGGCGGCCACCATCTACCTCATCTCGATCATCTGCTTCAGCACCGCGCGCTTCATCTTCACCGCGCTGATGAAGTGGGTCAAGCCGTCCCGGCTGCTGCTCTGGGCGGCGGCCGCCGACATCGTGCTCTGCCTGCTGGTGTGGCTGTGCAGGGGGACCGGCTGGCCGTGCGTGATCGCGCTGATCGCGGTCAGCTTCTTCATGAGCCTGATGTTCCCCACCATCTACGGCATCGCGCTGGGCGAGGTGGGGGAGGCCGATGCGAAGATCGGCGCAAGCGGCCTGATCATGGCCATCCTGGGCGGCGCGCTCCTTACGCCGCTGCAGGGGAAAATCTCCGACTTGTTCGGGGTCAACGCCTCGTACCTGGTCCCGCTGGCGTGCTTCGTCGTGGTCCTGCTGTACGCCAGGGGCGTTGTTCATAACTCTGTTGAAAAAAACAACTGACGCTTCGGGCGTTTGCCCTTGATAAGGACTAAATTTGTACTCTGAGCGCCCTTTTCCGCGAAGGGGCTTTAACAACACTATAGCTAATCAGCAAAAAAGCAATATGGACGTACGTAAAACCAACGGCTCTTTTGAAGAGTACGACAAAGCCAAACTGGCCCGTGGTATCCACGAGGCCTACAAGACAGCTGGAGAGTATTGTGACGATGCCATCGTCGTCTCCATCATCAACAACCTCTACGTGTATGAGGGCATCACCAGCCAGGAAATCCGCCGCCAGGTGGAGGAATCCCTGATGTCGGTGAACAAGAAGGTCGCCCTGGCCTACATCGAGAAGTTCGACGCCAACATCGACCTTCGCAAGAAGCGCGACTTCATCAAGGACTATATCAAGGCCTCCAACGCCGCGACGGGCTCCAAGTTCGACGCCAACGCCAACGTCACGCGCAAGAACATCGTGACCCTGGGCAACGAGCTCTACAAGGAGAACAACATCAAGCAGAACCGCTACATCATGCAGGACAAGATCAAGGCCCTGTACGGCCGCGCCATGGCGGACCAGTACATCAAGGACCTCGAGTCCCACGTCCTCTACAAGCACGACGAGAGCGGCACCCCGGGCTTCCCGTATTGCGTCGCCATCACGATGTATCCTTTCCTCGTGAGCGGCCTGAAGGAGCTGGGCGGCGTGTCCATCGCCCCCACCGACCTCAAGAGCTTCTGCGGCGAGTTCATCAACCTCGTCTACTCCGTGTCCTCGCAGTTCATGGGCGCCGTTGCCACGCCGGAGTTCCTGATGTACCTGGACTACTTCATCCGCAAGGACTACGGTGACGATTACCTCGAACACCTGAACGACGTGGTGGAGATGAACGTCAAGCAGCGCACGCTGGTCAAGGTCATCGACAACTACTTCCAGCAGGTGGTGCACTCGATGAACATGCCGGCCGGCAACCGCGGCTACCAGACGGTGTTCTGGAATATCGGCTACTTCGACAAGCCCTACTTCGAGGGCGTGTTCGGCGACTTCTACTTCCCGGACGGGACCAAGCCCAAGTGGGAGACCCTCGACTGGCTCCAGCGCCACTTCATGAACTGGTTCAACGAGGAGCGCAACAACTACATCCTCACCTTCCCGGTGGAGACCATGGCCCTGCTGACCGACGGCGGCGACGACTTCGCCGACAAGAACTACGCCGACTTCACGGCCGAGATGTGGGCCAAGGGCCACAGCTTCTTCTGCTACCTGTCCAACAGCCCGGACTCCCTGTCCAGCTGCTGCCGCCTGCGCAACGAGATCCAGAAGGAGGACGGCCACAACCACACCACGCACCAGTACTCGATGGGTACGGCCTCCGTGGCCACGGGTTCCAAGTCCGTGATGACCATCAACCTGAACCGCCTCATCCAGGACGCCGTCCGCCGCTACTTCCTGGAGCGCCGCGGCGTGAACCTCGAGGCCGGCAAGCCGCTCAACCCGGTGGCCCACTTCTATGACAAGGAAGACCTGTACAACAACTACATCGACAAGGACATCCGCGAGATGACCGAGCGCGTGCACAAGTACCAGATCGCCTTCAACGAGATCATCAAGGACTTCCTCAAGGCCGATATGCTGGACGTCTACAAGGCCGGCTTCATCGACATGAAGAAGCAGTACCTGACCGTGGGCGTCAACGGCCTGACCGAGGCCGCCGAGTTCCTCGGGCTGACCGTCTCCCCGAATCCGGAGTACGGTGAGTTCGTGAACACCATCCTCGAGACCATCAACGTCGCCAACCGCAAGGACCGCACCCCGGACGCCATGTTCAACACCGAGTTCGTACCGGCCGAGAACCTCGCCGCCAAGAACTACAAGTGGGACAAGAAGGACGGCTATTTCGTGTCCGAGAAGCACAACCTCTACAGCTCCTACTTCTACAATCCCGAGGACGTGAACGTGTCCATGATCGACAAGTTCAAGCTGCACGGCGAGGACTTCGTGAAGTATCTCGACGGCGGTTCCGCCCTGCACATGAACATCGCCGAGCACCTCACGAAGGAGCAGTACCGGAGCCTGCTGAAGACGGCCGCCCACTACGGCACCAACTACTTCACCTTCAACTGCCGGAACACGGTCTGCAACGACTGCGGCCACATCAGCAAGGACACGCTCACCAAGTGCCCCAAGTGCGGCAGCGAGAACCTCGACTACCTCACGCGCGTGATCGGCTACCTCAAGCGTGTGTCCTCCTTCGCGGAGCCGCGCCAGGTCGAGGCGTCGCACCGCTACTACAATCCGAAGGACGTCCCGACCGCATGATCAAGTACATCCCGGAGCTCACGGACATAGTCCTCGAGGAGATTCCGGACAGAGTGACCCTGGCAGTTGAAATCAGCAACTGCCGGGGTTCTTGTCCCGGATGCCACTCCCCGTTCCTCAAGCGCGACCTGGGCGAGGAGCTGACGCCGGCCGTGGTGGACAAGCTGATCGCCGACAACTACGGGGTCAACTGCTTCCTGCTGCTGGGGGAGGGGAAAGACCCGGAGGCCCTGCTGGGCATCGCGGAGCACCTCCGTACGACGCATCCGACGTTGGAGCGCGCCGTCTATTCCGGCCGCACCGAGGTGGAGCCGGAGATCTATGCCGCGTTCGATTATGTGAAAGTGGGCCCGTACGTGGAAGCCGCCGGCCCGCTGAACAATCCGTCCACGAACCAGCGGCTTTACCATCACGGCGAGGATATCACCGCCCGCTTCTGGCACAAAGGCCTGGAGAAATAATCTCTATTCCACTGTCCCCTCTTCCCGGGCGCGTTTGCGCCAGGGCTCGAAGAAGCGCTCGATGGCCGCGTAGGCGGCGCGGGCGTCTTCCTTGATGTCGTGCCCGTACCAGCGGGCGTTGACCTTGTCGCCGGAGTCGTACTCCTGATAGATGCGATAGATGTGGCCGCCGGTCATGTCTTCCTCGTGGTCGTAGCCGTTGAGGCGGTACACCTTCATCTCCGAGAGCTTCGTCTGCATGGAATCCACCACGGCGGCGTCCACCGTGTATTCCGCGCGGATCTCGCCCGGATCGAGGTCGTTGCCCTGGTTGAGGACGACCACGACCTTGGGATCCGCGCCCGGATCCGCGATCAGTTCGCAATAGTCTTTTCCCAGCCCGGCCACGCCGGTGCAGGAGTAGCTGCAATAGACGAGTTTGCCCTTGGGCTGGGCGGTGCAGGACAGGTTCAAGCCGAGTGCCATGATCAGGAGAAGGATTGACGGGAGACGTTTCATTACGATTCGGAGGAGATGATGTGGATGTCCTGCTGCGGGAACGGGATGGTGATGCCGTTCTCGTTCAGGGTCTTGTAGATGAGTTCCTTGGCGCGGTCAATGTAGCCGATGCGCTCGGGAACGAGCACGAACTGCTTGACGCCGATCTCCACGGCGCTGTCACCGAAGTTGTTGAACACCACGTAGATGCCGCGCTTGGGGTCGACGATCTCCCGGCCGTAGGAATCCTTCGTGCGCAGGACCTGGAGCTTCTCTTCCAGGATCTCCCGGACCTTCTCCATGTCCGTGCCGTAGGCCACGCCGACGACGATCTTGAGGAACTCGTAGGAGTTGTTCCGCGTGAGGTTGGTGAAGCTCTTGCTGAAGAGCACGGTGTTGAGGAACGACACCTGCGTCTCGTCGATGGTCTCGACCTGCACGCACTGGTAGTTGATGGAGGTCACGCGTCCGCGCACGCCGTCGCACTCGATCCAGTCGCCCACGCGCAGGCGTCCCGACATCAGCTGGATGCCGTAGATGAAGTTGTTCAGCACGTCCTTCATGGCGAGACCGATACCGGCCGACAGACCTCCGGCCACGAGCGAAAGCGAATTGGTCGGAATCTTGAGCAGGATGACCAGGAACACGATGTAGATGAACCACACGACGATATTGACTACGCTGTTGCCCAGCGACAGGTTGATCTCGTTGCTGCGGACGAACTTGCGGTCGTTCTTGCGGAGGAAGGAGGCGTAGCTGCTCCGCCGGTACGCCCAGCCGAGGGCCCGGGCCGCATAGCGGAAGACGAAAAACAGGCAGACCACCAGGATGATATTGTAGAAGGAGATTCGCAGGATCTCCTCTCCGGAGGAGTCGGTCAGGTTGAAGAACGGGGTGTTGAACAGATGGTTGTACAGGTCGGAGAAGTCGAAGATACCCAGCGACAGCTTGAGGCACAGGGGAATGCTCATCACCAGGAAGATCGGGATGATGACCGACGAAATGAGTTCGTAGAACCAGGTGGCCGGGAACAGGAGCTTGTCCTTGTCCACGCCGGTCACGTAGGTGATGCTCTTGCGGTACTCGTCTATCCGCTTCTGCAGGTTGTCCTGTCTGTAATGGCTGAGCTGATAGTAGATGGCCACCACGGACTCCACGCAGGCCAGCTGGAAGAGCCACCACAGCATCACCAGCAGGGACAGGAAGATGTATCCGGTGAAGGCCATCGCCAGCGCCACGAACACGACGACCACGGAGATCCAGCTCATATAGCGGTCGCCGCCCATCACGTGCGGGCCCTCCACCAGGCAGGCGATCAGCTGCCAGATCAGGAAGACGAACAGGATCGGCGGATAGATGATGTTCATCATCGTGTTGGGCATGAAGAACATGCGGAGGCAGATCACGACCAGGGCCAGCAGGATCATCGGCAAATAGAGCCGCAGGCCGTGGCGGAACTGTTCCGTGGACAGGTGCATCAGCAGGGCCAGCAGGATGGCCAGCACCAGCCAGGAGTAGGTGAGGACCAGGGTGTCGGCCTGCTCGGCCACGGAGCGTGTCTCGCCCGTAATCATCATCAGGAGTGCGAAGAACAGGAATCCGAGGGTCAGCGTGATGCCCGGCCGCCGTTCGCGGTAGGCCAGCGTCCGCAGGCGCTTGAATATGCGCGGAAGCAGAATGGTGATCAGCCAGCCGACGGCGATGCTGAGGAGCAGGAGGACCAGGAACACCAGCCCGAACGAGGCGAATGCGACGCCGCCCCACTGGCTCAGGTCATCCAGGTCGATATCCTTCTCCTGGCTCAGCTTGACGTACTGGATCAGCGAGAGTCCGTAGCGGTCGTTCGCCTCCTGATTCGCCCGCTCCCAGTAACGCTTGAAGTTGGACAGGATGGTCGGGTAGTTTGTCTGGCCCTGGACGAAGATGCGGTTCTGCAGGATCTTGTAGCGCTTGAGCGCGTAGTCGTACGACTCCTTGAGGCGCAGATAGACGTTTTCGTAGTGCGTGCTGTCTTCGACGATGTAGTCCTTGTTGGCGGAGTACATCTTCAGCAGGGTGGTGGCGAAGAAGATGCAGGAATCCCGTTCCAGCTGCCCGGCCTCGTCCAGGACGAAGGTGTCCAGGTCCTCTTCCGAGATCTCCTCCTCCAGCCCCAGCTGCCGTTCCAGCTCCAGGATGTCCACCTTGATGCTGTCGTTGTGGTAGCGCAGGCTGTCCGGCAGGTCCTTGAGGTCGGCTTCCGACAGTTGCGGCGGAAGCCGCCGGAGCGCCTCGATCAGGCGGGAGTAGCGCTCGATGTCGATCTCCAGCTGGGCCACCACCTGGTCGTACGGCATGCGGTTCTCCTGGAACTCTTCGTATTCGTCCGTGACGTTGTCCAGCACGTATGACAGGTCGAAGGTGAACTCCTGCTTCTGCGAGTACAGCATCAGCGAGAGCTCGTTGCATTTCTGCATGATGTCGATCATCCTGTCGTGCTGGCGGCCGGTCTGTTCGGCCAGGCGCACCTGGGACGTGAACATCTTGTCGTAGTCCTTCTGCAGTTCCACACGGAGGCCGTGGAGCGTCCGGGCCAGGTCGCGCTCGTCGAGCACGGCGGCGAGCGGCAGCGTCAGCAGGAACGCGGCCAGCAGGGCGATGATCCGTTTCTTTTTCATCCGGGTTCTTTCTAACTTCAGCAAATTTAAGTAAATTCGCCCAAATTACGACCAATGACCATGAATATCTTAACCGTTCTTCTCGCATTGCTGCCGGTCCTGTCCGGCCCCGATTCCCGTATGCAGGTCTCGTTCGAATCCGACGGCGGCCAGCTCCGTTACACACTCTCCTACGACGGCAAAACCCTCCTGGAGCCGTCCCTGCTGGGCATCCAGACCAACGAGGTGGACTACACCCGGCTGGAAATCCTATCCGCGGACACGCAGGAGGTGCGCGACACCTACGTGCTCGACCGCATCAAGACCTCGCACGTGGACCACGCCGCCGTCTGTGCCGTCCTCCACTGCCAGAATCCTGACGGGCGCAAGCTCGACATCGAGTGGCACCTGACGGCGAACGATGCCGCCTTCCGTTATATCATCCCGCGCGAGGGCGAGCGCGGGAGCGTGCGCGTGCTGCGCGAGACGAGCGCGTTCCGCTTCCCGGAGGGCACGACGGGCTTCCTGACGCCGCAGAGCGACGCCATGATCGGCTGGAAGCGCAGCAAGCCCAGCTACGAAGAGAACTATACGCTCGACGCGCCGCTCGACCAGCGCTCGCAATACGGCCACGGCTACACCTTCCCCTGCCTGTTCCGCGTAGGCGGCGACGGCTGGGTGCTGGTGAGCGAGACCGGTGTGGACAGCCGCTACTGCGGCTCGCACCTGTCCGACTACGACCCTGCCGAGGGCTACACGATCGCGTTCGCGATGCCTGAGGAGAACAACGGCAACGGCACGGTGGATCCGGCCTTCTCCCTGCCTGGCGCCACGCCCTGGCGCACGATCACCGTGGGCGCGGACCTCGCCCCGATCGTGGAGACGACCATCGCCTTCGACGTCGTGGAGCCGCGTTATCCGGCTACCCGCGGCTACCGCTACGGCAAAAGCAGCTGGAGCTGGATCGTCTGGCAGGACGCCAGCATGAACCACGACGACCAGGTCGCCTACATCGACCTCGCCGCCGCGATGGGCTGGCCCTACATCCTCATCGACGCCGGCTGGGACCAGGAATTCGGCCATGCCGGCATGGAGGAACTCGTCTCCTACGCCCGCAGTAAGGGCGTGGAGGTGTTCCTGTGGTACTCCTCCAGCGGCTGGTGGAACGACATCGTCCAGAGCCCGGTGAACGTGATGTGCGACCCGATCGCCCGCAAGCCGGAAATGCGCTGGATGGAGAGCATCGGCGTCAAGGGCATCAAGGTGGACTTCTTCGGCGGCGACAAGCAGGAGACGATGCGCCTCTACGAGCACATCCTCAGCGACGCCGACGACCACGGCCTGATGTGCATCTTCCACGGTGCCACCCTGCCGCGCGGCTGGGAGCGGATGTATCCCAACTACGTCGGTTCCGAGGCGGTCCTGGCTTCCGAGAACATGATCTTCGGCCAGTACCAGTGCGATATCGAGGCGCAGAACGCCTCCCTGCATCCCTTCCTGCGCAATACGGTGGGCTGCATGGAATTCGGCGGCGTGTTCCTGAACAAGCGGCTGAACCGCGCCAACGGCGCTCCGGGCCCCGGCGGCCGCGTGTTCGGCACGCAGCGCCGCACCACAGACGCGGCCGAGCTGGCCGTGGCGGTGCTCTACCAGAATCCGATCCAGAATTTCGCGCTCACGCCGAACAACCTCACGGACGCCCCGGCGGCCGCCATCGATTTCATGAAAGAGGTTCCGACGACCTGGGACGAGACGCGCCTGATCGACGGCTATCCGGGCCGCTGCATCGTGCTGGCCCGCCGCCAGGGCGCCACCTGGTACGTGGCGGCGATCAACGCCGTGGATGAGCCCCTGAAGCTGGACGTCAAGGCCATCGAGGCACGCCTGGGCGGCACCGCCCGCGTGCTGAGCACCGGCAAGGACGGCCTGGAGACGGGTACGGCGCCGAAAAAACCGCTCCTCATCCCGAAGAACGACGGAGCGGTTCTGGTTATTCGGTAGAACGTTGGGGCGGGAGTCCCGTTTCGGAGCCGTTCACCCGGGTAGGGTCGTGCGCAGCGAAGCGTAAGCACGATAGCGGAGAAACGGGAGCTCCCGCCCCGACGAATCAATCCTTCAGGTTTTTGACGAACGCCGAAGGCGAGATATTGAACTGCTTCTGGAAACTCGTCGCGAAGTACGACGGCGAAGAGAAGCCCACCATGTAGGCCACCTCGTTGACCCGGTATTTCTGCGAAGACAACATCTCTGCCGCCTGCTTCAGGCGGCAGAGTCGTATGTACTCGTTGATGTTCAGGCCCGTGTTGGCCTTGACCTTGCGGTACAGCGTGGACTTGCTCGTGCCGATCAGGCTCGTCAGCGTCTCGATGCTCAGGTCCTGCTCCGCCATGTGCTTCATCACGATGCCGTGCAGCTTCTCCATGAACTCCTCGTCCATCTTGCTGCTGTTGACGCTGTTGAAGTGGGTGAGGGGAGAGTCGGTGAACTGCTTGTAGGCGATGTCCCGGTTCTTGAACAGACTGGCGATGTTCGCGCGCAGCAGCTCGATCGGGAACGGCTTCTCGATATAGCCGTCGGCACCCACCTGCAGCGTCTGCAGACGCGTCTCCATGCCCACGGCGGCGGTCAGCAACAGCACCGGCAGGTGGCTGTATTCCATGTTTGTCTTGATGTAGTTGCAGAGCTGGCAACCGTCCATCAGCGGCATCATGATGTCGCTGACCACGAGGTCGATGCGCTCCTCCTGCAGCTTCTCCACGGCGTCCTGGCCGTTGGCGGCGGTGACGATGTTGTACTCGTCCGAGAGCTCGCTGGCCAGGTAGCCCCGCATCTCGGCGGAGTCCTCGACGATCAGGACGGTGTGGCGGCTGCTGTCGTGGTCGGCGTTGCGGCTGCCGTCCTCCGTCTGCTTACTGTTCTCCATCCGGATGGGCTGCTGCTGCTCCACGGGCAGCTCCAGCACGAAGGAATTGCGGTCGCGTATGCTGGTGTCGAGATACAGCTTGCCGCCGTGCAGTCCGGCGAGGGTGCGGGCGTAGGCGAGCCCGAGCCCGGTGCCCTTGCTCTTCCGCTCTTCGCCCACCTGGTAGAACACCTCGAAGATCTTCTCGCTCTCGCGGACCGGAATCTGGTCGCCGTTGCTGTCCACCCGCAGGATGGCGGTCTTGCCGTCGGCGGACGGCGTTAGGGACAGCTCGATGCGGTCTTTGGTGTACTTCACGGCATTGGAGAGCAGGTTGCTGACGATCTTCTCCACGGCGTCGCGGGCGCACATGACCTGGAAAGGCTGGTCCGGGATGTCCTCCCGGAGGGAAATCTTCTGCTCGTCGGCCATCTGCTCGAAGTAGCGGCAGGACTTGCGGACGATGGCACAGAGGTCCTCCTTCAGGAAGACGGGCTTGATCTCGTTCTGCTCCATCCGGCGCAGGTCCAGCAGCTGGTTGGTCAGGCTGAGCAGGCGGTCGGTGTTGGTCTGGATGGTCAGCAGGTCCTTCTCCGACTCCGGCGTGTAGTTGTGCTCCGCGATCAGTTTGTCGAGCGGCATCTTGATCAGCGTCAGCGGGGTGCGGATTTCGTGCGTGATGTTGGTGAAGAAGTTGATCTTGGCGTCATAGATCTCCTTCTGCTTCTGGTTCTCCATCTTGGAGAGGTGGCGGGCCCGGTCGCGCCGGCGCTTCATGCTCAGCGCGTAGAAGAACAGTCCCATCAGGGCCAGCAGCAGGACGGCGTAGATGATCTTGGCGGTCTTGCTCCAGAGCGGCGGGGCGAGGATGTCGAATTCGAGCTCCTGCCGCGTATCCGGGGTGTCCGCCCCGACGATGGACACTTTGAACTTGTAGCGGCCGGGACGCAGGCCCGTGAAGCTGACCTGGTTGTCCGTGGTCGAGGCGGCGGACAGGATTTCGCGTCCTTTGCGCGTCAGGGACCAGGAATAGGAGATCTGCTGGAGAATGGAATAATTCGGTGCAGCGAAGCTGATGGACAGCACCGAAACGTCGCGGGACTTGATGCGGAAGCGCTCGGTCTTGAGGATCGAGCGGTCCGCCTGGTGCAGACGCTGGGTGCGCTCGGCGTTGGTCGCCTCGATGTTGGTGATGTAGAGGGTGTAGGTCTGCGCGTTTTTCTTGATCTTGCTGGGCGAGAACACCGTCATGCCGGTGGTGTTGCCCATGTAGATGTAGCCGTTGCGGGACACGTGGGAGGCGCCGTAGGAGAACTGCGCGCCCATGATCTGCTGGCGGTCGTAGAAATGGTCGCGGATCTGGAGGGTCTGTCCGTCGATGCGGACGATTCCGCGCGAGGTCGACACCCACAGGATGCCCTCCTCGTCCTCCGCCACGGCGCAGGTCACGTTGTTGACCAGGCCGTCGGCACGCGTGATGGACTGGAGCCGCAGGTTGGACATGTTGGGCTCGGGGTCCGTGTAGCAGATGCCGCCGCCCTCGGTGGTGATCCAGATGCGGTGCTGGCTGTCTTCGTAGAAGGAGGTGATGCGGTCGGCCGTGAGCCCGCGGTCGGAGCCGACGGTCACGTGCGCGAGGTTGTTGCCGCCGCTGTCGCGGCAGATGAAACCGTTGCCGTACGTGCCGAGCCAGAGATTCCCGCGGCTGTCTTCGAACAAGCAGTGGACGAACTCGTTGCAGGGCGGGTCGACCGGCACGAACGTATCCTGGTCGCGGTCCAGGACATACAGGCCGAGCTGGGCGCCGGTATAGAGCTGCCCGTCACTGGCGAGCAGGCCGCAGCCTGAGGAGCGGGGAATCTCGTAGTGCTTGACCATGGTGTGACGGTGGCGGTCGAAGCGGTACACGCCGGTGCCGAAGGTATGGATCCAGAGGTAGTCGCCTTCGGGCGTGAGCCCCTGCATATTGAGCTTGCCCTCCGGCCGTATGCTCTCGTTGGTGTGCCGGTCGGCGGTGATGCAGTTCAGGCCGCCGTCCTCGGTGCAGAACCAGACGTTGCCGTCGTCGTCCGACGTGATGGAGCGGACGATCGAGCCGGCCATCGAGCTCGAACTCGGGTTGGGGTAGAAGATCATGAACGCATCCTGCTTATCCTGCCAGATGTTGAGGCCGGCGTAGTAGGTGCCGACCCAGACGTTGCCGGCCTTGTCCTTGGACAGGCTGGTGACGAGGTTGGCCGACATGGAATGCGAATCGTTGTCCATGTGGTGGAGCTCCGACAGCAGGCCGGCGTTCGTGTCCTGGATGAAGAGGCCGTTGCTGGTTCCGATCCAGTATTCGCCGGGACGGCGCTCGAGGACGTTGCGGATCTCGACGTGCTTGTTCTCGAGCGAGAGGACCGTACGGACGGAGATGTTGAAGTTGACGGTGCCGATCAGCAGGACCTGCCCGTCCCGGGTCGCGGCCAGCAGCTGGCCGTTCTCGGCGGGTTCGATGAGGGTGAACTTGCGGCTGGCGCCCGAGTCGTCGAAGAGGTCGCGGCGCTTGTCGAAGCTGTACAGGCTACCGTCGGACAGGAGGGCCCACACGCCGTCGAAGGAGTCGATGACGATCTTGATCGGGGTGTTGCTGCCGCAGGGATAGGCCTTGATCTCGCCCGTCGCCTTGTAGTAACGGTAGATCTTATCGCCGGTGAACCAGATGCTGCCCTTCATGTCCGGCTGGATGTCGAAATTGGGCATGGCGCCCGTGTGGCCGAAGGACTTGATCTCCCCGGTGAAGGGGTCGTAGCAGCCCAGGCCCGCCGCCGAGCAGAACCAGAGCATGCCGTCCTCGTCCTCGTCGATGTCCATCGTGGCCAGGGTGGTGGCGTCGTTGATATCGCCCGAGCCGGGGCTCCGGAAATCGTAGCCGTCGAAGCGGGAAAGACCGTCGCGCGTGCCTACCCACACGAAGCCGAAATGGTCCTGGAAGGTGCAGTGGATGGTGTTGGACGGGAGTCCTTCATGCGTCGTATAGTGCTCAAAATAATAGTAATACGTCACGGCCGACAAGGGACTGCAAAGAAGTCCTGCCAGCAGCAGAAGGAGGGCTTTGGGATGTCTCATCGAAGGTGCATGCATAATCGGTTGCAAGTTACGGATTATTCCCTTAAAATACGGCTCATTACCTATAAAAATCGACTCTTTTTTTAATTATGACTTTCAAATATCCGTGCCAAATTTTAAAAAATAATGCACGTTTTTGTATAAATGTGAAAAATTACACGTATATTTGTGCGATTGACGCAAATGTCGATCATAGGCCCGCAACCCTTTTTAACCAAAATATTATTAATTCTATGACCAAACAACTGTTTGCGAAGGCAGCAACGATCGTCATGATTTTTGCTGCAAGTCTTTTGGGAATGAGCTCAGCTCTTGCCCAGAATCCTGCCATTCGCGGTAAAGTCGTCGATGCCAGCAACGCTGGCGTCATCGGCGCTGCCGTCCTGGTGCCTGGCACCACGAATGGTGTTCAGACGGATCTCGACGGTAACTTCGAAATCCGTGTTGCCCCCGGCACCACGCTGGAGGTTTCCTGCATTGGTTACGTGACCAAGCGCGTGGCTGCCGCCAACGGCATGACCATCGTTCTCGAGGATGATGCCGAGATGCTCGAAGAGACCGTGGTCATCGGCTACGGTGTCCAGAAGAAGAGCGACCTGACCGGTTCCGTGGCTTCCGTCCGCGAGGACGACCTCAAGAACCGCGCTACGTCCGACGCTGCCGCCGCCCTGCAGGGCAAGGCCGCCGGTGTGCAGGTCATCCAGGATTCCGGTGCTCCGGGCAAGGCCGCTTCCATCCGCGTCCGTGGTTACTCCTCCAACTCCGGTAACATCGGACCGCTCCTTATCGTGGACGGTCTGAAGGTGGACAACATCCAGTACCTGGATCCGGAAATGATCGAGTCCATGGAGATCCTGAAGGATGCCGCTTCCGCCGCCATCTATGGTGCTGAGGCTGGTAACGGCGTCGTGCTCATCACCACCAAGAGCGGCAAGAAGGGCGAAGGCAAGATCTTCTACAACGGTCAGTTCCAGCTCTCCACCATCTCCCGCAGGCTCGACATCATGAACGCGAAGGATTACATCGCCTTCGGTCTGGCTCAGGGCTATCTCCAGCAGAAAGACCTCGACACCTATTATGATGGTCGTACCGATGTGAACTGGAGCGACGAGATCTTCGTTCCGACTTGGAGCAACCGCCACACGGTGGGCTTCCAGGGCGGCAACGACCGTGGCAACCTGTTCGTGTCCCTCAACAACGTCATGAACGACGGTATCTTCCGTGGCGACAAGGATCAGTATCGCCGTCTGACCTTCCAGGTCAACGCCGACTATAAGATCAAGGATTGGCTGACCATCGGTGTCAACAACTCCATCGAGAAGTGGAGCACCAAGGGCGTCTCCGAGGCCAACGACAACGGTTCCGCCCTCCTGTCCGCCATCACTTCTTCCCCTCTGTTCCCGGTCCGTGGCGATGAGAGCAAGCTCAGCGCCGGTCTGAAGAACGCCCTGGCCAACGGCACCAAGATCCTCAAGGATCCCGAGACCGGTCTCTACTGGACCGTTCCTCTGATCGGTGAGACCCAGTCCGGTCACCCGTTCGTGCAGCGTGATGCGACCGAGAGCTCCAACAGCGGCCTCAGCATCCGTGGCGTCGCTTACCTGAACTTCATGCCGTTCAAGGGCTTCGTCTTCACTTCCCGCTTCGGTTACCGTATCACCCAGAGCAATTCGCACAGCTACACCGAGCCGTACTTCTCCACCGCCACCATCAAGGCCGAGAACTACAGCCTGAGCGCCAGTGCGAACAACGGTCTCTACTATCAGTGGGAGAACTTCGCGAACTACAACCGCACCTTCGGCAAGCACGATGTGCTCGCCATGGCCGGTATGTCCTTCATCGAGTCCACCAGCGACAATGTCTCCGGTTCCGCTACCGGTCCGGACATCCTGAAGGGTTACGAGCCGAACTTCCAGTACCTCAGCTACCTGAAGGCCAGCGACTCCACCAACAAGACCATCTCCAACTCTCCGGGTCGTTCCGCCAGCCTGTCGTACTTCGCCCGTCTGGCCTACACCTATGACAACCGTTACAGCATCCAGGCCAACTTCCGTGCCGATGCCTTCGACTCCTCCAAGCTTCCGCTGGACAAGAAGTGGGGTTACTTCCCGTCCGTGTCCGCCGGCTGGACCATCAGCAACGAGCCGTTCTTCAAGGAGAACGTCGACCGCAACCTGGTGAACTTCCTGAAGTTCCGCGCTTCCTGGGGTATCAACGGTAACATCAACGTGCTGAACAACTACCCGTACTCCGTGGATATCCTCCTGAACCGTGTTTGGTATCAGTACAGCGTCGATTCCGCAGCGATGAACTATGGTTCCCTGCCTTCCGGTCTTGCGAACCCGAACCTCCGCTGGGAGACCTCCAAGCAGCTTGACCTCGGTCTCGATCTGCGCATGTTCAACAACCGCCTGTCCATTGGCCTCGACTGGTACAACAAGGACACCGATGGCCTGCTCGTTTCCGTTAACCCGGCCATGGAGGTCGGTATGCCTGTGTTCTGGGAGACTGGTGACGTGAAGTCCAGCCAGACCGTGAACGCCGGTGCCGTGAACAACAAGGGCTTCGAAGTCGAAATCGGCTGGCGCGACCAGATCGGTGACTTCTCCTACTCCATCAACGCCAACGCTTCCTGGCTGAAGAACAAGATGACCTACCTCGATCCGCTCGTGGGCCGTCTCTCCGGCCGTACCGTCCAGGGTACCTCCCTCACCACCTACTGCGAGGAAGGCATGCCGCTGTGGTACATGTGTGGCTATGAGGCTGAGGGCTTCGACGCCCAGGGCCAGGTCCTGTACACCGACTATGAGGATGGCGAGCGCGTGGGTACCACCGTTTCCCCGAACGAGACCGACCGCGTCTACCTCGGCAAGGGTATTCCTGACATGACCTACGGTCTGACCATCAACCTTGCCTGGAAGGGCTTCGACCTCTCCATCTTCGGCAACGGCGTCGTGGGTAACAACATCTATCCGACCGCCTTCCGTGTGGACCGTCCTTCCTGCAACACGTACTCCTACTACTGGGCCAACTCTTGGGACAACCCCGCCTGCGGTGCTGCCAACGCCAAGTTCCCGGCCGCCAAGTACTGGACCAGCGATGCGTTCAGCTCCTCGCTCAACGTCTTCAACGGCGCTTACTTCAAGATCAAGCAGATCCAGCTCGGTTACACCCTGCCGCAGAGCCTGACCAAGAAGATCGCCATCAGCAACCTCCGCGTGTTTGCGATGCTTGACAACTTCATCACCTTCTCCAACTACATCGGTCTCGACCCGGAGACGGCTACTACCGGTGGCAACGCCCTCGGCTTCGATATGGGTAACTACCCGACTGCCAAGTCCCTGGTCCTCGGTGTCAACCTCGAGTTCTAATCTTTGAATGACTACGAATATGAAAAAAATATTTATTGCTCTGACCGTTGCCATCGCCGCCCTGTTCCTTACGGGGTGCGAAGGAATGCTCGACATCCAGAAGAAGGGCGTTATCTCGATGGAGGATTTCTATCAGACCGACGAGGACGCCGAATCTGCCCTGGTGAACGCTTACTATCAGGCTGCGCGTTGGCTGTCCAACACGATGGGTACCGAGGCCGGCTGGAACGAGTGCCCGCTGCTCAACCCGTTTGAGTATGCTTCCGACGATATGTTCGCTGCCGGTGAGAACAAGGCTGACGGTGTGGAAGGTAACCAGATCAACGCTTTCTGGTACAACGACACCAACTCCGTCATCACGGGTTCCTACCACTGCTACTACATGATTATCTGCGCCGCCAACCAGGTGATCGATCACTTCGCTGAGAGCGCTGATACCCAGGTCAAGAAGCGCTGCGTGGCCGAGGCCCGCGTGCTCCGTTCCTATGTCCACCTGCTCCTCGCCATGGGTTGGTACAATCCGCCCATCGTGGACCATGTGCTCAATGCCAACGAACCCCCGGCAAACGCCAAGGATCAGAACGAAGTCCTCGACTTCATCATCAACGACTGCAAGGCTGCTCTCAACGATCTGACCGAGCGTGCCGCCCCGACCGACAAGGATGGCGCCGTCAAGGTGACCAAGGGCTTCTGCAACGCCGTCATGGCCAAGGCTATGATGTTCAAGAAGGACTATGCCAGCGCCAAGCCGGTGCTCAAGTCCATCATCGATTCCGGCAAGTACAGCCTGGTCGATGGCGACAAGATGAGCACCCTGTATCACTACAGCGGCCGCGGCAACTCCGAGTCCGTGCTCGAATTCAACCTCAAGTATGACGCCACCGTTGACGGTTACTATCAGCGTGCCCAACCGAACTTCAAGATGCTCTGGGGCTGGCGTGCTTCCCGTATCCGCCTCCCGAATGGCGAGGGTACCGAGCTTCCTTCCGACAGCCCTTGGGGTTGGTGCAATCCTTCCGCCAAGTTCGTGAACACCATCCTCGAGAACGATGGCTATGAATCCAACCGCCGCAAGGCCTGGATCAAGAGCTATGACGAGGTCCTTTACGAGATGCCTTACACCACCGATCCTATGTCCGATGCCGATAAGAAGAAAGACGGCTTCCGTGGTATCACGGATGCTTCCGGTCTGTACGGCCATGTCGGTTACTTCATGTGGAAGCGCCTCTATCGCCAGGAGGACAAGGCTCCCAACGGCGAAATCCAGTGGAACCTCGTGATCATGCGTTACGCCGAGGTGCTCCTCATGTATGCTGAGTGCTGCGCCCAGACGGGTGACGGCGCCAG
Source organism: Bacteroidales bacterium (assembly GCA_017960585.1). Taxonomy (GTDB): domain Bacteria; phylum Bacteroidota; class Bacteroidia; order Bacteroidales; family UBA932; genus Cryptobacteroides. The sequence goes on from JAGCYX010000024.1 coordinate 23,611, forward strand.
CGGCCTCCCTTACCTCAACGAGATCCAGAAGCGTGCCGGTTCCAAGCACATCTCCACCGAGTGCACCCTGGCCGAAGTCCAGAAGGAGAAGTACATCGAGTGCTGGCTGGAAGGCAGCCGCTTCCCGGATCTGGTCCGTTGGGGCATTGCCGCCCAGGAGCTGAAGGATAACGGCAAGTACCTGCCGAACTTCTGCGACGCCATGACCACCCTCGGCGAAGCTGAGCACCGTGGCTACATCGACGACAGCGATGCTGCGTGGTGCACCACCATGCACCCGGAGATGGGCTTCGACCCTGCGAAGCACAGCTACTTCCCGATCCCGTTCGACGAGAAGAAGGTCAACCCGAACATCCACAACTGGAACGACTAATTCCGTCCAGGAATGTTACACCAGAGCGGGCCGCGCGGACAGCGCGGCCCGCTTTTTTGTGGTTTGAAACAGAATTGCTTATAATTGGTCTGTGAGTGAAATTCCGGTTTAATAAAATATAATAGCTTTGTAATGCTCATTTTGAATGATTCTACGGCGGGCGAGCACCCGTAACCCCGCCGCTTCGCAACAACAACGGGTGGTAGATTTTGGTTAATTGTATTGTGGGAAACGGGTTCCGCGTGAGCGTAACCCGTTTTAATTTGTGTCTAACCGGAAAAAAAGGTATCTTTGTGGATACGGCATAGTAGATTATCAACAATATCAAATACCATCTTATGCGCAAATTTATCTTGATGACGGCAGCTGCGCTGCTCCTGTGCGGGGCTGCGTCCGCCCAGGGCCTCCGGCTCAACGAGTACGAAGTCCTCGAGGAGAACGGCATCTCCGTGCTGGTCTACAGCAACCAGTATAACGGCATGTTCTGCGACGAGAAGACCGCCGGTGTGGAATTGATCCAGCACGGCGAGCGAATCGCCACGGGCGGCGGCATCCGCTTGATGAACACCCCGGAACAATGGGACATCTATCCCGACATCCTGCGTCGCGAGCTCGACCGCGCGAAGCAGTCCGTTGACATGACCTTCGAATATCCGGACTACGCTTTCCGGCCGCGCATCGTCGTGGCCGCCAAGGGGACCGGCTTCACGATGAGCGTGTACCTCGACGAGCCGGTACCGGCCCGGCTGGAAGGCAAGGCGGGCCTGAACTTCGAGTTTTTCCCGGCCAGCTACCACGGCAAGACCGTCTACGTGGACGGCAAGTCGATGATCCTGCCGAACTATCCGTCGGGCGACACGAACATCCGTCCGGTCAGTGAGAAGATTCCGCAGTTCTTCGGCCTCTCGACCTTCGACGACCGCGGACGCGGGGAATTCATCGTGCCGGAGCCGTTCACCAAGGGTCATAAGTTCGTGCTCGCCCCGGAGGACGACGACCTGCGCGTGGCCGTGAGCTCGGACAGCGAGATCAACCTGTTCGACGGCCGCAACCTCGCCCAGAACGGCACCTTCGTGCTGCGCACCTTCCTCCCGGCCGGCAAGACCGGCAAGGTGGTGGAGTGGACGGTGCAGCCGGCGTACGACGCCAACTGGACCCGCAAGCCCAACATCGGCTTCTCGCAGGTGGGCTACACGCCCGCCCAGAAGAAGGTGGCCGTGCTGGAGCTCGACAAGCGCGACGCGCTCTCCCCGGTGGCCCGCATCTGGCGCATCGGCGAGGACGGCTCCCGCCAGCTGGCGAAGGACGCCCGCGTGGACGTGTGGGGCGTCTATAACAACCGTTACAACTATGCCCGCGTGGACTTCTCCGATGTCCGCGAACCGGGCCTCTACTGCATTGAATACAAGGGTACCCGCACCAATCCGTTCCCGATCGACAAGGACGTCTATGCCGGCACCTGGTATCCCACGATGGACGTGTGGCTGCCGGTCCAGATGGACCACATGGAGGTGAACGAGGGCTACCGCATCTGGCATGGCCGCTCCCACATGGACGACGCCCTGCAGGCGCCTCCGGGCTACGAGCAGATGGACGGCTACCGTCAGGGTCCCGAGACCAATACGAAATACGCTCCCTACGAGCACATCCCCAACCTGGCGGTGGGCGCCTGGTTCGACGCGGGCGACTTCGACATCCAGTCCGGCACCGTGATCGGCCTCACGCAGCAGTTCGCCATCCTCTGGGAGGACTTCCGCCCGGAGCGTGACCAGACCTATATCGACCAGAAGACGCAGTTCGTGGACATCCACCGTCCGGACGGTATTCCCGACGTGATCCAGCAGTGTGAGCACGGCGTGCTGAACATCAACGCGCAGGTGGAGAACATCGGTTTCGTGGCCCAGGGCATCGTCCAGCCCACGATGCACCAGTACCACCACCTCGGCGACGCCTCCACGATCACCGACGGTTTCGTTTACGACCCGTCGCTGGCTCCCTACGAGCAGAAGGGGGTGCGGACCGGCACCCGTGACGACCGCTACGCCTTCACCACCAACGGCAACAATCCCGCCGGGCAGATGTCCACCATCGCCGCCCTCGCGGCCGCGGCCCGCGTGCTGAAGCCGTACAACCCCGAGCTCGCAGAACGCTCGCTGAACAATGCCCTGAAGCTCTGGAACGAGAACTTCGAGGCGGCCGACCCGGCCCGCATGGCGGGCGGCATGGGCTTCGGCGGCGGTTTCGGCGGCTTCGGCGACGGCCGTGTGGCGGCTGCCATCCAGCTCTGGCGCACGACCGGCGACCAGAAGTACCGCGACTTCTTCGAGCCGCTGGTGCGCGCCCAGCTCAAGCCGGTCGAGATGCCCGCCTTCAACCGCAACTGGACCGGCGGCGGCCGTCAGGGCGTTGCGCGCGGCGTGGAGGTCCCGCAGGGACCGCTGATCGGCGGCACCGGCGGCTGGGGTATGTTCGGTGGCGGCGGTGTGAACCTCTCCACGGCCCTGACCATCTATAAGGATATGGACGCCGACTTCCAGGCGGAGGTGCGCGCTGCGCTGCCCGCCTACGTGGAAAGCCTGGTGAAGCAGGGGGAGAGCTCTCCTTACGGCGTGCCCGTGTCCGGACGCAGCTGGGGCGGCAACGAGCAGATCCTCGGCTGGGCCCTGAACTGCTACAACGTCTGGAAGCTCTTCCCGGATGCCATCGATCCCGAGCTGGTGCTCGCCGGCCTGAACTACATCTACGGCTGCCATCCCTACAGCAACCAGTCCTTCATCACCGCCGTGGGCGTGAACACCAAGCACGTGGCCTACGGCAATAACCGCGCGGACTACACCGTGATTCCGGGCGGCCTGGTGCCGGGCCTGCTGCTTATGGCGCCGGACTACATGGAGAACAAGGACGACTATCCTTTCCACTGGGGCGAGAACGAATGCTGCACCCGCAACGTCGTGCAGATCGTCACGATCTCGCTCGCCGCGGAAGAGATCACAGCGGCGCTGGCCAAATAAAAAGATTCCGGGTCGCAAACCCGGAATCTTTTTATATATTTGCGCTATGGAAATATCCCAACGCGCGCAGAACATGCCGTCTTCCCCGATCCGGAAGCTGGCTCCGTATGCCGACGCTGCCAAGCGCAACGGCGTTCACGTCTATCATCTGAACATCGGTCAGCCGGACATCAAGACCCCGCAGTGCGGTCTTGACGCCCTCAAGGCCGTGGACCGTACCATCCTGGAATACAGCCCTTCCGACGGCTACCTGTCCCTGCGCACCAAGATGGTGCAGTACTACGCCGAGTACGGGATCTACCTCTCTCCGGAGGAGATCATCGTGACCTCCGGCGGCTCCGAGGCGGTGCTGTTCGCGTTCCTGGCCTGCCTGGGGCCGGGCGACGAGGTCATCGTGACGGACCCGTTCTACGCCAACTACATGGCCTTTGCCATCTCCGTGGGCGCCGTGATCAAGAGCGTCAAGACCAATATCGAGGATGGCTTCCGCCTGCCCTCCGTGGAGGCTTTCGAGGAGCAGATCACCTCACGCACCAAGGCCATCCTCATCTGCAACCCCAACAACCCGACGGGTTATCTCTATACGCGCAAGGAGATGCAGCGCCTGCGCGATATCGTGAAGAAGCATCACCTCTACCTGTTTAGCGATGAGGTGTACCGCGAGTTCATATACACGGGCATGCCGTACATCTCCGCCTTCCACATGGAGGGCATCGAGGAGAACGTGGTGCTGTTCGATTCCGTGTCCAAGCGCTATTCCGAGTGCGGCATCCGCATCGGCTGCCTGTGCACGAAGAACAAGCAGGTGCGCGACGCGGTGATGAAGTTCTGCCAGGCGCGTCTGTCGCCGCCGCTGCTGGGCCAGATCGTGGCCGAGGCCACGCTGGGAGTGCAGAAGGAGTATCTGCACGCGGTCTATGAGGAGTACCTGGAGCGCCGCAATTTCCTGATCGACGGGCTCAACAAGATTCCGGGGGTGTATTCTCCCATCCCGATGGGCGCCTTCTATACGATGGCGAAGCTTCCGGTGGACGATGCCGAGAAGTTCTGCATCTGGTGCCTGCGCGACTTCCAGTACGAAGGGGCCACGGTCATGGTGGCGCCCGGCGCCGGCTTCTACACCGAGCCCGGCGAAGGCCGCCAGGAAGTCCGCATCGCCTACGTCCTCTGCAAAGAAGACCTCGCCAAAGCGCTTGTCGTCCTGCAAAAGGCCTTGCAGGCCTATCCTGGCAGGACCGAATGATCCGGGGGGCGTTCCCACCGGACCCCCTGCGTCGCTCCGCTCCGGTTTTCGCCTATCCCGGTAGGGTTTAACCCTTCCGCCGCCCCTTCCTGGACTCGCCGGCAAATTATTTTTCTCGCTTCCCGCTCGAAAAACCAATTTGCCGCCTCGTCACAACGCCCCCGCACGGGCGGCGGTTGTTTTTTCGCTGTCCGTCCACAAAATAGGCTGTTTTTGTGGATGGACGCCGGTTTTTCTGCCTTCCGTCCACAAATTGGGCTGTTTTTGTGGATGACGACCGGTTTTTCTGCCTTCCGTCCACAAAATGGGGTGTTTTTGTGGATGGGGACTATTTTTGCTGACAGGGATTTTTATCTTCGGAGAAAAAACCCTATCATTGTACTGGAGTGAGGCCTAACAAAACTAAAAAACTTTAACAATGGAACAGAATGTCAATTCCTCCGACTCCCAGGGCTCCCTGGGAACCCGCATCCAGCAGATTCTGGACGAGCAACGCTCTCTGGCGTATGACGCACTGGATGATCTCATGTACGAAGCGTTTCTGGAAGTGGGGCATGTCCTCACGGAGAACGGTGATGCCGACCAGCCCCAGGCCGTAGGCGGGCTGTCGTCTTACGCTCTCCGCCAGATCCGCCAGCATGTCGCCGACGGCAACCTGGCAGAATGGTTGTCTGCCGGCGCCGACGGAGACAAGTCGCTGTATCTTCGCGACTTTCTCAACTTCAACAAATTGCAGATGGACGAGCTGAGGGTCCGGTATCCACGCGCTTTCTCCAAGTGGACCGAAGACGAAGACGAAGCGCTGCTCGTGTGTTACCGGCAGGAAGCGCAGCAGGGACAAAAGATTCCCTGGGGCCAGATCGCCAAGCAGCTTCAACGCAATCCCAACGCCATCCGGCTCCGCCTGGAGCACCTTGGCATCAACCTCGGTTCCGATGCCGGTCGTCAGCGCAGACAGGGAGGGGCCGCGCGATGAACACGGAATCCTCCTGCGAGGCCGCCTTTGCTAAAGGCGGCCCTTTCTGGCATCTCTACACGGATGGCGAGAAGATGGAACTTATCTTCACCGGGCTCGCCGATTTCCTGTTCGGCATCGCCCTGCTGGGCCTTTGTGCAGCCAGGTTCCCACGGTGCCGGATCTTAACGTTCGCCATCATGAGCAACCATCTGCACGTGATACTGGCCGGGCCGGAAGAGGATGTCCTGGCTTTCTTCGCGTTGTTCAAGGAGCGCCTGTCCCGGTATCTGGCCAGTCAGCAGCGGTATTGCCGGATGCAGAACTTCGATGCCGAACTGTTCCGTATTCCCGATCTGCGCGCCCTGCGCAACGAGATCATCTACGTAAACCGCAACGGCTATGTGGTCTCGCCGGACTGCACGCCTTTCTCTTATTGGTGGTGCGCCGGGATGTATTTCTTCAACCCGATGGCGGCGCTGCTCCCTTCCCGGACGATAGCATCTCTAACGATACGTGAACTGCGCGCCATGTTTCATTGTCGGGATGTCGAGTTCCCGAAGCATTTCCGTATCCTCGAGGACTTCCGGCCGAACCCGGTCGAGCCATCCGCGCCCATTCTGCTCCCCAATAGCTTCTGCGCCATACGCGAGGCTGAGAACTACTTCCGGGATGCACACCAGTATTTCCGTCGGCTGGGGCGGGACCAGGAGGCCTTCTCCGAGGTCGCCCGACGGCTCGGTGACCGGATCTTCCTGACGGACGACGAACTGTTTGGCGCCGTGTGCGCGTTCTGCGCCAAGGATTATGACAATCCCAACCCGGCCCTGCTGCCTGCGGCGCAGAAACAGGAGGTTGCCCGGCGGATGCACTTCGACTACAACGCCTCGAACAAACAGATTCAACGGATGTTGAAATTGTCATCCGCCGCCGTCGATGCCCTCTTCCCGAAACCGGCTCCCACCCTTCCCGGTCCTGGCTCCATCCACAAAAACGGCCAGTTTTGTAGACAAAAGACATAAATAGTGGTTGCCATCCACAAAAACAGCCTATTTTGTGGACGGGCAGCAGAAATACCGGTCGCCATCCACAAAAACGCCCCATTTTGTGGACGGAAGGGGCGGGGCGACTAGGATTCTGCGTCGAAGAAGGTGTCGAAGAGGGTGCGGAGGCGGGGGAGGTCGGCGATGAGGCGGCGGAGGTCGGCGAGCTTGGCGGCGTTGGGGGATTCGGGGATCCAGAGCCGGAGGTAGCCGCCTTCGGCGTATTTTTCGTGGAGATGGTCGAGGGTGCGCTGCCAGTGCTCCTCGCGGGCGAGCTCCGGGTAGTGGGCGAAGCCGAACTGGACGGTGCGGCGGATGATGGTTTCCGGCTCGATCTGGCGGTCCGCCTCGGCGATGATGCGCCCGTAGATGCTGCGCGGCTCGTGGTCGAGCGACGCGCGATGGTCCTCGGCGGCCTGCGCGACGGTCTCGATCTGCTCCGGGGAGAACCAGTGGGGGAGTGCAGGGTCGGTGCGGATGATGCGGCCGGAGACGAGGTGGTGCGTGGCGCGGTCCTCGCACAGGCCCGTGTCGTGGAAAGCCGCCGCGGCGTAGATCATCTCCCGGTCCACGGGATAATACTCCGCGAGGGTGAGCGCGTCGCGGATCACGCGCTCCACGTGCGGGCGCTGATGCGCCTTGTCGAAGGAATCGTAGCGGGGGAGGATCTCCGCCTCCACGTAGGCTTGCAGGTCGGGTTGGATCATACGGACACGAAGATACGGAAAAATTTCGCATCTTTGCAGTATGAAACGCATTCTCCTGCTTATGCTGCTGCTCCTCCCGGCCCTGTGGGCCCGTGCCGGGGAGCCCTTCACCCCCACGAAAGCCGGCACCACGCTGGTGTTTGAACGCACCAAGGCGAACGGGCGTGTCGAATATACCTCCACGATGCAGTACACGGGTGTGCGCCGAGAAGGGGGCAAACTCATCGTCGAGTACACTTTCACGATTCACGGACCCGGCGGGAACGAACTCTACGGCGGCGCCGCTCCGATGAGCACGACGGTCACCGCCGACGGCACCACCGAACAGGACCTGGGAGCCTCGCTGAAGGCCGTCCTGCACAATATGTTCCCGGGCGCCGCCCAGGAAGTCGAGACCGTTCCGGCCCGGCTCCCCGCCAACCTGAAGCCGGGCGACCGGCTGCCGGATGCGCACGCCCGCGTCAAGACCGGCGTCCTGACCCACACCATGGATATCACCGAACGGGAAGTCCTGCGCACCGAGCGGATCACCGTTCCCGCGGGCACCTTCGACTGCGTGGTGCTGCGCGAACACAAGATAGAGCACGGCGTCGGGCGCGAGCGCGACAACATCTGCGAGAACTGGTACGCCCCGGGCATCGGCCCCGTCCGCCACGATTCTTACCGCCTCGTGAACGGAGTTCTGAAGTTGAACGCGCGCGAAGTCCTGAAAAAATATTAAATTTGCAGGATTGTAATTCCGACGCATGCACAGACTGATCCGAATCTGCCTCCTGTTCCCGCTGCTCTGGCCCCTGGCCCTGGCGGCCCAGGCCCCGTCGCAACTGGACAGCCTGAAGCTGGGGGAGTCCCGCGTCGAGCGGACGGCCCAGCGCCTCGTGGACGCGGGCTTCGCCAACGTCCGCGCCGTCGAGACGCCGGAATTCACGGCCTTCACCGTCGAGAACGACTACTACAAACTGCCGGCCGAGGGTTTCGCCCGCGCCGTGCAGATTCTGGAAGGCGCCGGCCTGGACGAGTCCAAGCCCGTCAAGATCATCGGCACTTCCTATAAAGTCCCCGAGGTGACGATCACCTACGACCCGGAGTCCGGCAGCTGGCGCACCACCAAGCGCCTCGACGCCTCCTGGGACGCCGTCCGGAAGCAGAAAATGCTGAACAACAGCTTCGGCAAGGTGGACCTCACGGTCTATCCGGTCGTTTCGCTGATCAACCTCATCATCACGCAGGTCTACCAGTCCTGCTGGGAGCTCAAACCGGCGTTAGAAGTCCCCCTGTGGCCGGGCGCCCGTTTCTCCTACCAGCTGGTCATCCCGGTCTTCACCGATTTCTTTGAAAACCGGTACCATTACGTCCATCCGGGCTTCATCACGCTCTCGCAGCGCTTCCGCGACCCCTGGCACCTGAATATTCAAGGAAAGTTCACCATCGGCCAGTTCAGCAGCAACAGCTACGGCGCTGCGCTGGAGGCGGCCTACTGGTTCCCCAACGAGCGCTTCTGGGTGGACACGCAGCTGGGCGTGGTCTCGACCGCGTACTTTGTAGGATTCCGCTGGAAGTATGTCTGGGATCCGCAGTTCGTCTGGAACGTTGCCGGGAACTATTACAACGCGTTTCTGCAGACCCAGTTCACCCTGCGCCTGCAGCAGTTCCTCTACGGCGACATCGGTCTCAAGTTCGAGATGGTGCGGCATTTCCGCCACGTGTCTGTCGGTTTCTATGCCGAGAAGGGCCGCCTGTACACGGCGAGCGGTGCGCTCGCATCTTCCCAGCCGCACACCAACGGCGGCTTCCGGGTGCACATTTCGCTGCCGCCTTACCGGACCAAGCGTCACGGCTATGTGCCGCGCATCACCACCTCCGGCCAGCTCACCTATGACTATAATGCGAATAATGAGCAGGTTTACTATCGCGAGTTCCGGACCGAGGCCGCCGACAACCTGGTCAGCAAGAATTATTACAATCCTTATTATATAGATGGTATAATCGGGAAAAAGTAGCCGTTAAAATTTAAGTCATTATTTTTTAAAAAATTTGGTTTTTCCGATTTATTGCCGTATCTTTGTCGGTCGTAAAGTGTAATGTCCCGCAGAAGGGGCACGTCGCTTTGCGGACATAGAGCAGAAAATAATAGTGTTTAATGTTTAATATTTATTTTAAA
>JAGCYX010000025.1 GCA_017960585.1 Bacteroidales bacterium
AAGGTATATTCAAGACTTTCGGAGGCGCTTGCGCCGACAGAGGGGATAGCTGCGTAAGCAGCGCAAGGGGATTCTTCCCCTTGTCCCCTGGGGGTGCAGGGGGATAGTTGGGATGGAATCCCGAACGAACTGAAAAAGGCCCGCAACTGCTGGCCTTTTGCGGTGAGTGAGGGATTCGAACCCCCGGTACGTTGCCGTACACCTGTTTTCGAGGCAGGCTCCTTCAACCACTCGGACAACTCACCTGGGTTGGGAGTGCAAAGGTATGAAAAAATTTGCAGAATTCTAAAAAATGGCCTATTTTTGCATTCCCTTTTGGAACAGGGGCGTAGCTCAGTTGGTTCAGAGCGCTTGAGTCACATTCAAGAGGTCATCGGTTCGACCCCGATCGTCCCTACACGAAGCCGTCAGCATCTTGCTGGCGGCTTTTCTTTTTTGTATCTTTGAAGTCAGTATGAAACGTCGCGATTTCCTCAAGACCGCCGCGGCGGCGGGTGCCGGCGCCGCCTTGCTGGGCACGGCGGGCGCCTGCGCCCCGATCACCGGCGGCGCCCCCAGGTCTTACCGGGTGGGCGGCAAGGCCCGCATGCAGCTCAGCTGGCAGCCGTACGAGCTTCAGCTGCGGCACACCTTCACCGTGGCCTCCTATTCCCGGACCACCACCCCCGACGTGCAGGTGGAGATCCGCTACGACGGCTTCGTCGGCCACGGCGAGGCCTCGATGCCCCAGTACCTCGGGCAGACGGTCGAGAGCGTGTGCGCCTTCCTCGAGAAAGTGGACCTCGCGCAGTTCGCGGACCCCTTCCAGCTGGAGGACATCCTGACGTATGTGGACAGCCTCTCGCCCGGCGACACGGCCGCCAAGGCCGCGGTCGACATCGCCCTGCATGACCTCGTGGGCCAGCTCCTCGGGCAGCCCTGGTGGCGTCTGTGGGGCCTGGATGCCGCCAAGGCGCCGAACACCACCTTCACCATCGGCATCGACACGCCGGACGTAGTGCGCGAGAAGACGCGCGAGTGCGCGGACCAGTTCCGCATCCTGAAGGTCAAGGTGGGCCTGGACAACGACTACGAGATGATCCGCACCATCCGCGAGGTCACCGACCTGCCGCTGGCGGTGGACGCCAACCAGGGCTGGACCGACCGCCAGCAGGCGCTGGACGAGATCTTCTGGCTGCAGGAGCACGGGGTGGTGATGGTGGAGCAGCCGATGGCCAAGGAGCGCCTGGACGACAACGCCTGGATCACGGAGCGCAGCCCGCTGCCCATCTTCGCCGACGAGGCGGTCCAGCGGCTCGCCGACGTCCCGGGACTCGTCGGAGCCTATACCGGCATCAATATCAAGCTGATGAAATGCACCGGCCTGCGGGAAGCCTGGCGCATGGCCTCCTTCGCCCGCGCCGTCGGCATGCGCGTCATGGTCGGCTGCATGACCGAAACCTCCTGCGCCGTCACCGCCGCCGCGCATCTCTCGCCCCTGGCCGACTTCGCCGACCTCGACGGCAACCTCCTCATCTCCAACGACCGCTTCCGCGGCGTCACCGTCTCCGACGGCCGCCTCATCCTCCCCGACGCCCCCGGCCTCGGCCTGACGGTGCTGTAACTTTTTTGTCAATCTCTTTTCATTCTCAGGGGGTAAGGTTGTTAAAAATACGAATCTTACTGCCCTGAATTGATTTAAATGCCATATTCGCCAAGTAATTCTGGTCGTCCGGCCGGAAGGTTATAATGTTATAAATTCTCATAACATTTAAACTAAAATGATAAAATATTTTATATCTTTGTAGCGTCGACATTATGAAAAAGGTACATGGTTCATGAGGTAATCGACATGTTGAAAGCGGATGGATGGTACTTGGTGGCACAAAAGGGGAGTCATCGGCAATACAAACATCCGACGAAGAAGGGAAGAGTGACAGTTAACGAATAGTTTTCCGTTACGCTTGAACAAGAGATCCTGAATAGTATTTGGAAACAGGCAGGATGGAAGTAGTTTTTATAAGATTAAACGACTATGTCTAGAATCAGAATCTTAATCGATTATACCGATAACTATGCGGCTTGCCCGGCAGATGACCGGATTGCCTGCGTATCGACCGGCCGCACGCTGGATGAAGTGAAGAAGAATATCGCGGAGGCCCTGCAATTCCATATAGAAGGGATGCGCGAGGACGGAGATGCGGTCCCGGAAGAGTTTAATGATGAATGGGAATTCGAGTGGGAACTATCGGCGCGCGCGATGCTCCATTACACGGAGGGCCTTGTCCCGAAATCGGCATTGTCTAAAGCGACCGGAATCAATCAGCAGCAACTGACCCACTACGCCAGTGGATACAGAACGCCCCGGCCGCTGATGCGGCAGAAGATTGTAGATGGCCTGCACAGCATCGCCGAACAACTCTTCTCAATCACTTAGCCCTATCGTCATCCCCGACCTGATCGGGGATCTACTTGCCTCGATTCCGGCCCTTTTCGAGCCAACCCCCGGCAAAACAGCCGGGGGTTGACTCGTTTTTGTCCAATATCGGTCCCACCCTACTGCTCCCGGGAGCAAAAAGGCCTGCCGGTGCTCCCCGGATGCAATTATTCTGTTTGCCGGGAGCAAAATCGACCTCCTCCGCTCCCGGGAACCTCTTTTTGCCGCGCGCCTGACACTGCTGAGTGTAAACCGCTGCCGCCACTTCCCGGAGAGGGAGTGACGGCAGGGCGTTAGAACTCATTTGCTGTTTTGATGTAATAAGAACTATGGTTCGACTGGTGATACTGTGTAAACCCAGGTGTAATAATCAGGATTCCCATCGGTATCATCGTCCGGGCCATCTGTGGCGCTTGTCAGTGTTACAGAGAAGCCGTTCGCTGCAAGATCACTTGGATCGCACTAAATTGAATTCACCCAATTTGGCACAAAATTGACAAGCATTTCGGCCATTTGTTTGCCCTGTTCGGCGAATTGCCCCCCTCCCATCCACAAATCCGGGCTCTGGTGTGGATGGGGTGGGGCCCGAAGCACGCAAAAAGGCCCCCGGCCTCGGTTTGGAGCTTCTTTGATTATCAGCACATGACAAAATGACTCCGGGCAAAACTGCCCGGAGTCGTTTCACAACTAATGGATTATCAATGGTGGCTGCCTGACTCAGATTGTCAGTAACTCGGTGCTGACGATGCCGGTGGCGACGAGGATGCCGAGGGCGCAGAGGGAGAGGAGCCAGAGGATGAAGATGACCAGGCCCGGGTGCCACTTGGGCGGCTTGAAGCCGAAGAGGAGTTGCAGGGCGCCGTACAGGAGGCCGAGGAAGGGCAGGAAGCAGACGGCTACGAGCAGGACCTTGATGCCGGGCTGGGTCATGGCGGCCGCGACCTGCGGTGCGTAGTAGTGCAGCTCGGACATGCCGTGGTCGTAGAGGCGGCCGATGCCGAAGAATCCGTCGCCGATGCGCGGGCCGAGCCAGCCGGAGCCGAAGCCCCAGACGCCGCCGGCGAACAGGCCGGTGAAGGCGACGATGAGCAGGGCCACGCCGAAGATCTTGCCAATCAGGCTGCCGAATTCGCCCAAGGCGGGGGACTGGCCGACGGAGCGGATGGCGTTCTCGACCTCCTTGGCGCCGTTCTCCACGCTGCGCTGGATGCTGTTCACGGAGCCGTCCTCGCCCCGCTGCTCCCAGCGCTGCCGGACCGTCCTGGCGGGCGGCATGCAGATCCAGAGAATGGCGTACAGCGTCGGGGCGGCCATCGAGATGCGCCAGCCGTGGCCGTGGCGCCAGAATCCGAACATGAACACGAGCGTGAAGACGACGAAGAGGATGCGGAACAGGGCGACGTCCGTCTTGAAATAGGTCGCCAGGCCGCTGCACACGCCCGCGACCACCTTGTTGGTCATGTCGCGGTAGAGTTTGCGCTTGGGCGCTTCGCCGGCCGTGCCGGTAGATGACGAACGGCTGCCGTCATTCGCCGGCTTGACTGGCGAATCTCCTTCCTCTCCCGCAGCCTCGATGTCCTCCGGGCGGCCGAGGATGCGGGTTACCTCCTCCATCATGGCCCCGGACACCACGCCGTCGCGCCCGGCCTTCTCCATCAGGAGCTCGGCCATCCGCTCCTCGATGCCCTCGAGGATGTCGCTGCCGCCGGGGCGGCCGTCATAATGCTTCTCCAGCTCGCCGAGATAGCTCTCGGCCAGGCGGGCGGCGTCCGTATCCAGGACGAAGGCATAGCCTCCGAGGCTGACTCTTTCTACTTCTTTCATACGCGTTTGAGGGTGTTGACGGAATCAATGATCTCCTGCCAGGCGGAATCCATCTGGGCCAGCTGCTCGCGGCCCTTGTCGGACAGGACGTAATACTTGCGGGGCGGGCCCTGGGTGGATTCTTCCCAGCGGTAGTCGAGCAGGCCTTGGTTCTTCTGCCGGATGAGCAGGGGGTAGAGGGTGCCCTCGACCACGATCATGCCGGCGGCCTTGAGCTCTTCGATGAGCGAGGAGGCGTAGGCCTCGTGCTTGCCCAGGATCGACAGGATGCAGTAGTCCAGCAGACCCTTGCGCATCTGTGCGCGGATGTTTTCTACGGTGTTCTCCATGGCAGTTACTTTTTAGCGGTGGTGGAGAATCTGGCGAGGTTCTCGGCCGTGACGGGCAGGCCGTTCATCTCGCACTTCTGGGTGGCCGTGACGGCCTTGGGGATGGCGATCCAGCAGATGACATAGATCCAGAATCCGGCGGTGCCGGCCACCAGCGCCACGAGCATCAGGACACGCGCCAGGACGACGTCGATGTCGAGATAGGTGGCGAGACCGGCGCAGACGCCGGCGATGCGCCGGTTGTCGTAGTCGCGGTAGATCTTCTTGCGCGCGGGCTTGTCGTCCTCGGGGGAGGGGGCGGAACCTGCGGAAGGATTCTCGGGCGCGCCGTCCGGCATGCCGAGCTGGTTGGTGACACGGTCCACGAGGTCGAGCTTGACCACGCGGCCGTCGGTGCCGACTTCCTGGACGAAGAGCTCCGCGATCCGGGACTCGAGGTCTTCCATGACTTCAGCGTTCTGCGTATAGGGAACGCCGGAGGAGGCGGCGAGGCGGGTACGGAAGTGCTCCAGGTAGTCGCTGAGGCGCTTGTAGGCGTCCTCTTCGAGGGTGAAGCTGCGGTTCGCAAGGCTGATGTTGAGTACTTTTTTCATTTCTTTAGAACTTTGACACTGCAAAGATATATAAATTTTCTAATACCTTGTATCACAAAGTACCAAAAATTTGCAAAATATTTTACATTATCTCAACGCGCAAGGCCAACTCCTTGATTGCTGTGAGCTGTAAACTGTTGATTAATAGATAAATCACGAATCGTACTCCCCCGAAAACCAGGGGAGCACAAAACGATAAATAATTGACAGATTGAATGATGCAGCTCACAAGCGTCCGGGGCCTGTGGCTGGGCGGGGGAGTTTATGCCTTCGGCTTCCAGGCCTTCAGGCCGGCGATGACGGCGGCGGAGAAGCCTGCCTCTTCCATCGCGTTGAGCCCCTTGATGGTGATGCCGCCGGGCGTGGTCACGCGGTCGA
>JAGCYX010000026.1 GCA_017960585.1 Bacteroidales bacterium
AGACGATGTTGTCCTTGCCGATAAAATGCACCAGACGGGTGTCCTCGGACTTCCACCACTGCTCCCAGGTCTCGGGCAGGAGTTCCTTGGTATTGGAGATGTAGCCGATCGGCGCGTCGAACCAGACATAGAGGACCTTGCCCTCGGCGCCCTCGACGGGCACGGGCACGCCCCAGTCGAGGTCGCGCGTGACGGCGCGCGGCTGCAGGCCGCCGTCCAGCCAGCTCTTGACCTGGCCATAGACGTTGGAGCGCCACTCCTGGTGGCCCTCCAGGATCCATTCGCGGAGCCAGGGCTCGTAGTCCTGGAGCGGGAGGTACCAGTGCGTGGTCTTCTTCTTGACGGGCTCGGCGCCGCTGAGCTTGCTCTTGGGGTTGATCAGCTCCTCGGGGCTGAGGGTGCTGCCGCATTTCTCGCACTGGTCGCCGTAGGCGCCTTCATTGCCGCACTTGGGGCAGGTGCCCACGATGTAGCGGTCCGCCAGGAACTGCTTCGCCTCCGGGTCGTAGTACTGCTCGCTCTCCCTGGTGATGAACTTGCCCTCGTCGTAGAGCTTGCGGAAGAACTCGGAAGCGTTCTTCTCGTGCACCTTGGAGGAGGTGCGGCCATAGATGTCGAAGTGGATGCCAAGCCCCTCGAAGGAGTCCTTGATGATGCCGTGGTAGCGGTCCACGATGTCCTGCGGGGTGCAGCCCTGCTGGCGGGCCTTGATGGTGATGGGCACGCCGTGCTCGTCGGAGCCGCAGACGTACAGCACTTCCCGGCCGCGCATCCGCAGATAGCGCACATAGATGTCGGCCGGCACATAGACACCGGCCAGGTGGCCGATGTGGATCGGACCGTTGGCGTAAGGCAACGCACAGGTCACGAGAGTTCTTTTGAATTGTTTGTCCATTATTTCGTGTTTTTTTCTCTTCCCATTTTTTGTTTGATCCGCCGCTGGGCGGCCTGGATCTTGACCATCTCCTGGAGGATGGCCGTCTCCTGCTCCCCCGTCGCGCCCGGCAGGGACCGGCGGAGGCTGTCATAACGGTCCTGCATGCGCCGTTCGGCATAGCCGAGGATGGCGCGCGGGACCTGCACCACCAGCCACGAGGCGGTGGTCGTCATCGCATTCTCAAAGGCCTGCACGGTCAGGCGGTACTTCTCCGTGGACAGCTGCGAGGTCACGTCCGCAATGCGGCGGTCAGGAGAATCCAGCAGGCGCTTGACGATCTCCTGCTGGCCGAGGCCCTCGTCGTACAGCGCGAAATAGGCGTCGTACACGGCGGCATAGGCGCTGTTGATCATCTGCGTGCCGTCGCTGAAGGCGTCCCGGATGAAGTCGGCCACGCTCGGCTTGTCCAGCTCGTTGCCGCTGTAGTAGTCGGAGTCGCTCTCGAAGTCCAGCTCGTCGCAGCCGTGGCGGAGCAGGAAATAGAGCAGATCCCGCTCGGCGGGGGCCAGGATGCGGTTTTCTTCCGAGAGCACCGGCTGCACGGGCGGTTCGTCCGGCGCCTGAGGGTCGGAGACCACCGTATCATAGGCGCTCGGAGGCAGTTCGTTGCGCCGGCGGCGCTCCTCGCGCTCCGCGACCTTCAGGGCGTCCTCCTGCAACTTGCGGCGCGTCCGGCCGATGCGGTCGAAGAGGATGGCCACCTCGATGCCGAACTGCTGTGCCGTGGCTTCCGCGTAGGTGGAGCGCTTCACGGCGTCGGGTATCTGCGCGATGGTGTCGGCGATGTCGTTGATCAGACCCGCCTTCTTGAGCGGATCGCCCGCCGCCTGCGCAAGCAGCAGGTCCGTCTTGAAGACGATGAAATCCTTCTCGTTCGCAGTGATGTACTCCCGCACCTCGTCGCGCGTATGCTTGCGGGAGAAGGAGTCGGGGTCGTCACCGTCCGGCAGCAGCACCACGTGGACGTTCATTCCCTCGGCGAGCACCATCGGGATGCCGCGCAGGGCGGCGTGGATGCCGGCGGAGTCGCCGTCGTACATGATGGTGACGTTCTCCGTGAACTTCTTGATCAGGCGCACCTGCTCCACCGTGAGCGAGGTGCCGCAGGAGGCCACGACGTTGGTGATGCCGAGCTGGTGCATCATGACCACGTCCACATTGCCCTCCACGAGGATGCAGCGGTCCTCCCGGGCGATATCCGCTTTCGCGAAGTAGATGCCCAGCAGGTTGCGGCTCTTGATGTAGATCTCCGTTTCCGGCGAGTTGACGTACTTCGCCGGGTTGTCCGCCTTGAGCGTGCGGCCGCTGAACGCGATCACGCGTCCGCTCACCGAGTGGATCGGGAACATCACGCGCTCGCGGAACTTGTCCGACAGCGAGCCGTCGTCGTTCTGCACCGCCAGACCCGCCCCGAGCAGGTACTCGTCCTTGTAGCCTGCGGCGCGCGCGGCGTCCACCAGCGTGCTGCGTCCGGAGGGCGCCCAGCCCAGGCCCCAGCGCTCGATGGTCGCGTCCTCGATGCCGCGTTCGCGGTAATAGCGGTAGCCCACGGCCCGGCCTTCGCCGGACTTGAGCTGCTCCGAGAAGAACTTGCGGGCGAATTCGGAGACCAGCAGCAGGCTCTCGCTGCGCTGCCGGCGGGCGATCTCCTCGGCGGACTCCTCCGCCTCGACGATTTCGATATTGTATTTGCGGGCCAGGTAGCGCAGGGCCTCCACGTAGGAGCAGTGTTCCTGCTCCATCACGAAGCCCACGGCCGTGCCGGCCTTGCCGCAGCCGAAGCATTTGTAGATGCCCTTGGAGGGCGTGACATAGAAGGAGGGCGTCTTCTCATTGTGGAACGGGCAGCAGGCCACATAACTTGCCCCGCGGCGCTTCAGCGTCACATAATCACTCACCACATCCACGATCTGCGCGGTGTCCAGAATCAGATTGACGGTCTCCTGCGGTATCACGATGCGATCTCACAAAGGAATTTGAGCCGGACCAGCCGGACTTCGTTCTCATAGTAGTCGGGCCCGAGGGCGTCGATGGCGGCCTGGACGTCGTCCGACGTCGCATCCTCCTTGAAATAGCGGTAGATCTCCTCGACGATCTCCTCGTCGAGGTTGTTCTCGATGTAATAGTCCAGGTTGAGCTTGGTGCCGCTGGAGACGATGGCCTCGATCTCACCGAACAGCTCGTCCATATCCATGCCGCGCGCCTCGGCGATGTCCTCGAGGTCCATCCGCCGGTCGATGCTCTGGATGATCGCCACCTTGGCGGCCGACTTGTTGGGCGTGGACTTCACCACGAAGTCGTCCGGGCGCTCTATCTCGTTCTCCTCGA
>JAGCYX010000027.1 GCA_017960585.1 Bacteroidales bacterium
GAGCACGTTGGGGTTGGTGGCGCGGAAGGTGGCCTCGTCAAAAGCCTCGCCGAACTTGCGGCGGCCCTTCTCCACTTCCTTGTTCATCTTCTCTTCCAGCTTGGCCAGATAGTCCTCTATCAGCACGTCGGCGCGGTAGCGCTTCTTGGAATCCTTGTTGTCGATGAGGGGGTCGTTGAAGGCGCTCACGTGGCCGGAGGCCTCCCAGATGCGGGGGTGCATGAAAATGCAGGAATCGATGCCCACGATGTTCTCGTGCAGGCGGGTCATCGCGTTCCACCAGTACTGCTTGATGTTGTTCTTCAGCTCGACGCCCATCTGGCCGTAATCGTACACGGCGGCCAGGCCGTCGTAGATCTCGCTGGACGGGAAAATGAATCCGTACTCCTTGCAGTGCGCCACGAGTACCTTGAACAGTTCGTCTTGTGTCATATCTTTGTTACTAACTAATTATCTATAATCGTGCAAATATAGTCATTTCTGCGCGAAAATCTCCGCCAGCGGGCGCATAACGAAGTCCCGCTGCTCCATCAGCGGATGCGGGATCTTCAGATCGGGCGTGTCGACGTGCTCGTCGCCGTAGAGCAGGATGTCGATGTCGATGGGGCGGTCGTGGTAGATCCGGCGCCCTTCGGCGTCATATTCGGGCACGCCGGTGCGGCCCATCGCCCGCTCGATCTTCTTGCAGATGCGCAGCAGCGTGTGCGGCCTTTTGGCCGTCCGGTAGCGCACCACGCAGTTCAGGAAATCCGGCCCCTCGAAGCCCCAGGCGGGCGTTTCGATGATGGACGAAAGCGCCTCGTAGGGCCGGCCTATAGAAGCGTCCAAGCGCCGCAGCGCCTCGTCGATCTGCGCGCGGCGGTCGCCCTGGTTGGTGCCGAGGGAAAGGTATACGGGAACGGCTTTCATCCGTCAGAATTCGGGGTCCCAGCCCAGCGCGACGCGGGCCTCGTCCGAGAGCATGCTCTGGTCCCAGACCGGGTCGAACACGAGCTCGATTTCACAACCTGTGACGCCCGGTGTGTCCTCCACCATCTGCTTCACTTCGGCAAGCACCTCGTCCGCCATCGGGCAGTTCGGGGCCGTGAAGGTCATCTTGATGAAGACCTTGTGCGCCTTGTCGATGTGGAGTTCGTAGATCAGACCGAGATCGTAGATGTTGACCGGGATCTCGGGGTCGTACACCTGCTTGAGCGCCAGCACGACGTCCTCGTACAACGGCGTCAGTTCCTTGACGTCCTGAGGGGTCAAAACTTCGTCCCGCGCCATCTCAAACGTGATTTTGCGCCGTACGGCGGAGG
Source organism: Bacteroidales bacterium (assembly GCA_017960585.1). GTDB lineage: Bacteria > Bacteroidota > Bacteroidia > Bacteroidales > UBA932 > Cryptobacteroides. Next base: position 1,302 of record JAGCYX010000027.1, read on the forward strand.
GTTTCGATCATCGAGGCGAGGCCGTTCGCACGCGTCGGCGAGAGGTTCTCGCGCAGCCCGAGGCTGTCCACGAAGGAGAAGTCGTCGTCCGCGATCTCGCGGGCCGTCCGGCCGGAATAAACGCCGATCAGCAGGGAGATGATGCCCTTGGTGATGATGGCGTCGCTGTCGGCGCGGAAATAGAGCCGGTCGCCGTCGACGACGGTGTCCAGCCATACCCGGGACTGGCAGCCCTTGATCAGGCGGTCTTCGGTCTTAAGTTCCTCGGGGAACACTTCCAGCTTGCGCCCCAGATCGATCAGATACTCATATTTGTCCAGCCACTCGTCGTACATCGAGAAATCCTCGATGACATCGGCCTGTACTTCCTGTAAAGTTTTCATCCTTCAAGCATGTTTATCGCCCGGTCGAGCGATGCAATCAAATATTCCGCCTCCTGCACGGTGTTGTACGGCGCAAAGGAAACGCGCAGCATCCCCGTCACGCCGAAGCGGTCCATCAGCGGCTCCGCGCACATCTGCCCGGAACGGACGGCGACGCCCATCTTGTCCAAAATGAGCGCCAGATCCTCGTGGTGGCAGTGTTCCACGGAGAACGAAAAGAGGGGTATCTTCTCGTCCGGCGTCGTCGGAACGCCATAGAGACGGATCCGGGGGTTGCTTTGTAATTTATTCAGTATTAAATCTTTAATCTTCTCTGATTCGGCCTCGACGGCCGGATCGCGCAGCAGCTCGGCCATCTCCAACGCAGGTCGGAGAGTCGGCGTGCCGGCGATATTCTGCGTGCCCGCCTCGAACTTCTGCGGCAGCGGCGCCCACGTCGTTCCGCTCCAGCGGACCGTCCCGATCATCTCGCCGCCGCCCATGAACGGCGGCATCCGTTCCAGCAGCTCGCGACGTCCGTACAGCACGCCGGTGCCGGGAGCCGCGTAGACCTTATGGCCCGAGAACGCGTAGAAATCACAGTCCAGGTCGCGGACGTCCACCCGCTCGTGCACAATCCCCTGCGCTCCGTCCACCAGAACCTTACAACCAACTGAGTGACAAATCTTTACAATCTCTTTGACCGGATTGATCAGGCCCAGCACGTTGGAGATGTGAGCCACGCAGAGCAGCTTCGTCCGAGGCGACAGAAGGCCCGGCAGCAGGTCCATCCGCAGGTGGCCGTCCTCATCGACGGGCAGCACGCGCAGCGTCGCGCGCTTCCGCTGGCAGAGCAGCTGCCAGGGCACGATGTCGGAATGGTGCTCTGCCTCGCTGACGACGATCTCGTCCCCCTCGCGGATGAAAGCTTCGCCGAAGCTGTACGCCACCAGGTTGATGGACGCCGTCGCGCCCGAGGTGAAGACGATCTCCTCGCGGAATTCCGCGTTCAAGTACGCTCGGACGGCGTCACGCGTCGTTTCGTACTCCGTCGTGGCCAGGTCGGCGATCCGGTGCACGGCGCGGTGGAGATTGGCGTTGTATTTCTCCGACATCTCCGTCCACTTGGCAATGACGCTGCGGGGGCGCTGCGAGGTGGCCGCATTGTCCAGATAGACCAGCGGCTTGCCATACACGCGCTCCCCCAGTTCGGGGAACTCCTGACGTATTTTTTCGACCTGTGTCATAGAGAAATGCAAATTTAACATTATTTTTGTGATATGATAGATTACATCTCCGGAAAACTTGCGACACTGACCCCTACGATGGCGGTGATCGACAATCAGGGCATCGGCTACGGCGTCGAAATCTCCCTGCAAACCTTCGAAGCCCTGCGCGACAAGGCCTCCGTCACCGTCTACATCCAGCGCCAGGTCAACCCCCGCGACGGCGCGGAAGTAGACTACGGTTTCGCCACGCAGGACGAGCGGGACCTGTTCCGCCAGATCACCAGCGTGTCCGGCATGGGCGCCGCTTCCGCCCGGATGATTCTGTCTTCCCTCTCGGCCGACGAGCTCCGCAACGCCATCCTGAGTGAGGACGTCAACCGGCTGAAAGCCGTCAAGGGCATCGGCCTCAAGACCGCCCAGCGCATGGTCCTGGAACTCAAGGACAAGCTCGTGAAAGGCGACGGCGCAAACCCGGACGTGCTGTTCCAGACCGACCGGAATGCCGCGGCCGAAGAAGCCACTACGGCGCTCCAGCTGCTCGGATTCGCCAAACCCAATATCAACAAGGCGGTCCAGGCCATTCTCAAGGAGAACCCCTCCGCCTCCGTGGAGGCCATCATCAAGGCGGCGCTTCAGCGCCTGTAGCGATTAGCGTCCGAAGTAAACCAGCAGCACCGAAATGTCTGCCGGCGAGACGCCCGAGATCCGGGCGGCTTGGGCGATGGTCTGCGGATGATACCGTTTCAGCTTCTGCCGGCACTCGATGGTCAGACCCGCCACGCGGTCGAAGTCAAATCCGTCCGGAATGCGCAGCCCTTCCAGCCGCTGGATCTTCTCGGCCATCTGAAGCTCCCGGTCAATGTAGCCCTTATACCGCAGAGAGATTTCAACACTTTCTATCTCCTCTTGTTGATAAGTTCCACGTGGAACGATTTTCAAGAGTTCCTCTAGCGTAACTTCGGGGCGCGTGGCCAGATCGGCGATCTTCTTGGACTCCGTAATCGGGCTGGAGCCGACGGATTCCAGGTAGGGATTCGCCTCCTGAACCGTCAGATTCTTGCGCTCGCAGTAGGCTTGCAGTTCGTCCACGCGCTCATATTTCCGCATCGTCGCCGCGTAGCGCGTTTCGTCTGCCAGACCCAGTTCACGGGCCAGCGGCGTCAGGCGCCGGTCGGCGTTGTCCTGCCGCAGCAGGATGCGATATTCCGCACGCGAAGTGAACATGCGATAAGGTTCGTCCACCCCCTTCGTGACCAGGTCGTCGATCAGCACGCCGATGTAGGACTGGTCCCGGCGCAGGACCAGCGGATCCTGCTCCTGCAGCTTCCGGTGGGCGTTGATGCCGGCGACGAGACCTTGCGCGGCGGCCTCCTCATACCCGGTCGTTCCATTGACCTGGCCGGCCAGGAAGAGGTTCTTAACCAGCCGGGATTCGAGCGACGGACGCAGCTGCGTGGGGTCAAAGAAGTCGTATTCGACGGCGTACGCAGGGCGGTAGATCTTGACGTTTTCCAGGCCCTCGATCGCGTGCATTGCGTCCAGTTGGACCTGAAGCGGCAGCGAAGAGGAGAAGCCCTGCAGGTAGTATTCATTCGTGCTGCGGCCTTCCGGTTCGAGGAAAAGCTGGTGGGCCGGGTTGTCCGGAAAGACGCGGAGTTTGTCCTCAATGCTCGGGCAGTAACGCGGGCCGCGGCCATGAATGAGTCCGGTGAACAGCGGCGAATCGCCGAAGCCGGTCCGCAGAATCTCGTGGACCCGTTCGTTGGTGTGGAGGATGTAGCAGGCCATCTGCTCCTTCCCCCCCCCCTGGACGGCCGACGGTTCCGGCAGGAAGGAAAAGCGATCCGGATCCGGATCGCCGAGCTGAACCGGAAGTCGGGAAACGTCCACCGAAGAGATGTCGATCCGGGGCGGCGTCCCGGTCTTCATCCGGTCGGTCGTCAAGCCGCGTTCGACGAGCTGTTCGGTCAGTCCGTAAGACGCCGGCTCCCCGATCCGCCCGCCTTCCATCTGGTGGCGGCCGATGAAGAGTTTGCCCGAAAGGAAGGTTCCGGCGGTCAAAACAACCGCGCGAGACTTGAAAATCGCCCCTGTATTGGTCTTGATTCCGCAGATTTTTGAATTCTCAAAGAGAAAAGATGTCGCAGGATCCGCGTAAATATCTAATTTACAGGAACTTTCGAGCACTTTGCGCCAATTCAGCGAAAACTGGATTTTATCGCACTGCGCCCGGGGACTCCACATCGCCGGCCCCTTCGAGCGGTTCAGCATCCGGAACTGGAGCGTCGAGCGGTCCGTGACGATGCCGGTCCATCCGCCGAGCGCATCCACCTCCCGGACGATCTGTCCTTTGGCGATGCCGCCCACCGCCGGGTTGCAGGACATCTTGGCGAAGCCGAGCATATCCATCGTCACGAGGAGCACGGACGAACCCAGGGTCGCGGCCGCCATCGCGGCCTCGCACCCGGCATGTCCTCCCCCGACGACGATGATATCGTAAACCCGCTCCATCACAAAGACGCCCTCATCTGCAGATAGTAGTTCTCCTTCTGCCGCATCACGGCGATGTCTTCCTCCGTGTGGTCGTCATAGCCGATCAGGTGCAGCAGGCCGTGCACCATCACGCGGTTCAGCTCGTCGGCGAACTCCGTACCATAATATATGGCGTTTTCGCGGACGGAATCGATGCTGATGAACAGGTCGCCCGAAAGGACGTCCTTCTCGCAGTAGTCGAAGGTGATGATGTCGGTGAAGTAGTCGTGCTGCAGATACTTCATGTTCACGTCCAGGATGTAGTTGTCGGAACAGAAGATGATATTGACGGCGCCGAGGCGTCGCATCTCGCTGCCGGCCACCATTTTCAGCCAGCGGTTGTTCTGCAACTTCTGCTTCAACTCGAAGCGGATATCTTCCTGGAAGTAACGTATCATTGGCAAAATTTTTGCAAAGTTACATCTATAAAATTAAAAAATTGGATTTAAGAAGAAATATTTCTATCTTTGAAACCCAAACGGAATATTTAACGAAACCACGAATATGGAAGTCAAGAAATCACCCAAGGCAGATCTGAACAACAAGAAACTCTTGTTTGTCGAGATTGGCTTAGTTCTTTCCCTCCTCATCACGATATTCGCTTTCGAATATCAGACGAAGGAGAAGGTCGAGAGCCTCTTTGCAGCGGAGAACACCGAACTCATTGAGGAAGAGATTATTCCGATTACGCAGGAAACCCCTCCGCCGCCCCCCGAGGCCCCGAAGATCCCTATCCTGTCCGACCAGATCGACATCGTCGATGACAACATCAAGGTGGACGACAACATCCTCAACCTCGAGGATGATTCCAACCTCGGTGTCGAGATCATGGACTACGTAGAGGAGGTTCAGGAAGAGGTCGTCGAGGAAGAGGCCATTCCGTTCGCCCTCGTCGAGGAGAAGCCGAAGTTCCAGGGTGGCGATGCCAACACCTTCTCCAAGTGGGTGTCCCAGCATCTCGACTATCCTGAAATCGCCAAGGAGAACGGCGTGTCCGGCCGTGTGATGGTGCAGTTCACCGTCAACCCGAACGGTACCGTCTCCGACGTGAAGGTCCTCCGTGGTGTGGATCCGTCCCTTGACAAGGAGGCCGTCCGCGTGATCCAGAGCTCCCCGAAGTGGACGCCTGGCAAGCAGCGCGACCGCGCCGTCAAGGTCACCTACCAGTTCCCGGTGATCTTCCAGCTGCGATAAGCAAGCTATAAACGAACAAGAGGCCGTCCGTACGCGGATGGCCTTTTTTTGACTGAATATGGAGAATAAGAAAGAAGAGAAAGCGGTCTTTGTCGGCATCATCAGGCAGGATGACGACGAGCGGAAAATCTACGAATATCTCGACGAATTGCAGTTCCTCGCCGAAACGGCGGGAGCGACGGGCGACAAGCAGTTTGTGCAGCGTGTGGACCGCCCTGACAAGGGTACCTACATCCGCAGCGGAAAGCTTCAGGAAATCGCCGACTACTGCGAAGAAAACCACATCGATTACGTCATTTTCGACGACGAATTGACGGGCATGCAGCAGCGCAACATCGAGAAAATCATCAAGACCGCCGCGGTCATCGACCGGACCAGCCTGATCCTCGAAATCTTCTCTCAGCGCGCCCAGACGGCCTATGCCAAGACGCAGGTCGAACTGGCCCACTACAACTACATGCTCCCCCGCCTGGCGGGTATGTGGACCCACCTGGAGCGCCAGCGCGGCGGTATGGGAACGCGCGGCGGTATGGGTGAAACCCAGATCGAAGTGGACCGCCGTATCGTGCGCGAACGCATCTCCAAGCTCAAGGAACAACTCAAGAAGGTGGACAAGCAGATGGCTACCCAGCGCAGCAACCGCGGCCAGCTGGTACGCCTCTCGCTGGTGGGCTACACCAACGTTGGCAAGTCCACGCTGATGAACCTGCTCTCCAAGTCGGAGGTCTTCGCAGAGAACAAGCTGTTCGCCACCCTCGACACCACCGTCCGCAAGGTCGTCATCGGCAACGTACCCTTCCTGCTCAGCGATACCGTAGGCTTCATCCGCAAGCTCCCCACCCAGCTTATCGAGGCCTTCAAGAGCACGCTGGACGAGGTCCGCGAGGCCGATATCCTCGTCCACGTGGTGGACATCTCGCACCCCGATTACGAGGAACAGATGGAGGTCGTGGACAAGACGCTCAAGGACATTTCAGCGGCCGACAAACCCGTCTACGTGGTCTTCAACAAGACCGACGCCTACACCTACGAGCCGTACGACGAGTTCTCCCTGCAGCCCAAGACCGAGCGTAATTTCACGCTGGACGAGGTCAAGGCCAAGTGGATCAACGGACGCAAGATTCCCTGCATCTTCATCTCCGCCATCAAGAAGGAGAACATAGAAAAACTCCGCGACGACATCTATAAGATGGTCGCGGAAATCCACGCCGGCAGGTATCCTTTCAACAACTTCCTCTGGTAAAAAGAAAAGAGCTGCAATTTCTTGCAGCTCTTATTCTTATAGAACGTCTCTCCTAGTCGGAGAATTTCGCCTTCAGGAACTCGCGGTTCAGGCGGGCGATGTGCGTCACGCTGATACCCTTCGGGCACTCGAGCTCGCAGGCACGCGTGTTGGTGCAGTTGCCGAAGCCGAGTTCGTCCATCTTGGCGACCATCGCCTTGGCGCGGCGCTTGGCTTCCGGACGACCCTGCGGAAGCAGGGCGAGGGAGCTGACGCGGGCCGCGACGAACAGCATCGCAGAACCGTTCTTACACGTAGCCACGCAGGCGCCGCAGCCCACGCAGGCCGCTGCATCCATGCTTTCCTCGGCACGGTCGTGCGGGATCAGGATGTTGTTGGCATCTTGCGCGGAACCGGTGCGCACGGAGATGAAGCCGCCCGCCTGGAGGATCTTATCGAAGGCGGAACGGTCCACGACAAGGTCCTTGATGATGGGGAAACCTTTGCTGCACCACGGCTCCACGGTGATGGTGGCGCCGTTCTTGAAGTGACGCATGAAGAGCTGGCAGGTGGTCACGTGATCGTCCGGACCGTGGGCACGGCCGTCGATATAGAGGCCGCAGGCGCCGCAGATACCTTCGCGGCAGTCGTGGTCGAACGACACAGGACCGCTGCTCTGGCAGCCGCGCTCCACCGCCACCGGGTCGCAACCCTCGCGGATCAGCTGCTCGTTCAGGATATCGAGCATCTCCAGGAAGGAGGCGTCCTCTTCGATGCCGGCAATATGGTAGGTCTCGAAATGACCCTTGGTCTTGGCGTTCTTCTGACGCCATATTTTCAGATTGAATTCCATCTCGCTTAGTCTTTGTAATTTCTCGTTTTCACCTCGATAAACTCATACTTGAGCGGCTCCTTGTGGAGTTCGGGTTCCTTGTCCTCGCCCTTGTATTCCCAGGCGGAGACATACATGAAGTTGGCGTCGTCGCGCTTGGCCTCACCTTCCTCGGTCTGGCTCTCCACACGGAAGTGGCCGCCGCAGGATTCGGTGCGGTTCAGGGCGTCGCGGGCCATCAGCTCGCCGATGTCGAAGAAGTCTTCCAGACGGAGGGCCTTCTCGAGCTCCTGATTGAATTCAAACTGGGTACCGGGCACGTTGACATTCTCGTAGAATTCCTTCTTGAGCGCCTTGATTTCGGCGATGGCCTTCTTCAGGCCGGCCTCGTCGCGGGCCATACCCACATAGTCCCACATGATGTTGCCGAGACGCTTATGGATGGAATCCACGGTCTCCTTGCCCTTGATGGCGAAGAGGCGGTCGATGCGGGCCTGGACGGCTTTCTCCGCATCGTCGAACTCCTTCGTGTTTACGTCCGTCTTGGGCTCGGCGAACTTGTAGGAGAGATAATCGCCGATCGTGACCGGCAGCACGAAATAACCGTCCGCCAGACCCTGCATCAGCGCGGAAGCGCCGAGGCGGTTGCCGCCGTGGTCGGAGAAGTTGGCCTCGCCGATGGCGTACAGGCCCGGAATCGTGGTCTGCAGATCGTAGTCGACCCAGATGCCACCCATGGTGTAGTGGATGGCCGGATAGATCATCATCGGCTCCTCCCAAGGGGAGCTGGCGGTGATCTTCTCGTACATGTCGAAGAGGTTGCCGTAGCGCTCGGCCACGCGCTGATGGCCCAGGCGCTTGATGGCGTCCGCGAAATCGAGGAACACGGCCTTGCCGGTCTCGTTCACGCCGAAGCCGGCGTCGCAACGCTCCTTGGCGGCACGGGATGCCACGTCGCGCGGCACCAGGTTACCGAAGGCCGGATAGCGGCGCTCGAGATAGTAATCGCGGTCTTCCTCAGGGATCTGGGAAGCCTTGATTTCGTGCTTGCGGAGCTTCTCCACGTCCTCTTTCTTCTTGGGTACCCAAATGCGGCCGTCGTTACGCAGCGACTCGGACATCAGGGTCAGCTTGCACTGCTGGTCGCCGTGCACCGGGATACAGGTCGGGTGGATCTGCGCGAAGCAGGGGTTGCCGAAGAAGGCGCCTTTGCGGTAGCACTGCATGGCGGCGGAACCGTTGCTGTTCATGGCGTTCGTGGACAGGAAATAGGTATTTCCATAACCGCCGGTGGCAATCACGACCGCGTGCGCGCCGAAGCGCTCCAGCTGGCCCGTCACCAGGTTGCGGGCGATGATACCCTTCGCCTGACCGTTCACGATGACCAGGTCGAGCATCTCGTGGCGCGGATATGCTTTCACGGAACCGTTCGCAATCTCCTTGTTCAGGGAAGCGTAGGCACCCAGAAGCAGCTGCTGACCGGTTTGGCCGCGGGCATAGAAAGTACGGCTGACCTGCACTCCACCGAAGGAACGGTTAGCGAGATATCCGCCGTATTCACGGGCGAAAGGAATTCCCTGCGCGACGCACTGGTCGATGATGGAGGCGCTGACTTCTGCCAGACGGTAGACGTTGGCTTCGCGGGCACGGTAGTCACCGCCCTTGATGGTGTCGTAGAACAGACGATAAACGGAGTCGTTGTCGTTCTGGTAGTTCTTCGCAGCATTGATACCACCCTGGGCAGCGATGGAGTGCGCCCGGCGCGGCGTATCGCTGATGCAGAAAATCTTGACATTGTAGCCCAGCTCGCCCAGCGAAGCGGCTGCAGATGCGCCACCCAGACCGGTGCCGACCACGATGATCTCAAGTTTTCTCTTGTTGTTCGGACTCACCAGACGGATTTCCGACTTGCGCCGGGTCCATTTGCTTTCCAGCGGTCCTGCAGGAATTTTGGAATTTAACTTGTCAGACATGGTTTCGTGTGTATATATTATTGTTTTACTCAAAAGAGCGTATTGGTGTTGTTCTGGTAGGGATCCAATCCCATATGTTTATAGGATAGTTCTGTGGCCACGCGCCCGCGCTGCGTCCGCACGATGAATCCTTCCTTGATTAGGAAAGGCTCATAGACTTCTTCGTACGTACCCTGGTCTTCTCCGATGGCCGTTGCCAGCGTGTTGGCACCCACAGGACCTCCCTTGAAAGTGGAGATGATGGTACGAAGGATCTTATTGTCGATGGCGTCGAGACCCCGTTTGTCTATATTCAGTTTATCCAGCGCATAACGCGCAATCTTCAGGTCGATATGTCCGTCTCCCATCACCTGGGCGAAATCGCGCACCCGGCGCAGCAGGGAATTGGCGATACGCGGCGTGCCGCGGCTGCGAAGGGCTATCTCCTGCGCCGCTTCCGGCTCGATCTCCACCTTCAGGATTCCGGCACTCCGCTTCACGATTTTGACCAGGTCTTCGGTATCGTAGTATTCCAGACCTTCGGTGATACCGAAACGGGCGCGGAGCGGCGCCGTCAGCAGACCGGCCCGCGTCGTGGCGCCCACCAGGGTGAAAGGATTCAGGGAAATCCGGACCGAACGCGCTCCGGGACCCTTGTCGATCATGATATCGATGACATAATCCTCCATTGCGGAATAGAGGTATTCCTCCACTTCCGGCGCAAGACGATGGATTTCATCGATAAACAGGACATCTCCCGTCTCCAGGGAAGTCAGCAGGCCCGCCAGGTCGCCGGGACGGTCCAGGACGGGACCGGAAGTAATCTTCATATTGACGCCCATCTCGTTGGCGATGATGTGCGCCAGCGTCGTCTTGCCCAGACCCGGAGGGCCATGGAAAAGCGTATGATCCAGCGACTCCCCGCGCATCTTGGCTGCCTGGATATAGACACGCAGACGGGACACGATTTCTCCTTGTCCGGTGAAATCTTCCAGCTCCTGAGGCCGGATAATTCCGTCCAATTCCTTATCTTTGCAGTCGTTTGTATTATGAGGGTCGAATTCCTGCATACAAAGGGCGTGACTTTTAGAATACAAATATACTTCTTTTTATTTGAAATTTTGATTTTTATTTATGGGTTGTTGAAATGTTGATAACTCCATAAAGTGATTATTTATCAAAATCTTAAGAAAAGAGGTATGCGTTAAAAAGTCTGTTGAATCCGTGTTGCCGGTTCTGTTGAAAACCAGGCGGTGATTTTTATCCACGGCGGAAGATAGGAGATAAACAGGGTTTCAACACACTTTTCAACCGGTTTTAGACATAGAATGTTGATAAGTTCAAAATCCACTGAACTCCTGCGAGACAGAATAAAATCCGGAAAGGAAGTATTCTGTCGCGGGTTGTTTTTGTCTGCCCGGTGGTTTGTCTTATCCGAGATTGCCCGGCGTGGGATGCACGTGGTGGTGTTGCCGAACCGGGAAGCCGCTGAATATTGCGCAGTTGATTTATACAACCTGACGGAAGGAGATTATGTCTTCTTCCTGCCGGAATCCGGTCGTAGCGTAGAGCGAAGCAACTACAAATCCTCCCTGGGCGTCCAGCGCACCTCCGCCATCGGGAAGATCCTGGAATATGCAGAATCTCTGATCATAGTCACCTATCCGGAGGCATTATCAGAAGAAATCCCGGTAACCCAAACCATCGAAGACGCTGTCTTCTATTTGAAAACCGGCCAGGAAATCTCTCACGAAGACATCATCAAAACCCTGTCCGAAAAGGATTTCGAGAAGGTGGACTTCGTATCCGCACCCGGACAATACGCCATCCGCGGCTCCATCGTAGATATCTTTTCATACTCAGAGAATATCCCTTACCGCATCTCTTTCTGGGGTAACGAAATAGAAAAAATCCATACCTTCGACTGCAACACCCAGCTGTCGAAAGAAGAGGTGGAGCAGGCGGTCATCGTGTCGAATGTTGTCGGAAGCGGCGAGGTGCAGGGGCAGGCATTGAGCGACATTTTTCCGAAGGACAGCCTGGTCTGGCTGGATTCTTCGGATATGTATTCCAAGCAGCCCTTCTTCCAGGCGCTCCAGAAATTCAACAGAGTCTATATAGATCCTCCCCTGTCCTACGGAGGCGATGATTTCGTCTGGTTCCAGATATCCCCGCAGCCGACCTTCAACAAGAATTTCGAACTGCTCACGGAAGACATCCGCGGCCATCTGGAGAAAGGATACAAGGTCCTGATTTACGGCGAGAAGGAGCAGCAGCTGGAACGCATCCGTTCCATCCTGTCCCAGAACGGCGGCCTGCTGCCCGAATTCGTCAGCGGCAAGAACATCCATAACGGATTCATCGATGCACAGGACAAGGTCTGCTGCTATTCGGACCACGAGATCTTCGACCGTTTCCATCGCGTAAGCCTGCGAAGGACCGTCGAGAAGAGCGAACAGCTGACGGTCAACGACCTGAATTCCTTCAACATAGGAGATTACGTCGTGCATATCGACCACGGCGTGGGTGTGTTCGGCGGCCTGGTGCGCCTGCGCGACGACTATGGCCGGATGCGCGAGGTGGTCAAGATCACCTACAAGGACGGCGACGTCGTGTTCGTGTCGGTGCACGCCCTGCACAAGATTTCCCGTTTCCGCTCGCGGGACGGGGAGCCGCCGCGCATCAACAAATTGGGATCCAAGTCGTGGATTACCCTGAAATACAACGCTAAGAGCAAGGTCAAGGATATAGCCAAGGACCTGATCCAACTCTATGCCAAGCGGCGTGCTTCCAAGGGCTTCGCCTTCTCGCCGGACACCTACCTGCAGGAGGAATTGGAATCTTCCTTCATGTACGAAGACACGCCCGATCAGGAACTGGCGACCCGGGCGGTGAAACAGGATATGGAAGAAAACTGCCCGATGGACCGGCTGATCTGCGGCGACGTAGGTTTCGGAAAGACGGAAATCGCCGTCCGGGCGGCTTTCAAGGCGGCTTGTGACAGCAAGCAGGTGGCCGTGCTCGTGCCCACCACCATCCTGGCGCTACAGCATTTCAACACCTTCCGGCAACGCCTGCAGAACCTCCCCTGCAATGTGGATTATGTCAGCCGCCTGCGCACGACCAGGGAAATCAACGAAATAAAAAAGCGGCTGGCCGCCGGGCAGATCGATATCCTGATAGGCACGCACAAGATCCTCGGAAAAGAATTCGAATTCAAGGACCTGGGGCTGCTGATCATCGACGAGGAGCAGAAATTCGGCGTGGCGGCCAAGGAGAAACTCCGTTCCTTCAAGGCGTCCGTGGACACGCTCACGTTGACGGCGACCCCCATTCCGCGCACGCTCCAGTTCTCCCTGCTGGGCGCGCGCGACCTGAGCATCATCAACACGCCGCCGCCCAACCGCATCCCGGTGCAGACGGAAATCATCCTCTTCGACGAAAAGGAGATCCGCAGCATCGTCAACTACGAACTCAACCGCGGCGGCCAGGTCTTCTTCCTGCACAACAAGGTCGAGGAACTGCCGGCCATCCACGACATCCTGCACCGCCTGATTCCGGATATGAAGATCTGCGTGGCGCACGGCCAGATGGAGTCCAAGGAGTTGGAAAACAAGATGTTGGATTTCATGCGCGGGGACTACGACATGATGCTCTGCACCACCCTGATCGAGAACGGCCTGGACATCCCGAACGCCAATACGATCCTGATCAACCAGGCGCAGAACTTCGGTCTGAGCGACCTGCACCAGTTGCGCGGCCGCGTGGGCCGTTCCAACAAGAAGGCGTTCTGCTACCTCATCGTCCCGCCGCTGGTCACCATCTCCGACGACGCCCGGCGGCGCCTCAAGGCCATCGAGGAATTCTCCGACCTGGGCAGCGGATTCAACATCGCGATGCAGGACCTGGACATCCGCGGCGCCGGCAACCTGCTGGGGGCCGAGCAGAGCGGATTCATCATGGATATGGGCTTCGAGACCTACCAGAAGATCCTCGCGGAGGCGATGGAGGAACTGGGCGTGGAAGCGGGCGTCCTGCCCAAGAACGACCGCAGCAAGTTCGTGACTGACTGCACGATAGAAACCGACCAGCCGGCGCACATC
>JAGCYX010000028.1 GCA_017960585.1 Bacteroidales bacterium
AGTAATTATGGGACAGAAAACTAATCCTATCAGCAACAGAATCGGTATCACCCGTGGTTGGGACTCTAACTGGTGTGGTGGTAACTATGCAGAGAAGATCGCTGAGGACTTCGAGATCCGCAAGTATCTCGGCAACCGTCTGGCCAAGGCCAGCCTCAGCCGCATCGTCATCGAGCGTACCCTCAAGCTCATCACGGTCACGATCTACGCGGCCCGTCCCGGTTTCATCATCGGTAAGGGCGGCACCGAGGTCGACAAACTCAAGGAAGAGCTCAAGAAGGTCACCAAGAAGGATGTCCAGATCAACATCTACGAGGTGAAGCGCCCCGAGGTGGACGCCAACATCGTGGCTGACAGCATCGCCCGTCAGATCGAGGGCCGCGTGTCCTATCGCCGCGCCATCAAGATGGCCATCGCCAACACGATGCGCGTCGGTGCCGAGGGCATCAAGGTCCAGATCGCCGGCCGTGTCGGTGGTGCCGAAATGGCCCGCAGCGAGATGTTCAAGGAAGGCCGTACGCCGCTCCACACGTTCCGCGCCGACATCGACTACGCCCTCGCGGTGGCCAACACCAAGGTGGGTACCCTCGGTATCAAGGTGTGGATCTGCAACGGTGAGCGTTATGGCAAGCAGGACCTCACTCCTGCCGCCCTCGCCGCCGCCAATGCGCAGGCTACCGGCCAGAACCGTGGCGGTGGCAGCCGTGGTGGCGACCGTCGTCCCCGCCGGGATGGCGACCGCGACCGTCGTCCGCGCCGCGACAACAAGTAATTGATTGATTTCTATCAAGAAATTGCTATATTTGAAGCCGGTTCCGGATTTCCGGAACCGGCTTTTTGGTAGTGTAAATTCAAGGATTGTTCAATGAAGAAAATCATGTTGATCGCAGCGGCGGCACTGGTGGTGCTGGCCGGCTGCAAGCAGGAGCAGAAATCCAGCGAGGAAGTGCTGGACGAGTTCAGCCAGGCCTATAACCAGCTGATGGACGACTACCGCGCCGAGGCGCAGCTCGTGGACGACGACGAGTCGCTGACCGACGAGCAGAAGGAAGCGAAGTGGGACGAACTCCAGGAGGCGACCATCGCCAAGATGACCGCCACGGGCAAGGACTACCTCAAGAAATACTCCAATGACACCCTCGTGGCGCCGACGGTGATCGGTCACATCTATTCCTATCTCGACGACACCGACCTGGACGAGATCCTGTCCGGACTCGACGGCGCGCTGCTGGAGAACAAGACCGTCGCCCGCATCTCCGAAGACCTGAATCACCGCAAGGCTACGGCCGTGGGCAGCAAGTTCGTGGACTTCACCGTGGACCACGTGTCCGGTGTGGACAAGGACGGCAACCCGGTCTATGAGAAGAAGAGCCTGTCCGACTTCGTCGGCAAGGGCAAGGTGATGCTCGTGGACTTCTGGTCCCCCTGGTGCCCGCCCTGCAAGGCTGAGATTCCCAACATCAAGGCCGTCTGGGAGAAGTACCACGGCGACGACTTCGACGTGCTGAGCGTCGCGGTGTGGGAAGAGAGCCGCAAGATGGACTGGCACAACACCATCGACACGGCCGCCTTCTACGGCGTGAAGTGGCTGCAGCTGAACAACGGCCACCAGGAGCCCGCCACCCTCTACGGCATCAGCGGCATTCCGCATATGATCTTGTTCGACAAGGACGGCACCATCCTCAAGCGCGGGGACGACCTGCGCGGCGCCGCGACGGAAAAGGCCGTCGCCGAAGTCCTTGGACGTTAGGGACAAAATACAGCTTCTACCGCATTCCCCGGGCGTCTACCGCTATTACGACGCTGCGGGGAATGTCATCTATGTGGGCAAGGCCAAGGACCTCTCGAAACGGGTCGCGCAGTATTTCGTGGATCCGGAGCGGCTCACGGTCAAGACGCGCCTGCTGGTGTCCCGCATCGCCGACGTGCAATATTCGGTCGTGGACACCGAGGCGGACGCGCTGCTGCTGGAGAACAACCTCATCAAGCAGTACAAGCCCCGCTACAACA
This sequence comes from Bacteroidales bacterium, assembly GCA_017960585.1. GTDB lineage: Bacteria > Bacteroidota > Bacteroidia > Bacteroidales > UBA932 > Cryptobacteroides. The sequence goes on from JAGCYX010000028.1 coordinate 2,011, forward strand.
TCCTGCTCAAGGACTCCAAGACCTACCCCTGGATCTGCGTGACCGCGGACGAGTTCCCGCAGGTCTTCCTGACGCGCCGCGTGGTGAAGAACGGCTCCCGCTACTTCGGGCCGTACAGCTCCGTGATGCACGCCCGGGCGCTGCTGGAGTTCTTCCGCGCCACCTATCCGCTGCGCTCCTGCAAGCTGAAGATCACTTCTGACGCCGTGCTGCGCGGCAAGTTCCGTCCCTGCCTGGACTTCCACATCGGCCGTTGCCGCGGCTGCTGCATCGGGGCCGTTTCCCGCGAGGAATACGCCGGCTGGATCGAGGAGATCGTGCGCCAGCTCTCCGGCGGGGTCAGCGGCATCATCCGCGACTACAAGGCCCGGATGGCCGAGGCGGCGGACGCGCTGGACTTCGAGACGGCGCAGCTGTACAAGGAGCGCATCGACGCCCTGCAGAAACACTACGCCAAGAGCATCATCACGGCGGCCGGCGAGCGCGACGTGGACGTCTTCGCCCTGGAGATCGACGGCGCCGAGGCCTTCGGCAGCTTCCTGCGCATCAAGGGCGGCGCCATCATCCAGTCGCTCAACCTGGGTTTCAAGCTGAACATCGAGGAGGAGCGCGCGGCGGTGCTGAGCGAATTCATCGCGGAGATCGCGTCCAAGTTCGGCGCGCTGCAGCGCGAGGTGATCGTGCCCTTCCTGCCGGACGTGCAGCTGGAGGGCGTGGCGTTCAAGATTCCCGTGCGCGGCGACAAACTCGCCCTGCTGGAGCTCGGCGCCAAGAACGCCCGCGAGTTCCGCGCGAACTCGCTCAAGCAGCGCGAGCACACCAACCCCGACGAGTTCCGTGCCGCCGTGCTGGAGGAGCTCCGCAAGGCGCTCGGGATGAAGGAACTGCCCGTGCACATGGAGTGCTTCGACAACTCCAATATCCAGGGCACGAACCCGGTGGCCTCCTGCGTGGTGTTCCGCAATGCGGAGCCGTCCAAGAAGGACTATCGCAAATTCAAGATCAAGACCGTGGTGGGCGCCAACGACTACGCCTCGATGAAGGAGGTCGTGAACCGCCGCTACGCCCGGATGCTGGAGGAGGCGCCCGACGACCTGCCGCAGCTGGTGGTGATCGACGGCGGCAAGGGCCAGCTGGACTTCGCCTACCAGGCCCTCTGCGAGCTGGGTATCCAGGACCGCCTGACGGTCGTGGGCCTGGCGAAGCGCCTGGAGGAAGTGATCCGCGTCGGAGACCCGTATCCTCTCTTCCTCGACCGGAACTCGCAGGCCCTGAAAGTCCTGCAGCGCATCCGCGACGAAGCGCACCGCTTCGGCATCACCTTCCACCGCTCGCTGCGCAGCAAGGCGGCCATCCAGTCGGCCCTGCGCGCCATCCCGGGCGTGGGGGAGCAGACGGAGCAGCGCCTGCTGATGCATTTCGGCAGCGTGGCGCGCATCGCCGCCGTGCCGGAAGCGGACCTGGCCGCGCTGGTCGGTCCCGCCCTCGCAAAACGTATACACGAACAACTGAACAATGGATAAATCGGAGAAATTCAACAAATGGTTCAACGCCTTCATCCTGGTCGGGATGGCGGTGGTGACGATCATCGTGACCGCAATCAAGCTGCAGGGCGCGGCCGACGGGAATACCGTGTGGCTGCTGGTGGCCGCTTTCGGTTCCCTGATGGGCGTGCTGGCCACGGTGTGTTCCGCCAATGGCTGGATCATCACCTTCCTCTTCGGCTTCCTGGATGTGACCATCTACGGCATCTCCTGCTGGGTGAACTGGAAGAACGGCGGATCCGGGCTCGGGAATGCGTTGTTGCATTTTGCTTACTTCATGCCCATGCAGCTCGTGGGCTTCCTGCAGTGGAAGCGCCGCGGCGCCAAGGGGGAGTCGCAGGTGAAGGCCCGCCGCCTGTCTCCGGCCATGCGCTGGGGCTGGCTGGGCATCATGGTGGCCGCCTCCGTGGTGCTGTACCTGATCCTGCTCCGCTTCGACCGCTCCGCCGCCCAGGGCTTCCTGCGCATGGCGGTGGTGCTGGACGTGGTGCCGTTGGTGTGCAACATTATCGGCCAGTTCCTGATGTCCACGGCCTATATGGAGCAGTGGATTTTCTGGATTGCGGTGAACATTACTTCCATCGCGCTCTGGCTGAATTCCGACCAGTCCTTCGCGCCCGTGTACATCGTGAAGTATTCCTTCTACCTGATCAACTCGCTCAACGGACTGCGCATCTGGCTCGCCCTTTCCCGACCCGGGCAAAGTTTGGAAAATTGAAATATTTTATGTTACTTTGCACCACTTATGGCAAAACGAAAGTACTAACAAAAACCTTTATATTTTATTAACATCATGGAATACGCAGAAATCGTAGAAAAAGTGAAAGCGATCATCGTCGACAAGCTCGGCGTCGAGCCTTCCGAGGTTACTGAGACCGCCAATTTCACCAATGACCTGGGCGCTGACTCTCTGGACACCGTGGAGCTTCTGATGGAGTTCGAGAAGGTGTTCGGCATCAAGATTCCCGATGAGGAGACCAGCACGATTGCTACGGTCAAGGACGCTTGCGACAAAGTCGCTGAGAAGCTTGCCTAATCTGGTTAGAAGATCCGAAAAACAAAACCGACCTGCAGTGTTGCAGGTCGGTTTTTTACATATTATTTCTTATTCTTAGTCCTTGTTCGGCAGGGCGAAGACCAGCTTGAGCATCGGGACACCGGCGTCGGAGGTCGGGCCGTGCAGGGTGGCGCGGTAGTAGCGGTCGACGTCCAGTTCGATGCTGGTGGACGTGGAAGTCTGGGACTGGCTGGCCTGCTGGGCCATCATGGCGTAGGTCAGGTAGTTGTTGTAGTAGCTGCCGTAACCGTAGCCGCCGTAGCCGCCGTAGCCGCCATAACCGCCGTAGCCGCCGTACATGCTGCCGTTGTAGTAGCTCTGGTAGGCCATGTAGTTCAGCATCTCCTGGGTCTCCTTGCTGGCCGTGGTGACCGTGGTCGTAGTCTCCTGGGCCATCACGAGCAGCCAGATGTCATAGTAGCCGGCTTGCAGGTACTTGGTCGAAATCTTGTCCGCCTCGCTCTCGTCGATCCGGACCAGCTCCTGGACGTGGTAGGTGATGTCCGGGGCATACTGGACCAGGGCGCGGTCCACGTCTCCCTGATTCTCGCTGCTGGAGCTGGAATCCGTGAGGCCGACGTAGGTGGTGATCTCCGTGCCCTCGTCCTCGTCCTTGTCGGTGAGACGGCAGGTGGGCGAGAGGCGGTAGGGCCAGAACTTCATGTCCTTGTAGTTGTCCGGGAAGTCGAAGGGGAACACGAGCGAGGCCTTGTTGATCACGGCCTCCTTGGGATTGCCGCCGACCTGGATGATGGCCTGCTCCACCTGATTCTTCAGGCTCCGGGCCGAGATGACGGGCTTGAGTCCGCCGCCGCCCTCGATCCAGATGAGGTCCTCCGCGTCGCCGGCCCGCTCCCGGGTCTGCTGCCCCGTGTAGTTGAGGGCGTACTGCGGGAAGGTTCCGGAGTACGCTTCGAACAGGGAGTCGAGGTCGAAGAACTTGGTGGGCCCGAACCAGAACCCGAGTGTCGTATCCTTGCGCACGCCGTTGAACTCCGCGGAGTAGTTCAGCGTGGCGTAGTTGCCCATGATGTAGAGGTAGTCCTTGTCGAAGCCCATCTGGACGTCGAGCATGTTGATGCGCCCGCCGTCGCCCTCCGGGAGACTCGTCTCCATGTAGATGCCCGGGAACTTGGCGAGGTAGCTCTTCATATCCTTGAGGTCGTCGGCGGTGATGTCGAGATACTTCTTGCCGAACTCCTCGGTGAATTCAAAGGAGAGGGAATCGACGCCGTTGAGGACGGGCGTGCCTTTGGTGATGCGCTTGCTGCCGTGCGAGATGGGGCGGTTGACGTCGTAGTCGACGGTCGGATCGACCGCCTTGTCCAGCTCGTACACGTACACCTGCTGGAGGATGTTCGCCTGGGACGGATCGACCACGCAGGTGGTATCGACTCCGATGGCGAGGCGGAAGCGCTTGAAGACGGGATTCTTGCCGAGTTTCAGCTCGTCCTGGAAAATGGGGACCAGCGAGAAGGCGCTGGCGCGCGTGGTGAGGCCGTATTCCGGCTCCCGGATGGCGCCGATGGTCGCGCGGGAAGTGGAGTAGCCGGACAGGTTGTCTGCCATCTGCATCGTGATGCCCTCGAGCGGAATCTCCGCGGTGTAGAAGGTGTACGTCTCCACGGTCGGGACGAGGCTGCCGCCGAGGGTGGAATTGGTTTCTATGCAGGAGTAGCAGCAGAGCAGGGCTGCCGCCAGCGCGAGAAATCTTGTTTTCATCTTAAAGTTCATCGTAAAAACTGCAGTACGCGTCGATGTAGCTGCCATCCTCCAGGCTCTTGCGGTCGAAGGGAAGGATCGGAAGCCCGAGCGACTTGCAGTGGTCCGTGATCTCCGGCTCGACCCGTTCCGCACCGAGGATGACACCATCGGCATACTGGACGGCCAATTTAGCAAGATTTATGCCAGTGGGGTCGGCGAGAACGGCCACGTCGTCGCGGGTCAGGCCGCCGAAGCAGGCCTTGTCCGCGAAGCCGGGATGGAAGGACTCCTTGGGCGTGTCGTCGTAGAGCGACAGGACCACCTTGCTGTTGGAGAAAATGGGATCGTCTTTATAGGCTTTCTTGAGATAGGCGGGGAGCAGGTGCGAGATCCAGCCCTGGCAGTGGATGACGTCCGGGGCCCAGCGGAGCTTCTTGACCGTCTCGAGGACGCCGCGCGCGAAGAAGATGGTCCGTTCGTCATTGTCCTCGAAGGGCTTGCCGTCGGGGTCGCAGAAGGGCTGCTTGCGGCGGAAGTAATCTTCGTTGTCGATGAAATAGACCTGGATGCGCGCTGCGGAGATCGAGGCGACCTTGATGATCAGCGGGTGGTCCACTTCGGCGATGATGATGTTCATGCCGGAGAGGCGGATCACTTCGTGGAGCTGGTTCTTGCGCTCGTTGATGCAACCGTAGCGGGGCATGAACGAGCGGATTTCGCGCTTGCGTTCCTGGATGCCCTGCGGCAGATAGCGTCCGATGCGGGCGATATCCGACTCCGGGAGATACGGGAATATCTCGGAGTTGACAAAAAGGATTTTCTGCTTGATATCGCTCATATCCACAAAGATAAGAATTTTTTTCCAATTATTCGTCTTTTCACTATCTTTGGAGTCTAAATTGGTGGAATATGGCCCGACCGGAGAAAAAGTTGATGCGGAAGCGTATCGTCAATGCGTACCTCTCCAGCGTGATCAGCATCAGCCTCGTCCTGCTGCTGACCGGCGTTGCCGCCCTGCTTGTCGTGAATGCGCACGGGGTGACGAAGTACCTGAAGGAGAATATGCGCATATCCGTCCTGCTCCGGGACGACGCCACCGAAGAAGAGGCCCGTGCGTGGGCTTCCGGGCAGGATTCCCTCCCTTATGTCCATTCCACGCGCGTCATCACGCGCGAGGAGGGGGCCGAGGAGCTGAAGAACATGCTGGGGGAGGACTTCCTGGACGTTTTCGAGACTTCGCCCGTCCCGCTGTCGGTGGACGTGACGCTGAACGCCGCCTATGTGCAGAAGGACAGCCTCGCCTTCGTGACGAAGGCCCTCGGCTCGTCGCCACTGGTGGACGAGGTGGAGGTGCAGCAGTCGATGGTGGAGGCCCTGACGACCAACCTGGCGCGGATTTCGATCGTGCTGGGCGTGTTCATCCTGCTGTTGCTGTTCATCTCGTTCGTGCTCATCAACAACACCGTTCGCGTGAGCGTGTTCGCCCGCCGCTTCACCATCCACACGATGAAGCTGGTCGGAGCCACGCGCGGCTTCATCCGCGCCCCGTTCGTGCGGGCGGCGGTGCTGCAGGGCCTCGTGTCCTCGGCGCTGGCCGTCGGGATGCTCTGGGCGCTGCTGGAGGGGGCCCGCCGTTCCTTCCCGGAGCTGTTCACCATCGTGGACGAGCGGGAAGTGATGATCGTGTGCGGAGTCGTGGTGGTGTTGGGCGTGCTGCTGTGCGTGATTTCCACCTGGATGGTGGTGAACCGCCTGGTGGCGGCGTCCAAGGACGATTTGTATTATTGATTTATGGAGAAAAAAGATAAGATGGCCCTGGACGCCAAGGGGCTGAAACTGATTCTCGCGGGCCTGCTGGTGATGGTCGCCGGCTACATCCTGATGATGGGCGGCGGCTCCAAGGATCCGCAGGTGTTTGGCGAGGCGATGTTCGATTTCCGACGGCTGGTGGCCGCTCCGGTGGTGATCGTCGCCGGCATCGTCGTGGAGATTGTCGCCCTCGTGGGCGTGTGCAAGAAAAAGAAGTAATCGGATATGGAGTGGTTTGAAGCGCTTGTCCTGGGCCTGATCCAGGGCCTGACTGAATTTCTGCCCGTGAGCAGCAGCGGCCATCTGGCCATCGGCAAAGCCCTGCTGGGCGTGGAGCCTTCGGGCGACCTGATTTTCGAAGTCACGGTGCACGCCGCCACGGTCCTCGCGACCATCGTGGTGTTCCGCAAGGAGATCTGGAAGCTGCTGTGCGGCTTGTTCAAGTTCAAGTATAACGACGAGACGGACTACATCGCCAAGCTCTGCGTGTCGATGATTCCGGTGTTCGTGGTGGGTATGTTCTTCAAGGACAAGGTGGAGTCTGCCTTCAGCTCGATGCTGGTGGTGGGGCTCGCCCTGGTCGTCACCGCGTCGCTCCTGTTCTTCTCCGACATCTACGGATCGCGCGTGCAGGCGGCGGTCAGGGAAAGCCGCAACGGCATTTCCTTCTGGCAGGCGTTCGTGGTCGGTATCGGCCAGGCTTTCGCGGTGCTGCCCGGTCTGTCCCGCTCCGGCACGACCATCTCGACGGGTCTGCTGTGCGGCGTGAAGCGCGAGCACATGGCGCAGTTCTCCTTCCTGATGGTGCTGGTGCCCATTCTCGGCGAGACCTTCCTGGACCTGGTGGGCGGTGAGATGGCCGCTTCGTCGATCGGGGCGCTCCCGCTGCTGCTGGGTTTCATCGCCGCGTTCTTCTCGGGTCTGTTCGCCTGCAAGGTGATGATCGCCCTGGTTCGCAAGGCGCAGCTGAAGTGGTTCGCCCTCTACTGCGCGCTGGTGGGTCTGCTGGTCCTGATCTTCCTGGTCTGATGGCGGAGCAGAAACTGGTCTATTTCGTCTCTGACGTGCACCTGGGGCGGCAGGATGTGGATCCTGCCGAGCGGGAGGCGCGTTTCGTCTCTTTCCTGAAGGGCCTGTCGGCGGACGCCGTGCAGGCGCTGTATCTGCTGGGCGACATCTGGGAGTTCTGGTACGAGTACCGCGACGTGGTGCCGCGTACCGGCGCCCGGGTGGTGGCCGAGCTGGTCCGCCTGATGGACGACGGCGTGGAGGTCTGTTTCTGCCCCGGCAACCACGATCTCTGGACCTATTCATTCTTCGAGGAGCTGGGCATGCATCGCTTCGAGCAGCCGTACTACGTGACCCTCGGCGGGAAGGTTTTCTGCCTGGGCCACGGCGACCTGCTGGGCGGGGCGAAGCGGAGCTACGAGTGGACGATCAAGTTCTACCGCAGTCCGGTGACGCAGTTCTTCTTCAGCCTGCTGCATCCCTGGCTGGCCTTCCGCATCGCGTTCGGCAGCGCGCACCACAAGCGGAAGAATCGCCCGGACTATCAGTTCAAGGGCGAGGAGGAGCCGATTTATAAATTCGCAAAGGCGGCTTCCGGGGAGCGCCATGTGGATTATTTCATCTTCGGACATTTCCACCGCGCGGAAGATATCACGCTCCCTTCCGGGGCGAAGCTCTATATTCTCAAGGACTGGCTGGATGGCGGAATGCCCTGCGCCGTCTTTAACGGGACTTCTTGCGAACTTCGGACTCCAGCGTCTCCCGCTGAATGACGACCTTGGGCGGGCGCTCCATGAAGATGGAGTAGTAGAAGGAGTCCCACTGCCCCGAATCCCATATCTTACAGAGTTCTTCGATCTTGGCGTCCTCGCCCTGGGTGGGGTCGTAGCGCGTCTTGAGGTTCTGCGAGAAGAGTTTGGCGACGAGCTGCCAGAAGTTGGCGGCGAGGCCGTTCTCGTAGGTCTTGATGATGCTGAAGGCGCTCATGCCGCATTCGCGGTCCACCAGGCGCATCAGCACGAGCCCCTGGGTGATGGTCATGCTGCGGATGTCCTTCTCGAAGAGGCGGAAGAGCTCTTTCTCGACGTCGTTGATGTAGCGGTTGCGCTCGGTGCGCTTGCTGGCGTCGGCGGCGATGGTGCTGTCCACCTGGGCCATCATTTTGCGGCCCACGAGGGCGTAGGGATAGACTTTGTTGAAGTTGTAGACGAGCTTGTAGTACTTGCGCCAGTCGTTGTCCCGCATGCGGCGGCCTTTCGGGAAGATCCAGACCGGGTCGAGCGTCTCCATGAAGACCGTGTCGCCGTGCTCGTCGAGTTCGAAGTACATCGGCACGCCCGTCACGGGCCGGCGGGCCTGCTGGCGGGCGTCGCGCAGGGTCTCCAGGGCCGTCTCCGACTGCGCCCGCGCCTGCCCGCCCGGCAGCGCCGCCCCGGTCAGCAGCAGTGCTGCCGACAGAGCCAGGATCCCTATGACGCACCTGTTCCGCATAATCCGCAAAGATAGCAAAAATCCAGCCGAGTCGTCATTCCGGGTTTTCCGCGTGCAATGTTAGGAAAGTTAACAGGAAATACTTACTTTTGTCACCGTTATAGTGTAGATTAATCATCAATACCATCAATACCATGAAAAAATCCATTCTTGCAGTTGTGCTGCTTCTCGCAGCGGTTGTCTGCGCCCAGGCGCAGAACGTTTCCTCCCTCAGCAAGGCCGCCCGCATGGCCTATGATTATCTCCAGAGCGAAGGCTACAAGCCCACCATCGACGAGGACGATGACGTTGCCTTCAAGTATCAGGGTTACAATTGCTATGTGACCAACGACAACGACGATCCGACCTTCCTGAGCATGTACATCCCGGGTGTGTATTCCGTCGATCTGGAAGACGTCTCAGAGGAGTATTCCGCCCTGTCCGTCTGCAACCAGTACAACCGTGGCAAGAAGCTGGTCAAGGCTACGATCAGCACCACCGGCAAAGTCTCCTTCACTGCGGAAACCTATGTCGGCGACGCCACCAACATGCAAGAGTTCATCGAGACCGCCCTCGAGTTTATGGTGCGCGGCATCGGTGCCTGGCGCGACATGTACAACGAGTTATAGTTTATCCGTCGTACCCGACTTCCGTCCGTCATGCCCGACCTGATCGGGCATCTCCACAACCTTGAAGGCCTCCCTCCCCGGGAGGCTTTTTTGTGCCTCGCAGACCCGCTTGCAGGCAGTGCTGCCGGCAAACCCGTGGCCGCCCGTGGCCTCGTGAACGGGAGGGGCCCGCGCCGAAAGGCGTGGGAGGGATAGCGCGCAGCGCGTAGGTTTGCGGCAGCAGCTGCCTGCAAGCAGGGGGTGTTGGAGAAGGGTGATGAGCGGCGGTCGAAAATGCGAGAAAAAAGTTTTTAACGAGAGTTGTAAGTTGTTGAGGGGGCGGGAGTTTAGTGTGAAGATTTCGTGTCGAAAAAGTTTGAAATATTTTGCAATTTGTGATGGTATTTCAATATTTTTTACTAAATTTGCAGTCCCAAAAAGTGGCCTCCAACCGCGTAAGAGACTGATTTTTAGGAATTTAAGCGATAATTATTTTAAAAGTAATACTGAGATGTTACAACCTAAGAGAACAAAGTTTAGAAGGGAACAGAAGAACCGCATGAAGGGCAACGCCCAGCGCGGCAACCAGCTTGCGTTCGGTTCGTTCGGTATCAAGACCCTTGAGAATTGCTGGCTGACCGCCCAGCAGATCGAAGCCGCCCGTCAGGCCATCTCCCGTCGGATGAACCGTGAGGGCCAGATCTGGATCCGTGTCTTCCCTGTGAAGCCGATCACCAAGAAGCCGCTCGATACCCGTATGGGTAAAGGTAAGGGCGATCCGTATGCGTTCGTCGCTCCGATCACCCCGGGCCGCATCATCTTCGAAGCCGAGGGCGTGTCCCTCGAGACCGCCAAGGACGCCATGCGTCTCGGCGCCAACAAGCTCCCGATTGCGACCAAGTTCGTCGTCCGCCGGGATTATGTCGAATAATTAATGGAGAAAGAGTAATGAAAGCAGCTGAAGCCCGCGAAATGTCTGTAGCAGACCTCCGCGACCGCATCCAGATCGAGAAGGACAATCTCGACAACATGAAAATCAATCACGCCATTTCTCCGCTGGAGGACACCTCCAAAATCAGTAAGACCAGAAGGGATATCGCTCTTATGATCACGATCCTTGCTGAGAAAGAGAAACAGAATTAAATCAGAAGACAGTTATGGAAAGAAATCTTCGTAAGGAAAGAATCGGAGTGGTGGTCAGCAACAAGATGGACAAGACCATCATCGTTGCCGTGGAAAGAAAAGAGAAGCATCCCTTGTACGGCAAGTTCGTCAAGAAGACCACCAAGTTCGTTGCCCAGGACGACAAGAATGAGTGCGGTGAGGGTGATACCGTCCGCATCATGGAGACCCGTCCGCTGAGCAAGACCAAGAACTGGAGATTAGTTGAAATCGTTGAAAAAGCAAAATAGTACACTATGATACAGCAGGAAACACGTTTACAGGTGGCCGACAACAGCGGTGCAAAGGAAGTCCTCTGCATCCGCGTCCTTGGCGGTACCCACCATCGTTATGCGACCGTCGGCGACACGATCGTCGTCGCCGTCAAGAGCGCTATCCCTGGCTCTGACGCCAAGAAGGGCACCGTCTCGAGGGCTGTCGTCGTCCGCACGAAGAAGGAGATCCGTCGCGCCGACGGTTCCTACATCCGTTTCGACGACAACGCCTGCGTCCTTCTGAACAATGCAGGCGAACTTCGCGGCACCCGTATCTTCGGCCCTGTGGCCCGCGAGCTCCGCGAGAACTTCATGAAGATCGTTTCACTGGCACCGGAGGTCCTTTAATTAATAAGCATTATGAAAAAGTTACATATTAAGAAAGGCGACACCGTGTATGTAAATGCCGGTAACGACAAGGGAAAGACCGGTAAGGTTCTTTCCGTCGATCCGAAGGCCGACCGCGCCGTGGTCGAAGGCGTCAATATGGTGAGCAAGCACACCAAGCCGAATTCCAAGCAGCCTCAGGGCGGCATCGTCAAGCAGGAGGCTCCCATTCACATTTCCAATCTCAATCTTCTTGACCCCAAGACCAACACCCCGACCCGCGTGGGTTACCGGATGGACGGCGACAAGAAGGTCCGTTTCGCTAAAAAATCTGGGGAGGAGATCAAGTAATTATGGCTACTAAGAAAAAAGCACCCGTAGAGGTCGCCGCGGCGCCCGCAGGTTACGTTCCTGCCCTCAAGAAGGTCTACAAAGAGGAAATCGTGGAGAAGCTGACCAAGCAGTTCTCCTATACTACCCCGATGCAGGTTCCCCGTCTGCTCAAGATCACCATCAACGAAGGTGTGGGCGACGCCACCCAGGACAAGAAGATTGTCGAGGAGGCCGCCGAGGAGCTTTCCATCATCACCGGCCAGAAGGCCGTCATCACGATGTCCAAGAAGGACGTCTCCAACTTCAAACTCCGTCGCGGCATGCCGATCGGCACCAAGGTCACCCTTCGCGACGTCAAGATGTACGAGTTCCTTGAGAAGCTCATCCGCGTCGCCCTGCCGCGTATCCGCGACTTCAACGGCGTGGCCGAGAACATGGACGGCCAGGGCAACTACACCCTCGGCCTCAAGGAGCAGATCATCTTCCCGGAGATCGACATCGACAAGAACCCGCGCATCCACGGCCTGGAGATCACCTTCGTGACCACCGCCCGTACTGACGAGGAGTGCCACGCGCTGCTCGCCGCGTTCGGTCTGCCTTTCAAGAAACATAACAAATAAGATACTATGGCAAAAGAATCAATGAAAGCCCGCGAAGTCAAACGCGCGAAAATGGTTGCTAAGTATGCTGAGAAGAGAAAGGCCCTCAAAGAGGCCGGCGACTGGGCTGCCCTCGACAAGCTCCCCAAGAACTCTTCTTCCGTCCGCCTTCACAACCGCTGCTCCCTGACGGGTCGTCCGAAGGGATACATGCGGGCGTTCGGCATCAGCCGTATCCAGTTCCGCGAGATGGCCAGCAATGGTCTCATCCCGGGTGTCAAGAAGGCAAGTTGGTAATAATAAAAAGAGAATAACAATATGACTGATCCGATCGCAGATTATCTCACCAGGGTCCGCAACGCCTATATGGCCGGCAAGAAGGTCGTGGAAGTTCCTTCCTCCAAGATGAAGGTCGCCATCACCCAGATCCTGTGCGAGAAGGGCTATATCCTCAGCTACAAGGTAGTCGAGGGCACCCCTTTCAATACCATCAAAATCGCTCTGAAGTATCACCCGCAGACCAAGATGGCCGCCATCAAGAAGATTGAGCGCGTGTCCACGCCGGGTCTCCGCAAGTACACGGGTGTCGAGGACATGCCGCGCGTCCTGAACGGACTCGGCATCGCCATCCTCTCCACCCCGAAGGGCGTCATCACCGACAAGGAAGCCAAGGAGCTCGGTGTCGGCGGTGAGGTTATTTGCTACGTTTATTAATTTATAAAGATTACAGATAATGTCACGAATTGGTAAATTGCCTGTAAGCCTTCCGACCGGCGTGAGCGTGGAGTTCCTCGACGGCAACGTGCTGAAGGTTAAAGGACCTCACGGTGAGCTGTCCCAGAAGATTGATCCGGACATCAAGGTTACCGTTGAGGACAATCAGATCAAGTTCGAGCGCCCGACCGACCAGCCTCGTCACCGCTCCATGCACGGTCTCTACCGCGCCCTGGTGCACAACATGGTCGTCGGCGTGTCCGAGCAGTTCACTACCCAGCAGGAACTGGTGGGTGTCGGTTACCGCGTCGCTGTCGCTGGACAGCTGCTGACCTTCTCCCTCGGTTACTCCCATGAAATCCAGCTGATGCTTCCGAAGGAAGTCACCGCCGAGGTTCCCGATGTCCGCAAGGGCGAGAACCCGAAGCTCGTGCTGAAGAGCTGCGACAAGCAGCTTCTCGGCCAGGTGGCTGCCAAGATCCGCTCTTTCCGCAAGCCTGAACCGTACAAGGGCAAGGGTATCAAGTTCGTTGGCGAGACGCTTCGCCGTAAGGCCGGTAAGACCGCCGCAGCTAAATAATAGGAGGATAGAATTATGGCACTCAGTAGAATTGAAAGAAGAAGAAGGATTCACTTCCGCATACGCAAGCACGTCAACGGCACTGCCGAGAAGCCCCGCATGGTGGTTTTCCGCAGCAACAAGCAGATTTACGTGCAGGTGGTCGACGACGAGCAGGGCAAGACGCTTTGCGCCGCCGCGTCCAACGACAAGGAGCTTGCCGCACAGTGCAAAGGCAAGAACGGTATCGAAGCTGCCGCCGTGGTGGGCAAGGCCATCGCGGAGCGCTGCATCGCGAAGGGTATCAACACGATCTGCTTCGATCGTGGCGGTTACCTCTTCCACGGTAGAGTTAAAAGTTTGGCAGATGCTGCCCGTGAAGGCGGCCTCGTATTCTAAGAGTTAAGACTATGGCAAATACTAATGTTAAGAGAGTAAAGACGTCTGACCTTGAGCTCAAGGACAGACTGGTCGCCATCCAGCGCGTCACCAAGGTGACCAAGGGCGGCCGTCACTTCCGCTTCGCTGCCATCGTCGTCGTCGGTGACGAGAACGGTGTCGTAGGCTATGGTCTTGGCAAAGCGAATGAAGTCACCGCCGCGATTGCGAAGGGTGTGGAGGATGCGAAGAAGAATCTCGTGAAGATTCCCGTCATCAATACCACCATCCCGCACGAGCAGGAGGCGAAATTCGGTGGTTCCCGCGTGTTCATGAAGCCCGCAGCGCCCGGTACCGGTGTCAAGGCCGGTGGTGCTATGCGTGCCGTGTTCGAGTCCGTCGGTGTGCAGAACGTGCTGGCGAAGTCCAAGGGTTCTTCCAACCCTCACAACCTCGTCAAGGCGACTGTCCTGGCGCTCACCCAGATGCGCGACGCTTACACCGTGGCCGGTCTTCGCGGCGTTCCTATGAATAAGGTTTTCAACGGCTAGGAGGACACGACTATGGCAAAGTACAGAATTACCCAGATTATCAGCACCAACGGTGAGACCCGCCGCCAGAAGGACAACCTTCGTTGCCTCGGCGTGCGCGGTATGAACAAGACCGTGGAGGTGGAGAAGACCCCGATTACCGAGGGTCAGGTCGCCAAGATCGCCCACCTCTGCAAAGTTGAAGTTATTGACTAAAGGAGGACCTGAGAGATGAAACTTAACAATTTGACACCTGCTACGGGTTCTACCCATACCAGCAAGAGAATCGGTCGCGGCGAGGGTTCCGGTAAGGGCGGCACTGCCACCCGCGGTACCAAGGGCGCCCAGGCGCGTGCCGGTTACGAGCACAAGATCGGTTTTGAAGGCGGTCAGATGCCTCTGCAGCGCCGTCTGCCGAAGTTCGGCTTCAAGAACCCGACCCGCGTCGAGTACAAGGCCATCAATGTCGCCGACATCGAGGCTTTCGCCGCCGCTTCCGGGCTCAAGGAGCTCGGCCTCGCGGAGATCGTGTCCGCCGGCCTCGCCGGTAAGAACGACCTCGTGAAGGTGCTTGGCAACGGAGAAATCAAGGCTGCGGTCACCGTGAACGCCCACGCTTTCTCCAAATCCGCTATCGCCAAAATTGAGGCTGCCGGTGGTAAGGCGGTCGTAATCGAGTAGTCATGAAGAAGTTTATCGAGACCATCAAAAACATCTTCAAGATCGAGGAGCTCCGCAAGCGGCTCGTCTACACGTTCATCCTGATCCTGATCTACCGGTTCGGATGCTTCGTGGTGCTTCCGGGCATTGACGCGTCGATGCTGGCCGGCCTCCAGAGCAACACGCAGGAAGGTCTTGTCGGCCTCCTGAACATGTTCTCCGGCGGCGCCTTCGGTAACGCCTCGATCTTCGCGCTGGGTGTGATGCCGTACATCTCGGCATCCATCGTCATCCAGCTGCTGGGCGTCTTCGTCCCGTACTTCCGCAAACTCCAGATGGAGGGCGAGAGCGGGCGCAAGAAGATGAACCAGATGACGCGGTGGCTGACCATCCTCATCATCTGCATCCAGGGTCCGGCCTACATGGCCGCCGTGCACAACCAGATCCCGGCCGCCGCTTTCGTGGCCGTGAACCAGCTGGGCTGGAGCAACTTCATGTTCAACCTCGTGTCCACCATCATCCTGATGGCCGGCTCGATGTTCGTGATGTGGCTCGGCGAGCGGATCACCGACCGCGGTATCGGCAACGGTATCTCCCTGATCATCATGATCGGTATCGTGGCCCGTCTGCCGTACGCCCTGATGGCTGAATTCCAGGAGAAGCTCTCCACCAACAACGGCGGTCTGCTTCTGCTCATCGTGGAGCTCGTGCTCTGGTTCTTCGTGATCGTGGCTGCGATCGCGCTGGTCCAGGCCGTGCGCCGCGTTCCCGTGCAGTACGCCAAGCGCGTGATCGGCAACCGGCAGTACGGCGGTGTCCGCCAGTACATCCCGCTGAAGATCAACGCCGCCGGCGTTATGCCTATCATCTTCGCCCAGGCCCTGATGCTCTTCCCGCTCATCTTCTCCCGCTGGGACGCTACGCGCGGACTCGCGGCGACGCTGGGCAACTATCAGGGTTTCTGGTATAACTTCATTTTCTTCATCCTGATCGTGGTCTTCACGTACTTCTACACCGCCGTCACCGTCAACCCGACGATGATGTCCGAGAGCATGAAGCGGGATGGAGGATTCATTCCTGGTGTGAAGCCGGGCAAGAAGACCGTGGAGTACCTGGACGGTATCATGTCCAAGGTGACCTTCCCGGGCTCCATCTTCCTCGGCATCATCGCCATTCTCCCTGCCATTGCACGAATCTTCGGCGTGACCAACGCTTTCGCGAGCTTCTACGGCGGCACTTCGCTGCTGATCCTCGTGGGCGTGGTTCTCGACACGCTGCAGCAGGTGGAAAGTTATTTGCTGATGCGCCACTACGACGGCCTGATGAAGACCGGCCGGCTCAGCGGGCGCTCAGGTATGTAGTTCTTTGAATAAATTGAACGGTTGTGATCAAGCCTAAGACTGAGGAAGAGATTGAGCTGCTGCGCGAGAATGCCATCATCGTCTCGAAGACGTTGGCGGAAGTCGGTAAAGCGGTCGCCCCTGGTGTGACAACGAAAACGTTGAATAAGGTGGCCGAGACTTTCATTCGCGATCACGGTGCGATTCCCTCTTTCCTCGGATTCGAAGGCTTCCCGGCAGCCATCTGCGCTTCTGTGAACGATGTCGTGGTCCACGGTTTTCCGTCCGACTACGTCCTCAAGGAGGGAGACATCGTCAGTGCGGACATCGGCACGCTCTACAAGGGTTACAACGGAGACTCCTGCTACACCTTCCCCGTGGGGGAGGTGTCGCCGGAGACCCGCAAGCTCCTGGACGTGACGAAGGAATCGCTCTACAGAGGCATTGCAGCGGCTGTCGCGGGTGCGCGGATCGGAGATATCGGATACGCGGTGCAATCGTACGCTGAATCATTCGGCTTTTCCGTGGTCCGCGAACTCGAAGGACACGGGATCGGCCGGGAGATGCACGAGAATCCGGGTGTGCCCAACTACGGGCGGCCGGGTCGCGGCACCCACCTGGTGGACGGAATGGTTCTGTGTATCGAGCCGATGATCAACGCCGGCGGCAAGGCGGTCTATCTGGACAGGAACGGATGGGCCGTGCACACCGCCGACCACAAGAACTCGGCTCACTACGAGCTTACGGTTGTTGTCCGGAAAGGCCGGGCCGAGCAGCTCTCAACCTTCGATTTTATCGAGAAAGATGGCACGATTAAATTTTAAAGTGAACTTTTAATGTCTAAACAAGTAGCAATTGAACAAGATGGAAAGGTGATCGAGACCCTTCCGAACGCGATGTTCAAAGTCGAGCTTGAGAACGGTCACGTCCTGCTCTGCAACATTTCGGGCAAGATGCGCATGAACTTCATCCACATCCTTCTTGGCGACAAGGTAAGAGTTGAGATTTCACCGTACGATTTAACCAAGGGCAGAATATCTTTCAGATACAAATAAAAACGCATAAATATGAAAGTCAAGACATCCATCAAGAAGCGCAGCGAGGATTGCAAAATCGTCAGACGCAAAGGCCGCCTGTACGTCATCTGCAAGAAGAACCCCAAGTTCAAGATGCGCCAAGGATAATCAATCAGTAACAAATTAAGTAAAGTATAATTATGGCAAGAATCGCCGGTGTAGATTTACCGAACAACAAACAGGGAGAAATAGGTCTGACCTATATCTTCGGTATCGGCCGCTCTTCCGCGAAGCGAATCCTCGAGAAGTGCGGGATCGATCCCACCATCAAAGTGGGCGACTGGAATGATGACCAGATCGCCAAGATCCGTACCGAGATCAACGAGGAGTACAAGATCGAGGGCGAGCTCCGCTCCTCCGTCCAGATGGACATCAAGCGCCTCATGGATATCGGTTGCTATCGCGGAATCCGCCATCGTC
>JAGCYX010000029.1 GCA_017960585.1 Bacteroidales bacterium
CGACGGCGGCCTGCTTGGCGGCACGCTCAGCCCGCCGGGCTTCCTTGCGGGCCTGGCGCTCCGCCTTGCGGGTCTCTTTCTTCTCCGCCTTGGCGGCGTCGCGCGCGTCCAGCTCGGCCCAGCGGGCGTCGCGCCGCGCGATGCGCAGGGCCTGCTTGAGTTCGCGGTCGGACATGTAGGTGGTGTCGCGGGGGGCGACCGACGAGGAGTCACGGACGGCCATCTTCGTTGTATCGCTGTCCGTCGCCGGTCCTTCGACAAGCTCAGGAACCGTCGGGGTATCCAATGTGCTCAAGGAATCAGGCAAGGCCGACTGTCCTTCGACAAGCTCAGGAACCGTCGGGGCATCCAATGTGCTCAAGGAATCAGGCAAGGCCGACTGTCCTTCGACAGGCTCAGGAACCGTCGGCGAGTCTTCTTCCGGCCGAGCGTTTCGTTTCGCTCCCGCGGCATCGAGCGCCGCGTAAACCTCTTTCATGTGGCCGGGGAAATAGATCTCCGTCTGGCGGAACTCGGCGTGGGGATGGGCCTCGTAGGCCTCGCGCTCGGAGTCGAGGACCACCATCGCCGTGACGTCGAACTTGTCCTTCGGGCGGAGCTCCGGCTGCCAGTTGAAGCCGCGCAGCTTGTGCTCGGCGGGCGGGAGCTGCACCACCGGGTAGGCGTCGCTCTTGGGGTTGTCGTAGTTGTAGACGTGGTCCACGTTGCCCTCGGCGTCGAAGGTCGCCATCATCATCTTGCTCTCCGTCTTGTTCACGGTGGCGATGGCGTCGTTCTCCTCCAGGTACAGCAGCGCCGTGACGCCGCCCAGGGCATCGAAGCGCCGCAGCGAGGTGGAGTCGCTGAAATAGGCGATGACGTCGGTGCTCTTGATCTGGTCGAAGTAGCCGCCTTCCTCCTCGGTGTGGATGAAGGCGTTGGAGAGGAGGTTCGCGCGGTCCATCTTGTCGTTCCGCAGCAGCACGAAGAGGCTGTCGGAGTTATACTGGCGGCGCTCCTCGTTCCAGACGATGGGGTTGACGTAGAGGCGCGCGATAGAGTCGAGGTCGCTGTAGCGCAGGGAGTCGCAGCGGACCTGCATATCCTTGCGGAAGACGCGGATGTCCTTCAGGGCCAGCAGGAACCCGATCTTGGTGGTGTCGGGGGGCGGGGGGACCGCCAGGGAATCGGCCACCTCGAGGCTGTCGCGGACGGCGAGGCTATCGCTGGCGGTCAGAGATCCCCGATCAGGTCGGGGATGACGTAAAGAGTCGGGGAAACTCAAAGAATCGGCATCGGAGCGAAGCGACGCAGGGGGTTCGGGGGGTTCGCCCCCCGATGAATTAGGCGCTGAAGCCAGCGAAGCGGCTTCTGAGTTATTCAGTCCCTGCCGCTGCAGGGCGGCGGCGCGGCCCTGCGCCAGCGGGTCGTCGCGGAGCGCCTCCTCCCGCTTCTGCGCCGCTTCCTGCGCGGCGCGGCGGCGGTAGGCCGCGATGGGGTCGTCCAGCATCTCCTCGCGGCGCTTCTCGGCCAGCTTCACCTCGACCGAATCCACCGCGTAGCGGGGCTGCGTCCAGTAGATGAAACGTCCGGCGCCCAGGTAGGTCGTGTCCGGGTGCTCCCCTTCCCCGTCCCAGAGCGCCGCCGACGCGCGGCGGTCCAGCGTCACGCGCGAGAGCGAGTCCACGTACTCCAGCCGGTCGCCCATCGCCGCCACCTTGCGGCTCTGGTCCTGCACCTGCACGCTGCCGAGCATCAGGATGTCGTTGGGGCGGCGGTAATAGTAGAGGCTGTCGCTCCACGACTCCTCGCTGGCGCCGAGGCCGTGCACGTGATGCTGGAAGAAGAAGATATCGTCGTCCCGCTCGTACCAGCCCGCACCGGCGGAGAGCATCCGCCCGTCCTTCCAGAAATCGATGTCGGACAGGAAATCCGCCCGCTCCTCCCGGGAGTTGTACAGCAGATTCTCGGTCCGCACGAAGACGGAGTCCGCGAACATATTGACGTTGCCGACGAAGAAGAAGGTCCCCCGGTTGTTGGCGTAGGTGCCTTCGTCGCTCTCGATGATCTGCCCGTCGGAACTGATCATCGCCGCGCCGCCCTGGAAGACCGCCAGACTGTCCTGGGTGTTGTAGTCGAGGTTGCGCGTGCGCAGGACGTTGTCCCGCTGGTTGCGCAGCTCGACCACGCCCCCGCGGAACTGGGCCAGGTTCTCGTCGATCAGGTAATCCAGCGTGCCGCTGGTCAGCACGGACTCGCCCTGCATCAGCTGGACGTTGCCGAAGCAGTTGATCAGCTTCTCGTCCACGTGCCAGAGGGCCGTGTCGCAGGAAAGATAGGTGCCGTTATGCAGGAAGGTAGGTTCGATGGCCTTGCGCGCCATCCGGCCGTCCGTCTCCACCTGCTCGAGCGAGCGGGCGTTGAGCAGGCGTACCAGCGAGTCCGTCTGCCCGGAAGCGTGCTGGGCAGACAGGGGCATGGCGGCAAGCAGCAGGGCCGCGCAGAGGATCAGTCGTCTTTTCTGATTTTCTCTGACCATCCTTTCCGGGAGAACTCACAGTCCTTGAACAAGGGGTCTATGATGATGTAACTGGTCTTGATCTTGTCGTCCAGGAAGTCGTTGATGGCCTTCATGATCTTCTCCTGCCGCACCTGCCCGAGCAGGTCGGTGTAGTCCGACTCGAAGGTGGCCGTGTGGGCCGGGACGATCTTGTCCAGCCGGACGATCTTGTAGACCAGGTTGCCGTCGCGGCCTTCGTTGTCCAGCGAGGCGATGGGCTCGGAGATCTCGCCGACCTTCAGGTCCTGGATGGCGGCATAGTCCTGCGGCTTCAGCTGGTCGATCTCGAAGTAGGCGGAGCCGGTGTTGGGGTCGGCCATCTGGCCGCCGTTGGTGCGGGTGGGCGCATCCTCGGAATAGAAGCGCGCGGCCGCCTCGAAGGTGATGGTACTGTCCAGGATGGCGGTGCGCAGGCTGTCCAGCTTGCGGAAGCCCTTCTCCTGGTCGGCCTCAGTGTAGCTGGGCTTG
Organism: Bacteroidales bacterium; assembly: GCA_017960585.1. Classification (GTDB taxonomy): domain Bacteria; phylum Bacteroidota; class Bacteroidia; order Bacteroidales; family UBA932; genus Cryptobacteroides. The sequence continues at coordinate 3,008 of JAGCYX010000029.1, forward strand.
ATGAGGATGTGGCGGGCGTTGAACATGTCGCCCTTCTTCTCCAGCACCTCGATGATATGGAAGCCGTCAGGGGTCTCGATGATCTGGGAGATGGTGCCGGGCTTGAGCGACATCGCGGCGTCCGAGAAGGCAGGCCAGAAGATGGTCTTGGAGGCCATGCCCAGCTCGCCGCCCTTGCGGGCGCTGCCGGGATCCTCGGAGTACAGGCGGGCCAGCGTGGCGAAGCGCTCGCCGTTGATGATGCGCTCCCGGATGTTGAGCAGGCGCTCCTTGACGGCGATGGCCGCCGCCTCGCGGTCGGGATAGACGCAGATCTGGCTCATCTGGTATTTGATCGGGACGACGGGCAGGGAGGCCACGTCGGCCGTGTCGAGGTACTGCTTGACGTCGTACGGAGTCAGGTCCGGGATATTCTTCGCGATCTCCTGCTGCTCCTGCTGGGCCAGGGTCTGCTCCTCGATCTGGGTGCGCCACTCCTGGCGGAGCTTGTAGAGCGGCTTGCCGAGGTAGCCGGCCAGTTCGTCCTCGCCGCCGGCGCGCGTCAGCATCTCGGCCACGTACTGCTCCAGCTGGGAGTTCGCCTGGTTCTGGTCGATCGTCAGGGAGTCCACGCGGGCCTGGGCGATGAGAAGCTTGGTCTGCATGATGTTCTCCAGGATGCTGCAGCGGTCCCCGGGCATACCCTGGGCGCGCAGCGCCTGCACTTGGCCCTCAACGTCCGACAGGGTGATCATTTCACTGCCCACGATGGCGACGGACTTGTCCACCACGCCGCTGTAGCGCTGGGCGGAAGCGGCGCAGCAGAGGCCCGCCAAGGCCAGCGTCGCGACGGTTTTCAGGAGCTTATTTTTCATTCTCGTAAATTACAAATTGTTTGCTTTCGAGCGCGTTCTCAAGCAAGTCCCGTTCCAAACTGTTCATCAGGTCGTGTTTTCTCGCACTCATCAGGATATCGCGGATCCGCCCGGCGCAATAATCCAGCGGTGCGGTGCCGCTGCGGCGGATGTCGCAGACGTACGCCACCATCAGGTCGTCGCGGTCTTCGGGTTCGTAGCGGATCATATCTCCCTTGAGGTGGGAGAGCAGCTGGGTGTAGTCCAGGCCGAACATCTTGGCCAGGTCGTTCGCATCCATCCAGGTGTCCGAGCTGTCGAACCAGCGCAGGGCGGTGGACTTGGCGAGCGTATCCGCGCGCTGCAGGTCGTCGTACTCCTGCGAGGTCATCATCTTGAGGATGGCGTCCTTGTTGGGCGAACTCTTCATCACGTCCACGAAGCGCACCTTGAGCACCGGGCGCTTGAGCTCGAAGTCGGCCTCGTGCGCCTCGTAGTAGCGGCGGATCTGCTCGTCCGTGACCAGGGTGTCCAGGCGGTCGTTGATGTAGCGCTGCTCGTAGCGGTATTTCAGCAGGGAGCGGCGGAAATCCTCCAGGTCGGCGCTCACGTCCTGCTCGCCCTTCGAGAGCTCGCGCTCCGCCACGTCGAGGTAGAGCAGGTCCATCGCCCAGGTGTTGATGTACTGCTCCGCCAGCCGGGCGCTGTCCTCGGCGGGGATCATGTTGGGGATGAAGCGCTCCAGCTCCGATTTGTAGAGCTTGTGCTGGCCCACCTTCGCCACCACCTGGTCGTCGTGCACCAGCGAGGAGATCGCGTTGCAGGAGGCCAGCAGGAGCGGCAGCAGGATCAGTATGATGGTTTTCCGCATAACTCGCAAAGTTAGCAATATTTTTGGAGATTCCGGGTCAAGCCCGGAATGACGGTCAGTTCTCCGCGGCGATCGCCTCGATGATGCCGTCCATGGCCGGGACGAGCTGGTAGGACGGGGCCGGGCAGTTGTTGACGAGCAGCGAGAAGATGATGGTCTTCTTCGGGTCGCCGTCGGAGGCGAGGATGTAGCCGCTGAAGCAGCGCACGCCGTTCATCGAGCCGGTCTTCATATGGATGCGGTCCTTGAACTCCTGCGGCGACTTCTCGAACCGGCTCTCCAGCGTACCCTTCTGACCGGGCACCGGCAGGGAGGCGAAGAAGGCGTCCCAGACGGGCAGGGTCATCATTTTTCGCAGGAAGCGGACGAAGAAGTCGGGCGAGACGTAGTTCTTGCGCGAGAGGCCGCTGCCGTCGAACTGCTGGCAGGCGCCGTCGGTGCGGAGCCCCATCTTGCGCAGGCCGGCTTCCGCCACATCGGCGCAGTCGTCCTGGCCGGCCGTGAGGCCGCTGCGCAGGGCCACCATCCGCAGGAGCGTCTCCGCGTAGAAGTTGTCGCTCTGGGTGTTGGTGTCGTAGACGATTTCCGAGAGCGGTGCGGACCAGGCGCTGCCCAGCACCTTGATGCTGTCGGCCACGGCCGCGCGGGTGCGGGACGCCGCGACGTCCAGGCTCGTGCGCACTTCGCCCTGCACGGTCACGTCGCCCCAGCCGCCCGTCACCGCCACGCCTTCATCTTTCAGATAATTGTGGAAATAGTAGGCGCAAGTGTAGGCGCCGAAGGCGTTGGAGCACTCCAGGGTGTAGCCCCGGCGGTCGATCGGGAAGGAGCCCGCGAGCTCGCCCATCGGAGCCAGGGAGCTGTTCACGTAGTAGAGCGAGTTGGACGAGCGCGCCGCACCGGTGACGGTGTGGTTGATGAACTTCATCCAGGGCGTCTCAGGATACTGCACGCGGTAGTTCACGGCGTTGCCGGACGAACCCGGCGTGATATAGAAGTTCTGCGAATTCTCGAAGAAATTGAGGCCCGTGGGGCCGGCGCCGTAGTAGCAGCCGAGGTCGTCGAAGGTCCAGCCGAGGTTCTGCGGGGTGGGGTCGGAGAAGAAGCGCGGATCGCCGAGCACGCGGCCCTCGATCCGGCTGATGCCGATCTGCTTGAGCAGCTGCGCCCAGTCGCCGAAGATCTTTCCGAGGCCGGCCGCGTGCTCGGTGCGCGCGCCCGTCATCGGGTCGCCGCCCCCGAGGATATAGAGGTCGCCTTTCAGCGTGCCGCTCTCCACCGTTCCGGTGTAGCCCAGGCGCGTCTCGAAGCGGAAATCCGCGCCCAGCGTGTGCAGCGCCAGGCCCGTGGTCAGGAGCTTGACGTTCGAGGCCGGGACCAGCTTCTGCCGGTGGTTGACCACGGCGATGGTGTCGCCGTCCGCGCGGACCGCGAGCACCCCCGCCAAGGCGGAGCGCAGCGGCTCCTGCCCGCAGATCTGCGCGATGGTCTTCTGCGCTTCGGTCCGGGGAATACCAGCAGTCGCGCTCCATGCCATGAGCAGGAGCGCGACTGATATCAGGATTGTTTTGATTCTCATTTGACCGCGTCCTTCACGGCGGTGCTGAGCTTGCTGTAGAGGGCGTCCGTCTTGGAAAGCACTTCCTTGCGGAGCTCGTTGTAGTAGGTCTTCTTGGAACCCTCGATCGGGCCGTTCACCTTGTCGCGAAGTTCGTTATACAGGTCGATGGCTTCCTCCATCAGCTCGCTGATGTTGGCGTCGGTGACCTTGGGGTTGACGCAAGCGACCACGGAGCAATCCTCCACGAACGCGCTCAACACATACTCGATGTCTTTTTTGATGTCTCTAAGATTCATATCTTCAGTCTGTTTATAATCTGCCGCAAAGATACGAAAAAAAAACAGTCCCGTCAAACTTTCCTTGCCCCTGGTTGGCTGGAACCTCTCAGTCGGTGACGCCGTCGCGGAGTGCCGGGTTTTCATCTGCGACCGGTTGGTGGCCGCCCGTGTTGTCCTCGAGGGCGAAGTTGGTGTTGAGTTCTCCCTGGGGGAAGCGCATCAGCAAATACGGGTCGTCGTTGGGAAGGTTGAAACGGAAAGCCGCGGGCACATTGCCCTTGTCGTCATGGAAGCGGACAAGGGGCTTATTGAGGCGCTTGATGTCAAGGATGCCGAAACCTTCGCCCCAAAGCTCGACCCGGCGCTGGAACCAGATTTCGTCGAGAAGGTCGCGTCCGCCGGCTGTTGCGGAATAGGTCCCCGACGCCATGCGATAGGTGTTGACGAAGTTTTCAAGAATGGCGATTGCGTCCTCAGTTTTGTTCAGATGCGCTTGGCATTCGGCCTGAATCAGGATCATCTCCTCAACGCGCATCAGCGGCATGTCTTCGTCGTTGTCCGTGGTCCCCACGTTGAAGCAGCCGAACTTCACGTTAGTATAAGGGAGATACGGGAGTTTTGCATCGCCGCCGTCGCTTGCATTGGCCACATCGTCGAAGCCGGGCCACGCAAGGCCGTCGAGGAGTTTGGACTCGAGATTCTCGTCCACCCACCATTGCTTGCGGATGTCGCCCGCCGGGATCTTGTCATACAGGAGTTTGTTGATGCAGCTGTAGATCTGGGTTGCACACGCATAGCCCCATCCGGAGAATGAACGCAGCCACGACGATGTGGTGGCGTAACGATAATTCATCGCCACGTCGGTCGTCATGTCATAGCCCCAGATCCAATTGTGTTCGTTGATGTCATAGAACGCTGGTTTGGAAACCTCTTCCAGGGTGGCGGGCGTGTAGCCTGAGGCCGCTTTTACTGCGTCATCATAGGCTTTCTGCCATTCACCCATATCCAGATATGCCCGGGCGCGAAGCCCGTGAGCGACATTCCCATCGATGAACATCTTGGAAGTACGGGACATTCCCTCCAGTGTCTCTACCGCATAGTTGAGATCTTCGATGATCAAGCTATAGACATTCTTGACGGTTGCGCGCGGATTATTGGTAAAGTCAACAGGTTCCTGGGTCACAATGGGCACACAAGGCTTGTCGCCGGCTATCTGGTAATTGAATTGGAAGGAAGGCGCCAGGAGCATGTAGGACCATGCACGGAGAGCGTGGGCCTGCGCCATCATGCAAAGGGAGTTGGGATCGGTCACGTCCTCACCAAAACCATCAAGGAAGGTGTTGACTGCGGCAATCATATTATAGGGAGCTAAATACCGGATTCTGGGGTTCCGGTAGTTGGCGTTACGGGAGGAGTATTCGCCACAGACCGAGAACCAGTTGTAACCGGAATCAGGGAGGATGATGTCTGCCCCTTCAACATCGTTGCAAAACAGGATCATCAGGAACTCCCAGTCATCCGGTGTGGAGTATAGCTTGGCCGGACGACCGATATCTGTAAACATCTGCTGAAAGGGAGCGGCTGCGTGTTCGGGTGCGATTGCATACGTCTCACTCATACTGGCCGTCCCGACCATCATAGTTTTACGACAGGAAACGAGCGGCAGCAGGAGGATTATGAGATACAAGATACGCTTCATGCAACAAAAATACGCGCAATGAATTACAAATGCAATATGGCAGGGCTTTGGGCCGAATTATTTGGGATCTTTCTCCAATTTCATTATATTTGGGGAGTTAAGCGTCTTGGCCGCATATTCAATAATAACCAAATAACGATTTAAAACCCTACCGCTTATGAAACTGTTGAGCAACATCGGCAAGATTTTGAACCGCGCAGCGTTTTCCGACGTCGACCAGAAGATCAAGAAATACAAATACGGCTCGGATGCGTTTATGAACATCCTGGAGAGCCGCTATTCCTGCCAGGCCTTCGACAGCAATTGTCCTGTCTCCGATTCCAAGTTGGAGATGATTCTCGAGGCCGGCCGCCTGGCTCCCTCCGCGAAGAACCTCCAGCCGACCCGCATCTGGGTCGTGAAGAGCGAAGAGGCGCTCGCGCGCCTGAGGGCCGTGCATCCTTGCCACGGTGCGCCGGTCGTGCTCATCGTCGGCTGCCGGAACGAAGAGGCCTGGGTCCGCGAAAGCGACGGGGTCAACGCGGCGAAGACCGACGCGGCCATCGTGCTCACGCACCTGATGCTCACGGCAACGGACGCCGGACTGGCGAACATGTGGATTTGGGACTTCGATCCCGGCAAGATCCGCGAGGCCATTCCGGAGACGCGCGAGCACGGGGTGTACGCCCTCCTGGCCATCGGCCATCCCGCCAAGGGCGCAGGCGACCCCACCGAACTCCACTCCGTCCGCAAATCCATCGACGAACTGGTCCGGTTCCTGTAGCCCCCGCACGACGCCGGGCACACACCTGGCCTCGATTCCGGCCCTTTTCGAGTCAACCCCCAGCAAATTTGCCGGGGGTTGGCTCGTTATTGCCCGATATCGGCCCCACCCCTCTGCTGCCAGGGGTAGTCATCCCGACCTTGCCCCGGGGCATCCCAAAGGGTCTGACGGGCCCCAGGTGCGCCTAACGGGACTGTTTTTTATGTCGAATTCGACAGATTATCATGATATTTGGTCTTCTCCCAATAAAAGAGACACTTCCTTATCAAAGTCGGAAACAATCTTTTGCGTCTTGTTAAAGGCGTTATACTCCTCTTCAGCTTTATGCATGGCTTCCTCATGAGACACCTGACCTTTACTGTGCTCTGGAAGAATCTGAAAGCGCCTAAAAGCCAGGAATTCATTTACGCTTGCCGCAAACTGTTCCATGGTGAAGGTGTTCTCGTTTTCAATGAGGTCTTCAATGTAGTCAAAGTATCCGGTAACGGCTCTTTCAAGCCGCTTGATATCTTTTTCTGGCAGGTAATTCTTTGCTATAGAAACATCTGACTTTAGTATGCGTCCATCAGGAGAATTCTTCCACGTGGTGAGCCCCATATGCTCTTTGCTCCTGTCTGCACTTTCAAATACGATTTCTGCCGCAGTCTTTCCCGTAATTGCATAGTGAAACTTGTTCTGAATCATTGCGTAGAAGTCCTTTGTGGTAGGGGCGGCGCGGTCATAGTCGATACTACACTCGGCATATATATCCGTGATCTGCTGCCAAATTCTACGTTCGCTGGTCCGGATGGAACGGACACGTTCCAATAGTTCCCGGAAATAGTCCTTGCCGAAAAGGGCTCCGCCATCCTTCATCCGGCGATCGTCCAGCACGAATCCCTTCTTGATATACTCCTTTAAGATGCCTGTTGCCCAGATGCGGAATGCGGTAGCGCGGGCCGAAGAGACGCGGTAGCCGACGGCGATAATCATATCAAGATTATAATACGACACCAAATCCGGAATTTGGCCTCTGAAGCCCCTCTGCACGACAGTTTCCATTTTGGAAACAGTCACATCTGCTCTCAATTCTTCCGATTCGAAGATATCCTTAATATGCTTGCTGATATCCGGCACTTGAACGCCGAACAGATTTGCCATCGCCTTCTGCGTGGCCCAGATAGTTTCATCGACCAGAACTACGTCTACCTTTACGTCCTCCGTTGGGGTATTATAAATGAGCAACTGAAAATCCTTCATGGCTTCGTCGTTTTCTACAAAGTTAATTCAAATGCCTGCCGATTGCAAATCTTTACAAGCTTGTATGAACTGGGAATTGTCGCAAAAAAACGCCGGGGGTTGGCTCGTTATTGCCCAATATCGGTCCCACCCCTCTGCTGCCAGGGGCAAAACACCCACCTTTTGCCCCTGGTAGTCATCCCGGGCTTGCTCCGGAATCATACCGACTAGTAAAGAGAGCCCCAGGTGCGCCTAACGGGCCCGACAGTGTCCCGGTAGAAGCAAAATAGGGGGTAAAATGCTCCTATCGGGACAGATTGCAACTCGTTAGGAGCATGTGTGTAATTTGAGATTCCCGGTCAAGCCGGGAATGACAAGACAAAAGAACGCAACGAAGGCGACCGAGTCGGTCGCCTTCGCTGTTTTTGGTTCGGGGCGGAGGCCTGCGCCCGCCCGGGCTAAGGAGAAATCAGCTATTTCTTATAGCCCATCTTGCCGGAGGCCCAATCGATGAAGTACTTCATGTTGGGGCCGTCGGTGTGGCCGCCGTCGTGCTGGCGCCAGGCGAGTTCGCCGTCCAGCAAGCCGGTGAGTACGGCCGGCATGGGCTCCTTGCGATAGTCGTTGGACAGACCGAGGTCCTTGGCGCCGAGGAGCTTGAACACCTCGCCGGCGGCGATGGTCGCCTGCCAGCTGCCGTACTGGTCCAGCCACAGGGCGTCGCCCTGCTCGGGAACACCGTAGCTGATGAACACCAGGCGCGGGGCGCAGAGCGCGATGAGCTCGTGGGAGTCAACCGGCAGCATCCCGGCGTTCCAGGCGCCGGTCTTCGACTCGATGGCGTCGTACTTGATGTAGTTGCCGGCCATCCAGTGATACTCGCCGGAGTTGGAGAGGTTCTCCAGGCCCTCGCCGAAGATGCGGCGGTGCAGCGTGGCGCCGCCCTTGCCGGAAGAGCCGATCAGGCCCATGTAGAAGCGATCCTCGAAGGCCAGCGTCACCAGCGCGGCCTTGCCGTAGCGGGACACGCCCTCGATGCCTACGTGCTTGGCGTCCACGTCCGGATCGGTCTCGAGATAATCCAGACCGCGCGCGGCGCCCCAGGCCCAGGCGCGCAGGGAGCCCCAGTCGTCCGGTTTGCGCGGCTGGCCGTGGTTCGTCAGGCCGATGATGCCGCGGGTCAGACCGGCGCCGTTGTCAGCCTGGATGCTGGACGGATCGATCATCGCATAGCCCCAGCCGGCGGCCAGCAGCTGCTGGTTGGACGGCGGATCCTGACCGGGCGCCTGCTGCTGCGGGCGCATGAACGCGGCGAAAGGATTGGCAGGCTCGAAGGGCTGCCAGGCGGGATATTTCTTCATGAGCTCGGCCGTCTCCGGATCGTTCTCCAGCAGACGGCGCAGCGTGCGGTTGATGACGGCCATGTCGTCTCCGCCCGGCTTCACGGGGTTCGGCAGGTTCGCCTGGCCGAACATCATCAGCACGGGCACGGGGCCCTGCGCGTCGGCAGGCGTCACCACGACCATCTTGATGTCGACGTTGATCGACGGGCAGGCGGAATTGTCCACGTGGCCGCGGAGCTGTTTGGCCTTGGCGCGGATGCGGCCGACGAACTCGATCTCCTCGGCCTCCACGATCCAGGTCACGCCCGGCACATTGGCCGGCACGCGGCCGTACACCTCGCTCTCGAAGCCCTCGACGATCTCGGGACGGCGGACCTCCCACCACTGCCTGGCGGTGGTCACCTTCTTGCCCGCGTTCGTCTTCAGGATCTCGGGAAGAACGGGATAGGGGTTGGCCTTGCTCTCGTCGTAGTTGGCGGCGAAGGGGCTGCTCTCGTCCGCGTCGAAGCCGCGGCGGATGGACTTGATGCCCAGCTGGTCCAGCATGTTCTGGTGGTCCTGTTCGGCCGTGAACGTGACCGGCTCCTGCGCGAAGGAGGCAGCGCAGAAAAGGCAGCCGGCAAGCATAAGGAGAATCTTTTTCATATCGGTAGTGTTATTCTTCTCCAAAGGTAGTCATTATTACCCAATAAAAAAACAAGCCCCGGCAGACAACTGCCGAGGCTCTGTTCATGTTCCCGTATTTCCAGGAAAACTTCCTAAAGAGCGGGCGGGGTGCATTCCTCAGCGGCGAGGACGCCTTCCCAGTTGTCGGCGACATCCCACCACAGGCGGCTGTTCACATCGTCCACGCCACCGCGGAGCATCTGCACGGCCTCCAAATAGTTGTCCTTGTTGTAGGCGACATCCGTGTCGCTGTAGAAACCGAGACGATACGGATAGTGCGTGTTGCCGTTGTCGTATGCGCCAGGGCCCACGGGCATCTTCGGGATGTCCAGACGACGCCAGTCGGACCAGGCCTCGACACCGTCGGACATGTAGGAAGCGATCCAGCGCTGGAGTGCGATCTGCTCGAGAGCGTTTCCGATATTATAGGCAACGGCCGGGCTGGCGATGTAGTCGGCAGCGCCGCTGACACCCCACTGCTCGAAGGACGCGGCGATACCGGCCTCGTAGAGCTTCTTGGCGTCTGCGGAGATCCAGCCTCTGAGGGCGGCCTCAGCCTCGGTGAAGAGCACGCGGGCGGCGGGAATCACCGGGATGGTGGCGGTCATCGAAAGGAGGTTTTTATTAATAGAGGCGCAACAACTTGTCCAAGCGTTCACGGCATCGTTGCTGGACAGGCCGAACGGAACACCGTAGAACGAGGCGTACTGGTCACGCGGGAAGACTTCCGGGTCGCGGGAGCCGCGATATCCTTCGATATCGAAGTAAGCCCACATACGGTTGTCCTTGAATTCCTTCATCTGATCCACGATGAACTTGTTCGGAACAGCGTTGAAACCGGCGCCGTCGTAATCCGGGCTCACCCAGTAGTACAGGCGGTTCCAGGTCAGGTCGTCGTAGGTGTACATGAAGTTGTCCTTGTTGTCGGTCATACCGCCGTCGCTGTAAGCCTTGGCGAAGCGGGCCTTGCCGGTGGCAGGATCCACGTCGCACAGCTTGATGGCGAGGAGCATACGCAGGGAAGCATTGAACTTCTTCCACTTGTCCACGTCGCCGCCGTACAGGACATCGGCCGAGCCGTCCAGCGCCCCGGACGGGTCGAACTGGCCGTAGGCGTCGTTGAGCATCTTGTCCAGCTGCTCGTATACGGACTGCTGGGAGTCGTACTTGGGCTTCCAGATATCATCGCTCTTGCCCTTGAACGCCTCGGAGAGGACGATGGGGCCGATGATGTCGGTCAGCGACATGTAATAGTACGCGGACAGGGTCTTCGCAACGGCGATCTGGTTCGCGTTGGAACCGAAGATGAGCACGTTGGAGAGGCCCTTCTGCTCCGGGTCCTCGTTCATCCTGATGATCTGATCCAGGTTGCGGAGCGCATACAGGTAGATGTTACCGACATCGGAGTACTGCGCCGTCGTGGACAGCGGACCATACTGGTTGTTCTTGGATTCGGAGAGATAACCGGCCCACTCCTGCTGCCAGGGATCATAACCGTTGGTAGCTCTACCCAGCACGAAATACGGCACGTACGTACAGGCGTTCGTGAACATATAGCTCGTGAAAGCGGTGGAAGGGTTGTTCGGATCTTTGTTCAGATCGATGAATTCCTGTTTGTTGCAAGCAGTGAAAAGAATCGCAGCCGTCAATACGGAAAGCAGGATGCTATATAACTTTTTCATGATAGTTCCTCCTGTTTTAGAAAGTGACATTGACAGTGACACCGAAGGTGCGCGTGGACATGGCCTGTCCACCTTCGAGGAAGTTGTATTCGACACCCGCGATCTCGGAAGGATCGAGGTTCGGGCAGGCGGAGTAGATCAGCCAGGGGTTGGTGGCCACGAAGGCGACGCTCGCCTTGGTGATACCGATGCCCAGGTTCTGCAGGAACTTGCTGGGGAGCTGATACTTGAGGGAGACCTCACGGAGCTTGACGTAGGTGCGGTCGAACACCCAGGAGTCGCAGTCGTAGTAGGCCTTGTAGTGGTAGTACTGGTAGGCGTCCACGTAGCCGTCCATCGGGTTGCCTTCGGCATCGACACCGACCATGTGCACACCACCGCCCACGGCGACGGGCTCACGCTCGTTCACACCGCGGTCGTTGACCTTGGCCGTGGAGGCGAAGACACCGGAGCCGGTGCCCCACATGTTGGTCCAGGAAACCAGCTGGCCGCCGACCACATAGTCGAGGGACATGCCGAGGGACCAGTTCTTGTAGCGGAAATCCTGGGAGAAACCACCCGTGAACTTCGGCTGGACATTACCCACGACTTCCTCGCGGTTCACATCGTACACCGGACGGACGTCACCCCAGGTGTCGTTGCCCTTCTGCAGGACCGGCGTGCCGTCCTCGGTCTTCTTCCAGCGGGCGGCGGAGGTGATGACACCGATCGGGGAGCCCTTGATGGCCTTGTTGTACCACGCATAGTAGAAGCGGGTCCAGTAGATGGTGTACTCGTCCTGGTCGGCGGTCAGCTCCAGGAGGGTGTTGTTGTTCTTCGCGAAGTTGGCGCTCAGGTTCCAGGTGAAGTCACGCGTCTGGACGGGCGTGCCGCCGAGGATGATCTCGATACCCTGGTTGCGCACCAGACCGGCGTTGATCTTGCGGAAGGAGTAACCGGACTGCGGAAGCTCGTTCGCGTCGATGATGTCGTTCTTGGTATCCTTGCGGTACAGGTTGATATCACCGTAGAGACGGTTGCCGAAGAGCTTGAACTCGGTACCGATCTCGTAGGAAGTCGAGATGGTCGGGAGGACGTGCTCGTTCTTCAGGGTGTTCGGCTCATACATCGTGGTCTGGCCGTTCTTCTTGGTGCCGATGGTGTAGGTCGGATAGATGTTGTAGGCGCCGACGGTGGAGCCCACCTGGGCCACGGAACCGCGGATCTTCCAGAAGTTCAGCCAGGAGGCGTCGATGAGCTTGCTGGCCATGAAGGACAGGGAACCGCCGCCGTAGAGGTAGCCGTTGTTGTCGGCCGGCAGACGGGAGTCGATGTCGTAGCGGATGGAACCGTCGAGATAGACGAGGTCGTCCCAGCCGATGGTAGCCGTACCGAAGAAGGAACGGGTCTTGAAGTGCTGCTCCTCGTTGTTGGTGGAATAGGTGCTGGAGGAAGCCTTCAGGTTGTAGTAGTCGATCACGGACAGACCACCGTTGGTGGAGCTGTTCAGATAGCGGTAGTCGTACTGACGGGCCTCGGCGAAGGCGGCGGCCTCCACGGAGAGGCGGTCGTCCACGAACTGGTCGCCCCAGGTCAGGTAGGCCTGCGCGGTGAAGTCGTTGTCCTGCACGTGGTAGGTGCGGAAGCTGGACACCCAGTTGATGGAACCGGTACCGTGCTTCTCCTCATACTGACGATCGTTGATGTAGTTGTTCACACGGACACCCAGGCGGATATTCGCAGGCAGGGTGGCGTAGATGTCGGCCGCGATGAGGTGGTAGTTGAAGGTGGACTTGCTGTTGTAGTTCGCAAGCGTGGCGTACGGGTTGTCATGGAAGTTCGCGGAGATGTCGTCCGTCGAAACGATGTTCCAGGGGCGCCAGGAACCGTCCGGGCGCTGCCAGTCCATGTAGTCCTTGATGTTCACGTTGGTCTGGCCCCACTGGACGAAGTCGCAGACGACGTTACCGTCGGCGCTGTAACCTTCGGTGGCGGCGTTCCGGTTCTCGCGGAAACGATAGCGGTAGCTGAAGTCGGCGGTCAGCCAGCTGTTCGGCTTGACGGTCGTGGCGAGGCTGAAGGAACGGCGGATGGCCTTGGAGTTGTACATGACACCCTGACGGTCCAGGTTGGTGAACGACACGCGGGTGCTCATGCCCTTCGTCGACTTGGAGAAGGCGATGCTGGTATTATGGGACCAGGCCGCACGGGTCAGGTCGCTCAGGTTCAGACGCGCCTCCCAGGGCTCGGCGGTGCCGTACTTCGGAGAAGTAGGATCCCAGGAGATAGCCGGGCGGACCATGGTGGTGCCGTCGAAACGGGGACCCCAGTTCTCGTCGGAATAGTAGTCCATGGCGTAGGTGCCGTCTCCGAGGTCCTCGAGGAGGGTCTTCGGAGAAGTCCAGTCAATGGACTTGGGATCGGCGACCTTGGCTGCGGCGGCGCTCAGGCCGGCGGTCATGGAGCCACCACCGTAGAGGTTGTTGAGCTGGATGTGATTGTAGTAGGTCTCGACGGACGTGGTGTGGGTGAATTCCACGGAAGAAACACCCTCCTGGGCCTTCTTGGTGGTGATGATCACCGCACCGTTGGCGCCGCGGGAACCGTACAGGGCGGTCGCGGAGGGGCCCTTCAGGACGTTCATGCTCTCCACGTCGTCCATGTTGATGGCGGAAGCGGAAGCGATCGTGCCGTCGATCACGTAGATCGGGGCGTTACCCTTGGCGTCGCTGTAGGAGGTGGCGCCGCGGAGGACGATGGAACCCTCGTTGAAGGTGGCGCCGCCGGCTCCCCAGAACTGCGCACCCGCGATCTTACCGGCCAGGGAGTTACCCATGTCGGAGCTGTGGGTGAGCGTCAGTTTCTCGTCGGAGAGGACCTGGGCGGAGTAGCCGATGGCCTTCTGCTTGCGGGTCAGACCCTGCGCCGTGACCACGACCTCGTCGAGGTACTCGGTGTCCGGTTCAAGGGTCACATTCAGAGTGGTGTTTCCGTCGAGCGAAACGCCCTTCGTCTTGTAGCCCATGCTGCTGAAGACGAGGACAGCATCTTTCGGAGCGGAGAGGGAGAAAGCACCGGCGGCATCGGTCAATGCGTAGGCGGTGGTGCTTCCCTGGACAACGACCGTCACGCCCAGAAGGGGTTCACCGGTGGTACTGTCGGAGACAGAACCCTTGACGGTGACGTTCTGTGCGTAAAGGCCTGTCGTGGCGATTGCCAGCAGGCACGCCAGGAACAGTTTTACCTTTTTCATAAGTACATCTGTGTTAAAACGGATTGTTTACACTACTAAATCCGACGCAAAAAAAGAAAACAATTATGAAAAAAGCAAGTATTAAAGTCATTAATTAATAGTACCACGGGCGCGCGGCGACGCTGCGGATGCCCTCTCCCGTGTCCACGTGGCCGAGAATCCGGCGCACGCCGAGGGGGTTGGAACGCTCGTAATAATCCGCCCCTTCCGGGGTCAGGGAGTTGATGCGGACGACCTGCGAGGAGTGGATGATCTTCTTGTCGCCGTAGTACATGGCCACGTGCGCGACCACCATCGGCTTGCGCGCCGTGGCGGGCGTGCCATAGAAGATCAGGTCGCCGGGAAGCATCTGGTCGAAGTCGTAGGGAATCTCCTCGCCGGTGTGGATCTGCTCGCGGGCGTTGCGCGGCAGGACGATGCCGCACTGGCGGTAGACGAACTGCGTGAAGCCGCTGCAGTCGAAGTGCTTGACGCTCGCTCCGCCCCACATGTAGGGCGTGCCGAGGAAGCGGCGCGCGATGGCGATCAAGTTGTCCCGGCCGGCTTCGCGGGTGCGGACCCATTCGTCGAAATCCATCACGTCGTAGGCGCGCGCCCAGCATTCCTGGCCGGAGGGCAGGAAGACCTGCACCCAGCCGCGGCGCTCCTCCGTGCCCTTCCGCACCAGGTCGGTGAGGGTGAAGTCGCACACGCGGTCCGCCAGGGTGGACGGCTCCGCAAAGAGGTGGGTGTATTCCGCGACACAGACGTATTTGGGCGCGGCGATCCAGGCGTCCTTGCCCGCCTCGTCCATGAAGGCGAGGTTCAGTTGCGTGGTCCAGACGTCCTTGTAGTCCGGGGCGTCCACCAGGCGCCAGTAGCGCTCGGCGCCCTTGACGCGCAGCACCGTGCCCATCAGGCAGGTGGTTTCGTTGCCCGACTCATAGTCCGGCTTCAGCCGCAGGAAGGCTGTGGAAGAGTTGACGACCGCCCACTGCGGGCCGTCCCAGTTTTGCGCGAAAGCGCCGGCGGCGGCACACAGCGACGCCA
>JAGCYX010000030.1 GCA_017960585.1 Bacteroidales bacterium
GAGAATAGCAATACATGATTGCCCTCGGTTCCGCCGGGGCAAGCATTGACCTACCGCTTGCGGAGGCAAGTTGAAAAAAGAGGTTTAAGGGCGGCCTGCCATGGTGGGCCGCTTTTTCTGTTTTAACACATCCTGCCATCCGTAAGCATACGATAAAGTACGACTGTTGGTTTGACTAAGTAGGCTGTAACTTTGCCTCACTAATATCAAACCAACAGTTTTATGATAACCCGAGAACAAATCGAAGAGATCCAGGCGGAGAGCCGGGAGAAAGGGATCTCCATCAAACGAGTGTTACAAGAAAAGGGCATTCCGGAGCACCATATTGGAATCTTCTCCAAATGCAAGACCTTCGATGAAGCCCTATTCTATCTCCTCCGCACCGCCTCCGAAGGCTGGAGCCGCAGCACGCTCCTGAACAACATCAAAGCCGACCTGTACCACACCTCCGCCGGAGCGGCGGGTCAGTTCGCGGAGACGGTCAGGAGGCTCTGCGTGCCGTCGGAGTCGGGGTTGAGCGGGTCGGCGATGGTGGCGCCGTTGACGATGAAGGAGTACTTGAACGTGCCGGCTTCCTTGGGTTGGAGGGTGATGCTCCAGACGCCGTTGTTGTTGCGGGTCATGGGGAGCTTGCCCTCGGTGAAGTCGGAGGTGAAGAACACCTCGGAGGCCTGCGGAGCGACGACGTTGAAGGTCACGTTGGGCGTCATCGGGCGGGGAGGCATGTTGGCACCGCCGGGCCTCGGGCCGCCGCCCATACCCGGGAATCGCGGCATGCTGTGCACGATCGGGGACTCGACGCCGACATGCATCAGCGGCAGCATGGTCATAGCGTAGTTGCGGCCGAGCTGGCGGTAGCCGGCGGCGCTGAAGTGCAGCCGGTCGAAGTTCTCCGCGCAGCCGCTGGAGGATACGACGTGGGCGGTCGGGATGACGCGCGGAAGGGTTCCGATGATGCGGTTCATGGGGCCGCAGACGCCGCCGCGGTCGCTGTTGACGACCTCGCCGGCCAGCAGCGGACAGGCTTCGGCGGTCAGGCCGAGGTCCGCGAGGAAATTCTCATAGATGCTCTTGACCTTGTCGGGCCAGGTCCAGTCGTCCGGATCGGATTCGCCCTGATGCAGCAGGATGCCGGAGATCACGCCGTCCTTCTGGGCCTGCTTGGCCAGCTTGACCACGTACTCGTAGGGATTGCCGTCGTAGATCTTCATGATGTTCTGCAGCCAGTCGGCGCCGGTCTGGCCGTATTCCTCGGCCCGATCCTTCATGAACGCGTCGATCTTGCAGCCAGCCACGGACACGTTGATGATACCGACCTTGTGCCCCGCGGGGAGATACTCCAGCAAGGTGCGACCGAAGTAGTCGGCCGGCGTCAGGCCGGTGTTCTCGCGGCAGAGCGGCGGCACGGCGGGGTACCACGCGCCCTTCGTGCGGCCCATCTGGGGATAGTCGACCGCGGCCATCATCAGGTAATTCGGGCTGATGCCCTCGCGGTCCTGATCCTCCACGCGGGCGTTGCCCTCCATGTTGGACTGGCCGATGCAGATGAAGATGTGGAAATTCTTGTCCTGTGCGCCGACGGACAATGCCATGGCGAGCGCGACGAAAGTCAAAAGGATTCTTTTCATATCAGTAATAGTGCTTTTGCGGACTACAATTTTACGAAAAATCGCCCGTTTCTGCAAGATGAGACTTCTGTTTTAAACGTTTACGAGATTTGTAAACGGGAAAGATTTCACAATTTCTTGCGTACGAATTTTACAGGTTCTTGGCAGAATCTAGGAAATGCCCTTTCTTTGTAAATGTGCGGCTGCAGAGCCGGCAGTACATTATGATAATATTATTTGCAAATGATAACGTTTTATTATATTTTTGCAGAAACGTTATCATCGCATGGAAACCACGAGACAAACCATCATCCGCATGAGCGAATCTCTCTATCAACGCATCAAGCAGAACGCTAAACGCCAAAGACGTTCTGTCAACAACTATATGGTTTCGATCCTGGAGAAAGAACTCCCGGAAGAATTCCCCAAACTGAATCCGGCCGAATTCGTCCCGGACGAGACCCTTCGTGCGCTGGGGAAGACGCTCAGCGGCGTCACGACGAGTCACGAAGAACTTGACGACAAGGCGAAATACATCCTATCGAAATGACGATCTTCTTTGATACCAACGTGATTCTCGACATTCTCGACGATACGCGAGATTGTCACGAGAAAGCGCTTTCCCTACTCACAGCAGCGAAGAAAGGCGCCTTCCAGGCACACACCACCACTCAATCCTTCATTGACGCCTCCTACATCCAGACCCAGCAACGCAAACTGCCCATAGACCTCTTTCGGTCCGCCGTCTCCCTGCTTTCCGGCATCCTGTCCGTAGAAGCTATCACTGCAGACGACCTGGCCAAGGCCAACAAAAGCACAATTCCGGATTATGAAGATTCCGCCCAAGTGGCCTGTGCAGAAAGAATTCAGTCCGACTACATCATCACCCGGGACGGGAAATATAAGAACTATACCCACATCCCGACCTTCAACCCTATCGAATTCTACGACAAACTCTTTCAGGGGTAACCGCCCTGAAACCACATTTCACTACCAGCTTCAACAGGAACCCCAACAGGAAAAACGTACAGATGGAAAAGGAGTCTTCAAGATACGATATGCCGTCGCCGAGCGAGAAGGATCTGGCGGAGGCGGCGGAGTTCCGGGCCCGGATTCACGAAAAGGTCCTGGAGAAAGTCCAGGCGGTCAACCCCGGGATCGACACGGTCGTCGACCCCTACCCGGTGGATTCCTATTTCCAGTGGAACTGGGAGTATCCCGGCGCCTGGTACCTGTACGTGGCTATCCCGACCGGCTTCAAAAGCCGCAACGCCTTCATCGACTTCCTCGTCAAGAAGACCCTGGAAGGTTAATCGGCCGTTTCTGCAATAGGTGTTGCTGGACACCTGTTCGGCAACTGCGGGTGCCATCCACAAAATGGGCCGATTTGTGGACGGAGGGGCAAAAAATGGGGCGGGCTACTTCAGGTACGGGGCGAGTTCGTCCCAGGTGAAGGTGGCGGTGAGGAAGCCGAGGACGTAGGGGCCGATCTCGTAGGGGTTGTAGTGCCAGGTCAGGCCTTTCTCGTCCACGGAGAAGTTGCCGTTGGGGAGGGGCACTTCGTAGACGGCGTCCCAGAGCTCCTCGTCCAGGCCGTCCAGGACCCGGTCGTTGAGGGTCCCGGCTATCTCCGAGTCGTACCCGTCCTTGAACAGGTCCGCCTCGGTGATCCGCTGGCCGGTGGTCATGTCGAAGACCAGGAAAGTATTATATGTCGAGCCGTGGGCGCCGCCGGTATAGCTGTCGTCCATCACCTCGTAGGTCCGGAGATGGCGCGCGGCGCAGCCGGTGGAGAAGGATCCGCTCAGGGAGTACGACCAGTTCATCATCCAGGGCTCGTCGTCCTCGTCCAGCTCCGGCAGCACCTCGTCCGCGAACGCGGAATACTCGGCGTCGATGTCCTCGAGCCAGTGCTGGCAGTAGGTGGGAACCACGGGCGGCATGCCGGCCAGGTCGTAGCCGATGCCCGTCTCGATGATGGTCTGGTTGATCTTGTCCGTCACCTCCTGGCTCAGGCCCTCGGTGACGTATTCCATCGAATACGACCAGCTGCAGCCGTAGCCTTCTTGGCCCTCGAGCTCGAGCTTGCCCTGGTCGGCGGCGGTGGCGGTTTTCATTTCGTGCGTACAGGCCGCGGCGGCGAACAGCGCCGCGACGATCAAAAACAGATGGATTCTTCTCATTACGATGATACACTAAAACTGAATACAAGTATACGAATTTTTGGCCGATTTCTTGTATCTTTACGAATCGAACTAAGAACCATACCATGAAACGAATCCTCAGCCTGGCACTCTGCCTCCTGCCCCTCGTCGCCCTGGCCCAGCCGGCGCGACCGGTGTTCAATTTCCCGCAGCCGGACCTCCTGTTCAACCTCTGGCCCGACGGCGCGCCGACCGACAACGGCCTGACCGGCGAAGAGAAGGACTACGGCAACCACGTCTCCAATGTGACCAAGCCCACCCTGGCCCTGTTCCTGCCCGAAAAGCCCAACGGGCTGGCCATCCTCGTCTGCCCGGGCGGCGGCTACGTCGACGTCTGGGACAAGACGGAAGGCTATGCCAATTCGAAATGGTTCACCGACCAGGGCATCGTGTATGCGGTGCTGAAGTACCGGCTCCCGAACGGGCACTACGAGGTGCCGCTGGACGACGTGCACGAGGCGATGCGCATCCTGAAGGCGCACGCTGCCGAGTTCGGCTTCACCCAGCTGGGCATCGCCGGCTGCTCGGCGGGCGGACACCTCGCCGCGACGGCGGCCACGCACTTCACGAAGCCGGAGGAGCGTCCGGATTTCCAGATCCTCTTCTATCCGGTCATCTCGCTGGACCCGGCCATCACCCACGCGGGCTCGGCCCACTTCCTGCTGGGCGATGAGCCGTCGCAGGCGCTGCGCGCGAAATATTGCAACGAGAAGCAGGTAACGGCCGACACGCCGCCGGCGTTCATCATGGCCAATTCCGACGACACCGTGGTGCCCTGCGAGAACAGCCTGCTCTACTACCAGGCCCTGCGGGGACACGGCGTGCCCGCCGCGCTGCACATCTATCCGACGGGCGGGCACGGCTGGGCCGACCACCTGAACTTCGCGTATCGCGATGCCTGGATGGCCGATCTGAAAATCTGGCTGTCGGAACTCGCCGCGGCGAAATAGATTACTTCTCCGGGAAAGCGTCGGGATCCAAGTGGCCGCGGTAGCTGATCTGCTCGCGGTTCTTGGCGCGGACCAGCAGGTCCGCCTTGCCGTTGTCGTAGACGGTGAGCTGGTAGACGAGGAAATCCTCGTCGTTGTCGGTGGAGATGACGAAGACGCGGCGGTCGGAGGCGGCCGCTTCTTCGACATATTCCTCAATCGTATCTTCGAAGTTCAGCACCTTGCCGCCGCCGTAGGGGACCTGATAGGCCACGCCGGTGTAGGGCAGGTGCGAGTTGATCTTGTCCCCGTCTATCGTCAGGGAATAGCTGTCGCCGCCCACGTAGCGGCTGGCGCCGCGGGTGGGATACATATATTCGATGGCTATGCGATACTGGCGCGCGTCCAGCCGCTGCTGGGTCAGCGCCGCCACGCGGGCCTCCTCGGCCCGGCGCTCGGTGGCGTTCTGGGACAGGACGCCGCAACCCGCTGCCAGGACCACAAGGAACAGCAGCGAACCGAGCCATTTTGCAGTATTGTGTCGCATCATGGCTGCAAATATAGACATTTTCTCCGTATCCGTCAATTTGTTATAATTTTTGGTCATAGAAGAACGCCGCTCTTGCGGGTCCGGAATAGTCTTCCTAACTTGGCTGAAAAGTGAAACAAAATACCAACTCTTATATGAAAAAGTTGTTGATTCTCCTTGCCACGCTGGGCCTGGCCGCGTGCGCTTCCGTTTCGGAAAATCCCGTCCTCACCATCGAGGGCGGCCAGATCCAGGGCGTCCAGTTGACCGACGCTCCCGGCGTCACCGTGTTCCGCGGCATCCCCTATGCGGCTCCGCCCATCGGCGAGAACCGCTGGCGCGCGCCGCAGCCCGTCGTCCCCTGGGAAGGCGTGCGCGTGTGCGACAGTTTCGGCCATCCGCCGTTCCAGGCGGCGCACTATCCCGGCGGCTACACCACGGAGTGGGGCTATGGCGACGAAGCGCCCTACAGCGAGGACTGCCTCTATCTGAACGTCTGGACCAAGGCCCCCGGGCAGGTGGACAAGAAGCTGCCCGTGGCCGTGTGGATCTTCGGCGGCGGCCTGCGCGAAGGCTGGGGCAGCGAGCCGGAGTTCGACGGCAAGTACTGGGGCGGCAAGGACGTGGTCCTGGTCACGTTCAACTACCGCGTGGGCCCGTTCGGCTTCCTCGCGCATCCTGAGATTTCAGCGGAAGATTCGGAGCATGCCACGGGCAACTGGGGCACGCTGGACCAGATCGAGGTGCTGAAGTGGGTCAAGAAGAATATCGCCCAGTTCGGCGGCGATCCCGATAACGTGATGATCTTCGGCCAGAGCGCCGGTTCCCGCAGCGTGAAGTTCCTGAGCGCTTCGCCGCTGGCGCGCGGCCTGTTCAACAAGGCCGTCATCATGAGCGGTAGCGGCCTGGTGGATCCGCGCAAGCCGGCCCAGCCGATGTTCCCCGGCGGTCCGGCCCTGCCCGCACAGCAGCAGGCCACCCTCGCGGAAGCCGAGCAGTCGGTGAAGGAGGTGATGGACTGGGGCGGTTTCACCGACCTGAAGAAGATGCGTGCCGCGTCCACGGAGACCATCTACGCGCTGGGCGGCATCTACACCGCCGTCACCGGCAAGCGGAGCATCCTGTCCGCGATGCCCATCAGTCCGTACATCGACGGCTACGTGCTGCCGGAGACCTTCGACGAGGCCTGCATCGACGGCACGCTGGCGCAGGTTCCTTATATGATCGGCTACACGCTGAACGATTCCGGCAACATGGGCGACCAGATCCGCGAATTCGCCTTGAACCGCGAGGAGATGGGCGGCAAGGCCTACACCTACCAGTTCGCGCGTCCGCTACCGACCGACGGCCGGCCGAACGTGCTGCAGGGCGCCTTCCACTCTTCCGACCTGTGGTTCGTGTTCAAGTCGCTGGAGCACTGCTGGCGTCCCTGGACGCAGGGCGACTGGGATCTGTCCGAGCGTATGCTGACCGCCTGGTCCAACTTCGCCAAGTATGGCGACCCGAACGGCCCGGACGGCGGCGAATGGACGCCGTACACGGCCGCCACGCCGCAGTTCATGGTGTGGAAGCTGGATGATGCGGACGCCGAGGCCTCCGCGATGGGCGAGCCCCTCGTGGCGCCCCGCCCCTCCTTCGGCGCCCGGCCGTAAACCCGGCGTCCCTAGCGGCTTGTGAGCTGCAACTGATTATTATTCAAATGCTTATTGTTTTATACGCTCAGCGTCAGCCACTTCCAGCTCATAGAAAAACGGCGGCAAATTCCTATCTTTGCAGGGATGAAACTGCCCGAGCTGCCTGTGCTGGAGATTGCTGACGCCGTGAATGCGGCGCTGGCGGATTCTCCGCGCCTGGTGGTGACGGCGCCGCCCGGTGCTGGCAAGTCGACGATTTTACCGTTAACCATCTTGTATGGTGGTAGTACCGACTGGCTGCCAGGGGCAGAAACACCCCGATTTGCCCCTGGCACGAAGATTCTGGTTTTGGAACCCCGGCGGCTGGCGGCGCGGCAGATCGCGGAGCGGATGGCCGCGCTGCTCGGTGAGCCGGTGGGGCGGACGGTGGGCTACCGCGTCCGCTTCGAGAGCCGGGTGTCCGCCCAGACGCGCATCGAGGTGCTCACCGAAGGCATCCTGACGCGGATGCTGGTGGACGATCCGGCGCTGGAAGGCGTCGGCGTCGTGATCTTCGACGAATTCCACGAGCGGAGCCTGCAGAGCGACGTCGCGCTGGCCCTGACCCGCGAGGCGCAGCAGCTGCTCCGTCCGGACCTGCGCATCCTGCTGATGTCCGCGACCATCGACACCGACGCCCTGTGCGCGGCGCTGGACGCACCCCTGCTCGAGAGCGCCGGGCGGATGTTCCCGGTGGACGTGCGGCATACGCCCGAGGAGGCGACGGCCGAGGATGTGGCGGAGCGGGTCGCACACTGGGTCCGGGTGGCGCTGCGTGATCACGACGGCGACATTCTCGCCTTCCTCCCCGGCGAAGGGGAGATCCGCCGCTGCGCGGAACTGCTCTCTCCCGTCATCCCCGGCTCGACCGGGGATCTCCCCGGCGCTATTGTACGTCATTCGTCATCGGTTCTTGAACCTGTCGAAGGACCGACCGGCGAATCTCCCGCAACCATTTATCCCTTATACGGCCTCCTGCCGCCGGAACAGCAGCGGGCGGCCATCGCGCCGAGCCCCGCCGGCAGCCGCAAGATCGTCCTGGCGACGCCGATCGCCGAGACCTCGCTGACCATCGAGGGCGTGCGCGTCGTGGTGGACGGTGGCTTCTGCCGGCGCCTGGTCTTCGACCCGCAGAACGCCCTCAGCCGCCTGGAGACGGTGCGCATCAGCCGCGACATGGCCGACCAGCGCAGCGGCCGGGCGGGACGCGTGGCGCCGGGTGTCTGCTACCGCCTCTGGAGCCCGGCCACGGAGGCCCGGATGGCCGCCACGCGCGTTCCCGAAATCCTCGAAGCCGACCTGGCGAACACCGTCCTGGACGCCGCCGCGTGGGGCGAGAGCCATCCGGAGCGCCTCGCCTGGCTGACCCCGCCGCCCGACGGACACGTCGCCCAGGCCCGCCAGCTGCTGGAACTGCTCGGTGCTATCGACGCCGAGGGGCGCATCACCCCGCACGGTCGCGCCCTCGCCGCCCTGCCCTGCCATCCGCGCATTGCGCAGATGTTGGTGCGGGCGACGGTTCCTAATCCTGCAGAAAGGCGGAGTGCCTTTACCACGGTTCCTGAGCCTGTCGAAGGACCGTCGGCAATCACGCTGGCGGCGGAGATCGCAGCGCTGCTGGAAGAAAAAGACCCGCTGGCGGCCGCGGAGAACGACGCGTCCCTGACTACGCGCCTGGAGGCCCTGCACCGCGGCGGCGCGGCCCGCCGCAGCGCGCGTGGCCGCTGGGCCCGCATCGCCCAGATCGCGGAGCAGTACCGGGCGATGGTCTCGAAAAAGGCCGTTTTCGAGGCAACCCCCGGGAAAAACGCTGGGGGTTGCCTCGATTTGGGCCGAAAACGAGCCCACGGGGGAAGAGATGCCCGGTCGGAGCCGGGCATGACGCAAAAGGAGCCGGGTATGACGCAAAAGGAGCCGGGCATGACGGCTGACCCCTATGCCGTCGGGGCGCTGGTGGCGGCGGCGTACCCCGAGCGGGTGGCGAAGGCGCGGCTGGAGGGGCGGGGCCATTTCCAGCTGGCCACCGGCGAGCTGGCGGCGGTCAGCCCGGACGACGCCCTGTCCGCCTGCGAATGGCTCGCCGTGGCCAGCGTGAGCGTCCGCCCGGGTCGGGAAGGCCGCATCTTCCTGGCGGCCCCGGTGGACCCCGAGGACCTGCCGGAACTCATCCGCACCCGCGACCGCGTGGTCTGGGATAGCAAGGCCGGGGCCGCCCTCGCCCGCCGCGAACGCCGCATCGGCGGCCTCCTGGTGGACGCCAAACCTCTTTCGGAGGGAGTAAGGGAGCAGCTGACGCAGGCCATCTGCGAGGCGGCGCAGAAAGAAGGAACGGCGATGCTCGATTTCTCGGAAGAGGTCGGAAACCTCCAGCGGCGCGTGGCCGCCGTGGCGGAATGGCACCCCGAGCTGGAGCTGCCTGACCTGTCCACGGACGCCGTCCTGCAAAGCGCCCCCGCGTGGCTGCCGCCCTTCGTGGGTCGCGCCACCACCGTCGCGGAACTCAAGAAGATTGATCTGGCGGCGGCCCTCTGGACCCTGCTGGACTACGCGCAGCAGCAAGCCGTGGAGCGCCTGGCCCCGACGCACATCGAAGTGCCGACCGGCAGCCGCATCCGCGTCGAATACCGCCAGGGTGCCGAAGCCCCCGTCCTGCGCGTCCGGCTGCAGGAATGCTTCGGCCTGCTGGACACCCCGCGCGTGGACGACGGCAAGCGGCCCGTCCTGATGGAACTCCTCTCCCCGGGATACAAACCCGTCCAGCTCACCTCCGACCTGCGCAGCTTCTGGACAGGCACCTATTTCGAAGTGCGCAAAGAACTGCGCCGCCGCTACCCCAAGCACGCCTGGCCCGACAACCCCCTCGAAGCCGAAGCCGTCCGCGGGGTCAAAAGAAAATAATCGGGGTAAGTTCTTGTTATTCCGGCAAATAGTTCTTATATTGCCCCCTGTAAAAAGCGTTAACAGTGAATTACTTCTCCTCAAC
Organism: Bacteroidales bacterium; assembly: GCA_017960585.1. Taxonomy (GTDB): domain Bacteria; phylum Bacteroidota; class Bacteroidia; order Bacteroidales; family UBA932; genus Cryptobacteroides. The sequence continues at coordinate 9,926 of JAGCYX010000030.1, forward strand.
TGTGTTTATGCCTTTTGCTCTTTCCGCGTTCCGGGGGGGGGGTATAACAAGCTTCTAATCAATAGCCTCATAAACAAAACGGCGGCCCGACTTTCTTCGGGCCGCTTTTGTTGTTTTCCAGCCGGATGCCGATGTTGTTCTGTTTTGTTTGGTAAATGTTTACTTACTAAATTGCAACTTACTAAATAATTGCTTACATTTGCAAAAAAGAAGGAAATGGAGCAATTATTCGTATTTGGTAAGCCTGTAGAAGGAATGTCCTTTACCGACCGGGAGCAGGAGTCTGCAAGACTGTCTGCCAATTTTACGGCGGGGATCAACACCTTTATCATCTCTCCACGCAGATGGGGAAAGACGTCGCTTGTGAAGAAGGTCATCTCGGATAATAAGGACGGAGGAAGGCTGTATGTTTTCATGGATGTTTTCAAGGCCAAAACCCCATCAGATTTCTGCGAGATTCTTGCCAATGCGGTTTTCAAGCAAACCTCCACGGCTTTGGACGAACTGTGGGAGAGCGTGAAGTCTTTCCTGGAACGCATCAATGTAGGGCTTCGGCTGGCTCCGGATCAACAAAGTAAGTTAGATCTGGATTTCGGGCTTTCCAAAGAAACAACTTCCCTGGAGGCAATCCTTTCCCTTCCCCAGAAGATTGCCGAAAAGAAGAACGTGGAGATAGTAGTATGCATCGATGAATTTCAACAGATTGCCTTGTTCGAAGACTCTCTGACTTTTCAGAAGATGCTCAGGGGAGTGTGGCAGAATCAGAAAAATGTAACCTATTGTCTGTTTGGAAGCAAAAAACATATGATGGAGGGGCTGTTTGACGAAGAGACAAAGCCCTTCTTCAAATTTGGTGACATCCTCTACCTGAACAGGATTCCGCTCCCTTATTGGAGAGACTTTATCACCGGGAAGTTTTCATCGGCCGGCAAAAACATTTCTGAAGAGCAGATAGAGGAGATTTGCAGGGCTGTTGACTATAATTCTTCCTATGTTCAGCAACTTTGCTGGTATGTATTCCTGTTTTCCTCCGACACGATAACTGAAGAAGATGTCCAAAAGGGTATCGAAGAACTGATTGTTCAGAACACGGCTCTCTTTGAGAGTCGGACTGAGGTTCTAACCCCTGTGCAGATGCGATTTCTTATGGCGGTAGCCAGCGGCGTTCATGACGGTTTTTCAACTTCAGCAATCATCAGTAAATACAAACTGGGTTCATCGGCGTCTTCCGTAGCAACTAGAAAAGCGTTGTTGGATAAGGGACTGTTAGCCATGGAATCGGGCAAGACATTTTTGGCAGATCCTATCATGGGTCTTTGGCTTCGCCAGCCGTAAATGATGGTATTTTTATTATCTTTGCGGGGTTATGTTCTACGTCTCCAAAAAGATCCGCATTGCGGCGAGCCATCACCTCGTGGTCGATTATCCCACGAAGTGCGCGCGGCCGCACGGGCACAACTACGAGATCGAGGTTTTCTGCAAGTCGAAGGACCTCGACGCGAACGGGATGGTCGTGGACTTCAAGACCATCAAGGAGCGCGTGACCGACAAACTCGACCACCGCGACCTGAACGAGGTCCTGCCCTGCAACCCCACCGCGGAGAACCTGGCCCGCTGGATCTGCGAACAGATTCCCGACTGCTACAAAGTGATCGTCAAGGAGACGGAAGACAACACAGCCACCTACGAATTATGATCAGCGAAGAACAAGCCAGACAGCATATCCGCGAACTGCTGGAATTCATCGGCGAAGACCCGACGCGCACGGGCCTCCTGGAGACGCCCGACCGCATGATCCGGATGTTCGGCGAGATGTTCCGCGGCTACGACCCGGCGCAGGCGCCGGTCGTGACCACCTTCCCCAACGGGCAGGACGGCATCGTCTACGACGACATGGTCGTGGACTGCGGCCCCTTCTACTCCGTCTGCGAGCACCACTGCCGCACCTTCTTCGGCGACTACTGGTTCGCCTACCTGCCCAACCCCAAGGGCCGCATCCTCGGGCTGAGCAAAATCGGGCGCGTGGTGGACTACTGCGCCGCGCGGCTGCAGGTGCAGGAACGCCTGGTGCACGACGTGGTGGAGATGCTGACCGAGGCGCTAGGCACCGAGAACCCGCCGCGCGGGATGGCGCTGATGATGCGCGGGCGGCATATGTGCAAGGAATCGCGCGGCGTCCGCAAGAGCGGCGTGATGACCTCGACCTACCTGACCGGCTCTTTCCGCACGAACGCGCAGACGCGCAACGAGTTCCTAAGCTACATCGACAAGAGCGGCAATGTATAAGGTCAAGAAAACCCTCGAGGTGGCCGCGGGCCACCATATCTCCTTCGCCGGCGGCACGCAGACGGAGCCCGACCACGGGCACAACTGGAAGATCACCGTCTACTGCGCGTCCGAAGAACTGGACGCCGACGGGATGGTGGTCGATTTCTGCGACATCGAGCGGCGCATCTGCGGCGCGCTCGACCACCGCGACCTGAACGAAGTCCTGCCCTTCAACCCCACCACCGAGAACCTGGCCCGCTGGGTCTGCGAGCAGATCCCGCAGTGCTACAAGGTGGAGGTGGAGGAGTGCCCGGGCAACGAAGCCTCCTACGAAAAATGAAAGTTGCCATCGTCGGCGGCGGGGCGGCCGGGTGCTTCTGCGCCATCGGCCTGAAGCGGCGTCTGCCGGAAGCCGACGTGACGATCTATGAAGCGGGGCCGAAGCTCCTGGCCAAGGTGGCCGTGACGGGCGGCGGCCGCTGCAATCTCACCAATTCATTCCGCGACGTGCAGCGCCTCGGGGAGGTGTATCCCCGCGGGGAGCAGCTGATGCGGCGCGCCCTGCGGGTGCTGAGCCCGGAGGACACGCAGCGCTGGTTCGAGGCGGAGGGCGTACGGCTGGTGGTGCAGGAGGATCAGTGCGTCTTCCCGGTCAGCCAGGATGCGATGCAGATCGTCCGGACGCTGGAGCGCTGCCTGCGGGACGCCGGGGTGCGGGTCCGGCTCAATGCCCGGGTGGAAGGAATCCGTCCTTCGACAGGCTCAGGAACCTTCTGTTTGGAGATCCCCGATCAGGTCGGGGATGACTATAAAGGGGTCGGGGACGATTATGACAAAGTAGTCCTTACCGTCGGGGGAATGTCGCGGGAGAAGCTGGAAAGGCTGCTGCCGGAGGGCATCGAGGTCACCGACTGCGTGCCGTCGCTGTTCACCCTGAAGATTCCCGACGCGGGGCTGCGCGCCCTGATGGGGACGGTGGTGGAGCAGGCGGCGCTGAGCCTCGCCGGGACGAAATTCCGCGCAGCGGGGACGCTGCTGCTGACCGACTGGGGCGTGAGCGGACCCGCGACGCTGCGCCTGTCGTCCTACGCCGCCCGCCACCTGGCGGAAAGCGGCTACGCGGGTACGCTGCTGATCAACTGGCTGGACGCCGCCGAGGCGGACGCCCGCGAATGGATCGCCGCCGCGGCCGCCGCGAACCCCCAGAAACAGGCCGCCAGCACGGCTCCGGCGGGGATCACCGCCAGGCTCTGGCGCCACCTGCTGGGGCGCGCCGGACTGCGGGAGGACCTGCGCTGGGCCGAGCTGGGCAGCAA
>JAGCYX010000031.1 GCA_017960585.1 Bacteroidales bacterium
ATCTGGGAGGCCTCCGGCCACGTGAGCGCGTTCAACGACCCGCTTATCGACAATAAGGATTCCAAGAAGCGCTACCGCGCCGACGTCCTGATCGAGGATTTCCTCGGCAAGATCGAGGAAAAGATCAACAAGGAGGTCGAGAAGGGCCGCAAGAAATTCGGCGAGAGCTTCGACGAGGCGCAGTTCCGCGCTACCAACCCGAACGTGCTGCGCGAGCAGGCCAAGTGGGACGAGGTACACAACCGCTACGTGGCCGCCGAGCAGGCGTCCGACTTCGCGGAATACCGCCAGATCATCATCGACAACAATATCGTCTGCCCGATCAGCGGCACCTGCAACTGGACCGACGTCCGTCAGTTCAACCTGATGTTCAGCACCTCGATGGGCAGCACCGCCGACGGCGCCAACACCATCTACCTGCGTCCGGAGACGGCCCAGGGCATCTTCGTGAACTACCTGAACGTCCAGAAGACCGGCCGCATGAAGATTCCTTTCGGCATCGCGCAGATCGGCAAGGCCTTCCGCAACGAGATCGTCGCCCGCCAGTTCATCTTCCGCATGCGCGAATTCGAGCAGATGGAGATGCAGTTCTTCATCAAGCCGGGCACCGAGCTCGACTGGTTCAAGAAGTGGAAGGAGAACCGAATGAAGTGGCACGTGAACATCGGCATGGGCGCGGAGAACTACCGCTTCCACGACCACGAGAAGCTGGCCCACTATGCCAACGCCGCCACCGACATCGAATTCAACTTCCCGTTCGGCTTCAAGGAGCTCGAAGGCATCCACAGCCGCACCAACTTCGACCTGGGCAACCACCAGAAGTTCTCCGGCAAGAAGATCGAGTACTTCGATCCCGAGGAGAACGCCTCCTACACCCCGTACGTGGTGGAGACTTCCATCGGCGTGGACCGTATGGTCCTCGCGGTGCTGTCGCACTCCTTCCACGAGGAGCAGCTGGAGAACGGCGAGACCCGCGTCGTGCTGAGCATCCCCGCTCCGCTCGCCCCGGTCAAGGCCGCGGTCTTGCCGCTCGTCAAGAAGGACGGCCTGCCCGAGCTCGCCCAGGAGGTCATGGACCTGCTGAAGTACGATTTCAACTGCCAGTACGAGGAGAAGGACAGCATCGGCAAGCGCTACCGCCGCCAGGATGCCATCGGCACCCCGTTCTGCATCACCGTGGATCACGAGTCCCTGAACGACCACTGCGTCACCGTGCGCGAGCGCGACACGATGACCCAGCAGCGCGTGCCCATCGCCGAACTGCGTGCGATGATCGACGCCAAGGTCAACCTCAACAACCTGCTCCGCAACCTCTAGCAGATGGCGCAGAGCTTCTCGGAACTGGGCCGCATCGAGGCCATTCGGCAGCTGTTCGAGGGGACGGGTTACAGCCCCTTCGGCGAGCCGCTGTGGCTGGAGGCGAAGCCGCAGGAGTGCATCACGACGGCCTCCGGCCTGCTGCTGGAGGGGATCGATTTCGACCTGGTCTACTTCCCGCTGATGCACTTGGGCCGCAAGGCCGTGCTGAAGGTCACGGGCGAACTGTACGCCGTCCTGGCGCGCCCCGAGTCCCTGACAGTGCAGTTGGGCGTGTCCGCGAAGCTGGATTTCCCGCAGGTGCAGGAGCTCTGGAACGGCATCGTCGCCGCGGCGAAGGAACACGGCTACAAGCAGCTTTCGCTGGATCTCCAGCCCTCGCGCAACGGGCTGACCGTGTCGCTCTCCGCGACCGGCCGGCACAGCGCCGCCGTCTCGGCCGCCCGCCCGAAGGCGCAGTCCCGCGACCTGATCTGTGTGTCCGGCGCGCTCGGCGCCGCCTTCCTGGGCCTGCAGGTCCTGGAGCGCGAGCGCATCAAGTTCGACAAGGGTTCCACCGACCAGGCCGCGCTCGAGCAGTACAAGATGCTCGTCGGATCCTATCTAAGGCCCGAATTAAGCCCGAATTTGCCCGCGCAGCTCGAAGACGGGAAGTTCACCCCCTCGTTCGGTTACTTCGTCACAAGGGGCCTTGCGGACGCCCTGCTGCGGCTCTGCCGCGACAGCAGGCTCGGTGCCAAGGTCTACGCCGACAAGATTCCCTTCGAGGGCGGCAGCTTCGACCTGGGCCGCGAGCTGAACCTCGATCCCGTGTCCGCCGCGATGAACGGCGGCGAGGACTATCACGTGCTCTACGTGATTCCGCTCGCGCAGTACGAGCGTTTCCGCACCGAGTTCCAGACCTTCGACATCATCGGCCACCTGGCGCAGCCCGAAGTGGGCGCCGTGCTGGTCTCGCCCGACGGGCTGGAGCATCCGGTCTCCGCACAAGGATGGACAACCGATAAACAATAACACATGAAGAAGATTGCTGCAATTCTCGGCTCCTTGATGCTGGTGGCATCGGCGGCCAACGCCCAGAACATCCTGGGCAACATCCTGAATTCCGTCACCGGCGGCAACGTCGGCGAGACGGTCGGCAATGTGCTCAACAGCGTGCTGGGCGGCGGCCAGGTGGACCTGACCGGCACCTGGACCTACGGTGGCGTGGGTGCCGCCGTGCGGAGCGACAACATCCTCAGCACCGTGGCGGGCAACGCCGCGATCAGCACCATCGAGACCAAGGCGGACAACATCCTCGGCAAGGCGGGCATCAACCCGGGCGCGGCCACGTTCACCTTCAACCAGGACGGCAGCTTCTCCTTCAAGGCCGGCCGCCTGCCCGCGATCACCGGCACCTATGTGCAGAACGGCAACGCCGTCACGATGAAATTCGGCCGCCAGCTGACCTTCCTGCAGCTCGACGGCACCGTGAGCGCCACCACGAACGGCTGCAAGATCCTCTTCAACGGCGAGAAGTTCATGACCTTCGCCCAGAAGGTGATCGAGTACGCCAAGAAAATCACCACGAGCTACGGCGTCGCCACGGTCGGCAACATCCTGACCACCGCCAAGAGCGTGGATGCCGGGTTTAAGTTGACACGATAACCGGTGGGCTAAGAAAAATACGGCTTCCGAACAACTCGGAAGCCGTTTTTCTTTAGCCGCTAAAAGAATCCCGGACCGCCGCCGGGACCACCCTGTCCGGGTCCGCCCATGCCGCCGCCGTTGCTGGTATAGGCCGTCAGCGCGACGCTGCTGCCGCCGCTGGCGGCGCTTGCGCCCATGCCCTGGAGGAAGGTGTCGCCGGAGACCGTGACGCCGGAACTGAGGGTCGTGGTGCCGGCGGTGGAGACCACCAGCGAGCAGTTGTAGGCAGGCGTCTTGAAGGCGAACGCGAGCTGCCCGTCGGCGTAGAGGCCGTGCCAGGTGTCCTTGCTCGCGGAAGCCGACCAGCAGGCCTGCGACAGGTGGGCGCCGCGCTCCAGATCGCCGATGGCGACGAGCGTTCCGCCGATGACGTAGAGCTTGTAACCTTCCTCGGTGTTGGCGTCCACCGCCACTTCCGGCGTGTTGGAGCCGATGACATAGACGATGCCGCCCTGGAGGTAGCAGTTGCCGTTGGCGTCGATGCCGTCGTTGCCGGTGGACCAGGCGAAAACGCGGCCGCCGCCGATGATCATGTGGCTGCCGGAGTTGAGCGCGTCGTCGGAAGACGTGGCGTAGACCTCGCCGCCGGTGATGATCATCTCGCCCTTGGCCTCGATGGCCTCGTGGTTCTTGGCGGAGACCGTGACGGTGCCGCCCGTGATGACGAGCTTGCCGTCGAATTTGATGCCCTTGGCGGAGCAGCTGGTGTCCTCGAGGCCGACGGCGTCCGCGCCCGTCACTTCATAATTGCTGCCCGTGACGGCGATAGTCACCGTGCCGCCCGCAACCAGGCCGCCCGCGTCGCCGCTGATGCCCTTGCCGCCCTGGCCGCTGTTGGTGATGGCCAGGGTGCCGTCGTACATCACGAAGGCCACGTCGGCCTTGATGCCGGACGAGGAGGAGAGGTCCGTGAGGTCGGAGTCGTCCACGCCGCCGGAAACGGTGAGCGTAGTCTTGCCGCCGTCGATGCGGACGGTGCCGTCGGAGGTGATGGCCTTCTTTCCCTCCTTCTTGACCGTGATGTCCAGCGTGCCGCCGCCGATCACGACCGCGTCTTTGCCGCGGACACCGTGTCCCTTGGCGGAATTGACGCTGATCGCCGGCCCGTCCAGCACGCGGACGTAGTCGTCGGAGGAGATGCCGGCTTTGCCGCCGGTCGCAGTTACGCTGAGCGAACCGCTGCCGCTGAAGATGAGCTGCGCTTCGCTGAAGAAGGCGCCTTTCTCGTCTTCGCCTTCGGGCGTCTCCGAGTATTTGCTGCCGTCGGCGAGCTTGTTGGCGCCGTTCACGACCACGAACGTACGTTTCTTGTTCTGGTTGTTGATGGCCGCGCCGTTGGGATTCGTCAGGTCGAGGCCGTTCAGGACGATGGCCTGCTTCTTCTCACCATAGATCTTGAAGAAGCCGTCGGAGGCCGTTCCGGAGAGCTCGTAGCGGATCTTCTCGGAGCCGGTGTTGTTCACGGTCACGTCGTTGCCGGCGACGGTCACGATGCCGTTGTCGTCGCCCGTCACCGTGGCGCCCGCGGCGCTGAACGCAATGGAAATGGTTCGGTCGAAGGACGTGTTCGCAATCGCGTCCTCTTCATCTTCCAGTTCAAAGGGGTCTTCGATGGAGGTGTCCGGATTGACCGGGTCCACCGGATCATCGGTGTAGCTTTCGTTGCCCTGCCCGTACGGGTTGAGCGGGTCGTCTAAGGTGCAGCCGCCGCAGATCAGCAACAGCGGGAGCAGGAAGGTGGATATCAATCTTTTCATATCGGATCGGTTTTAGTCACGACCGGCCTGGAGGCAAGAATGCTGCCAATTTCCGCCGGATTCAGCGAACGGGCGGAAATCTTCAACGAATGGAATAAATGCGTATATTTGCTAATATGATTGTCGCCTTTCTGCTTTTGTTGCTGCTGCACAACTTCCTGGCCGTACCCTTGCTGGTGCGGTGGAAGAAACCGTGGGCTTACGTGGCCGCGGCGCTGGTGCTGCTGGCTGTGTTTGCTGCGTACGTGCTGCTGCTGAGCGGGATTCCCGGCGGTCCGCCGCCGGACGGTCCGGGCGGCCCCGGCGGCCCGGGCCCGATCCGCCCGGAGGTCCTGATGATCCTGCTGGGCGCCTTGCTGCTGGCGGCGAACACGGGAATCGTCCATTGGGTCCAGGCGTCGCGTTCCGCGGCCCGGATCCGGGAACTGGAGACGGAAATCGAGCGCAAGGATGCCGCGTCCCCGTCCGCCGGCCCCCAGTTCCTCCAGCTCCGCTCCGAGGGTAAGGTCGTCCGCCTCGACCCCGACCGCATCCGCTATGCCGAAGGGATGAGCGAATACATCAAAATCTGGCGGGACGACGCCCCGGAACCGCTCGTCATCCTGGAACGGCTCAAGAACTTGCAGGAGATGCTGCCGCCCGGGCGCTTCATGCGCGTGCACCGCTCCTACATCATCAATCTCGCGCGCATCCGCGAGGCCGGCCGCGACGGCGTCACCCTCGACGACGGCACCACCCTGCCCGTCGGCGACAGCTACCGCCCCGCCTTCAAGGACTACCTGGCCAGCTCCGGCCGGTAGTCCCATCCACACCAGAGGCCTCTTTTGAGGACGGCGGCAGGGGAAAACGGAGCCGGGGTTTTTCTGTTTTACATTTCCACCTGGATTCTGCCGGGGGCGGGCTCGGTAACGGACGAACACATGCCCCGGACGAGCATGAGTGACAGACAATCCTCGGGCAGATTGTCCAGGATGGGCCCGGAGGCGCCTTCCTGCACGAAATCCAGCCGCAGGGTGAAATCCTTTTCACTGTAGTCGAGCGTGAGCGTGACCGGGGCGCTGAAGACGGCTGTCATTTTCTATTCAAAAATACGAAATATAATCGTTTACGGAATTTGCAAACGGGAAAGATTTCACAATTTCTTGCGTACGATTTTTACAGGTCCTTGGATTTCCCGGAATCAGTTTTCATCTTTGCCGCAAGACATAAAAAGAAAAAACCCGGATTCTTCACCAGCACATACGTCTGGGAGAGGAACTACCGGGACTGCACCACAAAACTATGAAAAATAAAGTATTCGACAAAACTTTTTTCGACAATTCGTTCTCATCGGCCAGAATGAGGCCGTATTACAACCGTTATCCCGGCAAGGAAAAGAAGGCGCTGCGGCATTATCGCCAGAACATCCTGTTGGCGGAAGCCCTGCTTCCGTCCCTTTCCATCTATGAAGTAGCCCTTAGGAACGCTCTTATACGGGAACTAGAGAGGATGACAGGCCGTAAGGATTGGTATACATACTTTTCTACGGTTCCCGCCCTAAAAGCGCTGGACGGCCAGGTAAACGTTGCCAGGCAGCACATCATCAAACGGGGAGAGGAGGTAACTCAAGACAAGATTAACGGCGAACTCACAATGGACTTTTGGGTGCTACTGTTCAATGCTAAATATGAGCGTTTCCTGTGGAAGGATTTACGTAAAGCGCTCCCGGAAATGAAAAGGCAAGTCATCACTATGCGCCACTGCCATCTTTTTGCAGTGTGAATAATCATATTTGCAAAAACAGAATGCAAACCTAGATGACACTCAATACCGTTGTCCGTCAGCGGCGTATGCTTAAGAAGCTGGAAGAGTGTGTAAACAACGGATGATTCCTTCTAGTCGGTTCGAAAAGTGATCATTGACGAACCCCCGGCCAGACGGCCGGGGGTTTTCTGTTTTATTTATGGTCGACCTTGTAGGTCAGGCCGAGTTTCTGGATGGCGGAGATGAAGGGTTCGCTGACGGTGACGGCGAACTTCTTGGAGTTGAATTCGAGGTTGTAGCCCGTGGCCTTGTCGTGGAGGTAGAGCGAAAGGGGGATCTTGCCCTTGTGGGCCTTGAGGACCTTCACGAGGGCGCCGCGGAACTTCTCGCTGATCTGGTCGGCCTCCAGGATGATGCCGAAGCCGGTGATGAGCGATTCGCCCAGGTTGCCGAGCAGGGTGATCTTCTTGATCTTGAAGCCGTACGGGGCCTTCTTGCCCTGGGCGCGCTCCTCGGGCTTGACGAAGTAGCGGGCGGCTATCTCCCCTTCGATGAAGATCTGCGCGTGCAGCTGCATATAGGGCAGCAGGGCCTCGTAGTCCTTGCCGAAGAGGGCGAACTCGTAGGTCCCGTCGAAGTCCTCCACGACCACGCGGGCGCCCGGTGAACCGCTGCGTGTGGTGAGCGTCTTGACATCCGTCACGATGCCGGCCACGGCGGCCTTCCCGGCCTTGTCGGCCGACTCGCACTCGTCGATGCGCTCCTGAAGCTTGGACAGCTTACAGTCCGTAAATGTCTCGATCTCAAAGCGATAGCGGTCCAGTGGATGCGAGGACAGATACATGCCCACGAACTCCTTCTCCTGCTGGAGCAGCGCCAGGAGATCCTCCTCGCCGGAGAAGGTCGGGACCTCCGGCCGCACCGGCTTCAGCTCCTCCACCTCGCCGAAGAGCGAGTTGGCGGAATCCAGCTGGTCGTTGCGGTAGAGGCCCGCGTATTTGACGATTTCGTCGATGCACAGCTCCCCGTTCTTGCAGGGCAGGAAGAACTGCGAACGCTTGTAGCCGAAGGAATCCAGCGCGCCGGAATAGACCAGCGTCTCGAACGCGCGGCGGTTCAGCAGCTCCGCCATCCGCTCCACGAAGTCGAACAGGTCCGTGAACGCGCCATGCTCCGTGCGCTCCTTGATGATGGCCTGCACGACGTTGTCGCCGAAGCCCTTCAGACCGCCCAGGCCGTAGCGGATGTCGCCGTTCTTGTTGACGGAGAAGTTGGCGTCGGACTCGTTGACGTCCGGGCTGAGCACCTTGATGCCGGCCTTGCGGCAGTCCGCCATAATCTCCTTCATCTCCTCCATGTCGGAGATGTTCTGCGTGAGGTTGGAGGCCTGGAATTCGGACGGATAATGGGCCTTGATCCACGCGGTCTGGTAGCTCACCCAGGCGTAGCAGGTGGCGTGCGACTTGTTGAAGGCGTATTTGGCGAAGGCCTCCCAGTCGGACCAGATCTTGGTCAGGATGGCTTCCGGATGCCCGTTGGCGAGCGCGCCCTTCATGAAGGACTCCTTGAGCGAGTCCAGCACCGCCTTCTGCTTCTTGCCCATCGCCTTGCGGAGCTTGTCCGCCTTGCCCTTGGAGAAGCCTGCGAGCTTCTGGGACAGGCGCATGACCTGCTCCTGGTAGACGGTGACGCCGTAGGTTTCCTTCAGCAGGTCCTCCATTTCCGGGAGGTCGTAGTGGATCTTGGACGGGTCGTTCTTGCCGGCCACGAAGTTCGGAATGTAATCCATCGGACCCGGCCGGTAGAGGGCGTTCATAGCGATGAGGTCCTCGAACCGCTCGGGATGCAGGCGGATCAGCCACTCCTTCATACCGCCGGATTCAAACTGGAAGATGCTCTTGGTGTCGCCGCGGGCGTAGAGTGCAAAGACTTCCGGGTCGTCGATGGGGATCTTCTCGATGTCGATGTCCTTGCCGAAGCGCTTCTTGACCATTGCAAGCGCCCGGTCGATGATGGAGAGGGTCTTCAGGCCCAGGAAATCCATCTTCAGCATACCCACGTCCTCGATCTTGGTGCCCTCGTACTGCGAGACCCAGACCTCCTGGCCCGTGGCCTTGTCCGTGCCCATCGTGATGGGGATGTAGTCCGTGAGGTTGCCACGGCCGATGATCATCGCGCAGGCGTGGATGCCCGTCTGGCGGATGCAGCCCTCGAGCTTGAGGGCGTATTCCAGCACCTCGCGCACCAGCGGCTCGCCCTCCTCGTACTCGTGCTTGAGCTCCTTGATATATTTGACGCAGTTGGCCAGCGTGGGCTTGTATTCCTTTTCCTCGCCGTTCTCCTTGATGGTGAAGGGACGGTCGGGGATCATCTTCGTGAGACGGTTCGATTCCGGGATGGAGAGGTTGGATATGCGCGCCACGTCCTTCACGGCGAGCTTCGCCGCCATCGTGCCGAAGGTGATGACGTGCGAGATGTGGTCGGCGCCGTATTTGTCCTGCACGTACTGGATCACGCGGTAGCGGCCTTCGTCGTCGAAGTCCACGTCGATATCCGGCATCGAGATGCGTTCCGGGTTCAGGAAACGCTCGAACAGGAGGTCGTAGCGGATCGGGTCCAGGTTCGTGATGCCGAGGCAGTATGACACGCAGGAACCGGCCGCAGAACCGCGCCCAGGGCCCACGGACACGCCGTTCCGGCGGCCCCAGTTGATGAAGTCCTGGACGATGAGGAAGTAGTCCGGGAAGCCCATGAACGAGATGGTCATCAACTCGAAGTGCAGGCGCGTCTGCTGGTCCTCGGTAAGTTCCTTGCCGTAGCGGCGGTGCGCACCTTCGTAGGTCAGGTGGCAGAGGTAAGCCACCGAGCGGCAGAACTCGTCGCCGCGGTAATTCTTGACCTCGTTCCCGTCCTTGTCCTTGGAGATGCCGTATTTGCCGTTCTCGATGATGTCGGCGTATTTCTCCAGGTGCTTGTCGATCTCGGCCAGGAAGTCCTCCGGCAGCTCGAACTTGGGCAGCACGTGGCCGCGGTCGATCTCGTAGCGCTCCACCTTGTCCAGCACCTCCAGCGTGTTGGCGAGCACTTCCGGATGCTCCGGGAACAGCACCGCCATCTCCTCTTCGCTCTTCAGGTACTCCTGCTGGGTATAGCGCAGGCGCTTGGGGTCGTCCACCATTGCGTTGGTGGTCAGGCAGATGAGCCGGTCGTGCGCCGGGCCGTCCTCCTTGCGGACGAAGTGCACGTCGTTGGTGGCCACGACCTTGACGCCGTGCTTCTGCGCGAGCTCGAAGATGCGCGTAGTGTATTCCTTCTGCTGCTCGTACAGGTCCAGGCCCAGGCCCGGAACCTCCGTCTTGTGGAGCATCACCTCGAGGTAGTAGTCCTCCCCGAACACGCGCTTGTGCCATTCGATGGCGCGGTCCACGCCCTCGGCGTCGCCCGCGAGAATCCCCCGGGGCACCTCGCCCGCCATGCAGGCCGAGCAGCAGATCAGCCCCTCGTGGTACTTCTCCAGCACCTCGTGGCTCACGCGCGGCTTGTAGTACATACCCTCGATGTGCCCGGTGGACACGATCTTCATCAGGTTCTTGTAGCCGTCGTAGTTCTTGGCCAGGAGGATGAGGTGGTAGTACTTCTTGTGGTCGTTGTCCTTGAGGTGGTGGTCATAGTGCTGCGTGACGTAGATCTCGCAGCCGAAGATCGGCTTCACGTCCGGATGCTTCTTCGCCACGTCGGCGAAGTCCTTGACGCCGTACATATTGCCGTGGTCGGTGATGGCCAGGCCCGGCATTCCCAGCTCCTCCGCCCGGCGGAAGAGCTTCTCGATGTCGCTCATCCCGTCGAGGATGGAGTATTGGGTATGGACGTGCAGATGTACGAAGGACATGGCTGTACAAATATAAACAAAAACCCCCGACCTTCATCGGATCGGGGGTTCGTTGTTGATAACTTTTATTACTTCCTCGCGGCGGCCTTCTTGGCGGCGGCGCGCTTGCGGGCGGCCAGTTCAGCGTCGTACATAATCGGGGTACCGATCATGATGGAAGCGTAGGTTCCGATGAGGACACCGAGGCAGAGGGCGACGGACAGACCGCGGATGGACTCACCACCGAAGATCGCAATCGTGAGCATCGGGAGGAGGGTCGAGACCGAGGTGTTGACCGTACGGGTCAGGGTCGCGTTGAGGGACTTGTTGACCGTCTCCTTGAAGTCGTCGCTCGGGTGGAGCGCGAGGTTCTCACGGATACGGTCGAAGATAACCACGTTATCGTTGATGGCATAACCGATGATCGTCAGGATAGCGGCGATGAAGGTCTGGTCCACGTCCAGGTTGAACGGCAGGATGCCGCTGAACAGGGAGAAGAAGCCGATGATGATGATCGCGGTATGGGCCAGCGAGAGCACGCCGCCGAGACCCCAGTTCCAACCCTTGAATCGCATCGCGATGTAGGCGAAGATGACGATGAGGGCGAGGATGATGGAGATGATGGCGTTGCGCTTGATGTCGTTGGCGATGGAGGCGCCCACCTTGTCGGAGGAGATGATACCGTTCGGGTTCTCCAGCGTGGAGGTGAAGTCGGCGAGGCTCACGTTCTCGGTGTAGAAGCCCTTCAGGGACTCGTACAGCATGCCTTCGATCTCGGCGTCCACGGTGGAGGTCTCATCCTGGAACTTGTAGGAGGTGGTGATCTTCATCTGGCTGTCGCCACCGAACTGCTTGACCTCGACGGAGGACTCGGGATCGGCGAGGTTGAAGGTCTTGTTCACGGCGGAACGGACCTCCTCGGCGGTCACGGGCTTGTCGAAGCGGACCACGTAGGTGCGGCCGCCGGTGAAGTCGACACCGTAGGTGAAGCCCTTGATGAACATGGATCCGAGGGCGATCACGATGAGGGCGCCGGAGATGATGTAAGACCACTTGCGGCCATCCAGGAAGTTGATGTGCGTGTTCTTGAGGAAGTTCTTCGTCAGGTTGTTCTCGAAGGTGATGTTCTTACCGCGCTTCAGGCGGCCTTCGAAGATCAGACGGGTGACGAAGATGGCGGTGAACATCGAGGTGATGATACCGATGATGAGCGTGGTGGCGAAGCCCTTGATCGGACCGGAGCCGAAGAAGAAGAGCACGATACCCGTCAGGAGGGTGGTCACCTGGCCGTCGATGATGGCGGAGTAGGCGTTCTTGTAACCGTCGGCGACGGCCTTGCCCAGACCCTTGCCGGCCTTGAGCTCTTCCTTGATACGCTCATAGATGATAACGTTGGCATCCACGGCCATACCCAGCGTCAGGACGAGACCGGCGATACCCGGCAGCGTCAGCACGGCGCCGAAGGCGGACAGGGTGCCGAAGAGGAGCACCACGTTGGAAAGCAGTGCGATGTCGGCGGCGATACCAGCTCCCTGATAGAAGAAGAGCATGTAGATCAGCACGAGGCAGAACGCGATCAGGAAGGAAATGAGACCTGCGCGGATGGACTCG
This sequence comes from Bacteroidales bacterium, assembly GCA_017960585.1. Taxonomy (GTDB): domain Bacteria; phylum Bacteroidota; class Bacteroidia; order Bacteroidales; family UBA932; genus Cryptobacteroides. The sequence continues at coordinate 11,986 of JAGCYX010000031.1, forward strand.
GCACCGAGGGACGGACCGACGACCTGCTCCTGGACGATCGTAGCCGGGGCGGGAAGCTTACCGGACTTGAGGACGTTGGTAAGGTCGGTGGCCTCGTCGATGGTGAAGTGGCCGGTGATCTCGGAGGAACCGCCGGTAATTTCCCCGTTGACGACAGGATAGGAGTAGACCGTGCCGTCGAGCACGATGGCGACCTGGCGGCCGACATTCTCCTTGGTCAGGCGGGCCCACACGTTGGCACCCTCGGCGTTCATGGTCATGGACACACCCGGGTTGCCGCCGCGGCGCTGGTCGTAGTCGACGTGCGCATCGGTCACGACACCGCCGTCGAGCGGAGCCTTGCCGTCACGGGACGTGGCCTTGATGGCGATGAGCTCGTAGATATTGTCGCTCTGCATGTACTCGGACGGCTGGACGGACCACATCGGACGGAACTCGGCCGGGAACACGGCCTCGATCTCGGACATGCGGAGGTATTTGTTGATCTGGGCGGTATCGGCAGCGGCGGCGAAGCCGATGCAGGCGCTGCCGCGCATGCCGGAGGGGCTCAGGACCGCGTAGAGCGGATTGGCCTTGCGGGCGGCGGCGAGGTTGGCGTCGTCGGAAGCGGCGTTCTGGGTAGCCATCTCCTGGGACACGGCGTCGCCGGCGGGAGCGGCCTCGGCGGCCTCGGCGGCCGGCTCGTCGACGGAGAGGATCTCCGCCAGGCGGGCGTTGGCCTCGTCGAGGTAGGAAGCCATCTCGTCGTAGGTGAAGGTCGGCCAGAACTCGAGGGAGGCGGTGCCCTGGAGCAGCTTACGCACACGCTCAGGCTCCTTCACACCCGGGAGCTCCACGAGGATGCGGCCGGTGTTGCCAAGCTTCTGGATGGACGGCTGGGTGACGCCGAAACGGTCGATACGGTTGCGCAGGACGTTGAAGGAGTTCGCCACGGCGCTCTCCGCTTCCTCCTTGATCACGCTGACGACCTGCTCGTCGGTGGACTCGGGCTTGATGCGGTCGCGCATCTCGTAGGTACCGAAGACCTGGGCGAGGCGGGTGCCGGGGGCGGTCTCTTTGAACGCCTCGGCGAACAGGGTGATGAAGTCGGACTGGGAGTTGACGCTGCGCTCCTTGGCCAGGGAAACGGCCTTCAGGAACTCAGGGGTCTGGTTGTTGCCGGACAGGGCCCGCACGAGATCCTCGAGCTGAACCTGCAGCATGACGTTCATACCACCCTTGAGGTCGAGGCCGAGGTTGATCTCCTGGTTCTGGACCTGCTTGAAAGTGTAACCCAAATAAACTTTCTCTCCGGAGATGGAATCCGTGTAGCGACGGGATTCGATCTTGCGGATGGAATCGAGATAGAAGGCACGGTCCGCCTCGGCGACGGCGGTGATGTCCGCAGCCTGGGCAATCTGCTCAGCGCGCTGCTCGGCCTTCTTGTTGTGGAGGGCCGTCACCGCGGTGAAAGACAGCTGCCAGAGGCAGGCGAGCAGGAGGCAGATCGTGACGAATCTGATAGCACCTTTGCTTTGCATGATTATGGTAAATTAAATATAATTCACAAAATAGTCCGCAAAGTTAGTATTTTTCTGAAAACAAAGAAACTTTCGGTGCTAAAAATATAAAGAGTGTCTATGCGTAGGCGTGCACGCCGCCGAAAAAGAGGTTCACGCCGAAATACGTGATCAGCACCGCCAGGAAGGCCAGGATACAGAACAAGTGGAACAGGCGCGGGCGTCCCGGCGCGCGCAGGGACGGGCCGTGCAGGGCGAAGGAATAGATCATCAGCGTGACCAGCGCCCAGGTCTCCTTGGGGTCCCAGGCCCAGTAGTTGCCCCACGAAATGTTGGCCCACACGCCGCCCAGGAAGGTGCCGAACGCCAGCAGGAACACTGCCGGATACAACACGGCATAGCCGACCTCCCGCAGGCGCTCCGACGCGTTCGGGCGCAGGAACAGCCCCACGATGCCGAGCACGGAGAGCAGGCTGAAGATGGAATAGCAGACCATCATCGGCACCACGTGGATGAACAGCAGCGGCGAGCGCAGCACCGGCAGCAGCGGTCCTTTCGGGAACGCCCCGCCCAGCCAGGCGATCAGCAGACCGACCAGCGCCACCGTCAGGACGAGCGTCACCGTGCGCCGTTTCCGGCTGGGTTTGCGGTCCCCGCGCAGCGCGCGGAGCGTCTGCCGGTAATGCGAATCGGCATCGAAGAAATAGCAGATCATCGCCAGGAGCAGCAGCAGGTAGCCCGCGTAGGTGATGCCCACGCCCCAGGGGTCGTGGCTGACGGCCAGGATGCTGCCCTGGTTGTCGCGGTCGTAGTCGGCCTGGTAGAAGCGGTAGCCGCCGTGCTTGAGGATGTGGTTCATCGAGATGGTCTCGTCCACCCCCTCGCAAGTCAGCTCGGAGACGTAGTCCGCGATATTCCGGGTGCCCGGGTCGAACTCGATACGGAACTCCTTGAGTTCCAGCGAGAACGGGAGCGTCAGCGACGAACCGTCGTCGAGTTCGACGACGGCGTTCGGCTCGCCCGTGCGGAGGTGGATGCTGCCGCTCTTCCCGAAGAGGTGCGTCACCAGCGCCCCGGCCAGGATCAGCACCAGGGCGATGTGCAGGGCGAGCGTCGCCGGGCGCCGGCCTCCGCCGCGGCGCAGCAGGTACGCCATCCCGAAGAGCGCCGTCAGCGCCCACAGGGCGAAGAACACGGGATGATGGTAGATGGCCCGCAGGGCCGTCTCGGTGCCGTAGAATTTCTCCACCACCGAAGCGGCCACCATCATCAATATGACGAGCACCGCGGAGCCGTAGCTCAGAAGTTTGAGGGTCTTAGATTGCATCGATAAAGGCTACCACCGCCTGGCGGTCGGCGGGAGAAAGATAGTAAAATTTTTCCGTTGCTTTGTATGCGTCGCTGTTTTTGCTGTATCCGTGCCACATGATCGCCTCGATGACGTTGCGGGCGCGGTCGTCGTGCAGGCGGTCCTCCGCGCCGGTGTTGGCCTTGGACAGGCCGCGGCCCCAGAGCGGCGTGGTGCGGCACCAGCTGCCGTGGATGCCGTTCTTCATATAGAGCCGGTGCTGGATCATGTCGGTGTAGGGCCAGATGGTCTGGTTCTCATAGCGCGGCAGCGGCTTGCCGTCCACGACGGCCGGCGCCCAGTAGTTGTCGCCCTTGGTCTTCCAGGACGGGCGGTGGCAGGTGGCGCAGCCGATCTCGGTGAACACCGTCTTGCCCCGCTGCACCTCCTCGCGGTTGAGGTCGCGGGCGCGCGGCACGGACAGGCCGCGGTGCCACACGAGGAAGTTGTAGTACTGCTCGTCGCTCATCTCGGGCTCGAAGTTGTGCCACGCGTTGTCGAACTGGCTCGTGGACGGGTCCAGCAGGTGCAGCACGGCGTCCGCGATGCCTTCCGGCGTGCCGTCGGCGTAGTACGGCGACGACGGGTCGGCCTGGATGGCCGCGATCACCGACGCGTTCTCCGACATCGCCTTGGCCCAGGCCTTGGTGGTGTAGAGGTACGGCCGGTCGCTGCGGCTGACGTTCGTGATGTTCCAGATGGCGTTGGCGCCGGCGCCGTCCTGCAGCGAGGCGCGCGTCATCGCGTAGGTGAAGCGCTTGAGCTTCTTCGTGCCCGCCGGGGCCGGCGTGCCGTCGGCGAAGCGGCCCTCGGCGAGGGTGTACCACGCCGTGGCGGCGAAGTCGTTCGCCTCTTTGTCCCAGAACGCCGGGTTCAGCTCCACGTAGGGCGCCTCGGCCTGGTACTGCGCCTTGATATCCTCTTCGGGAATGGCGTCCAGCAGGCCCGTGCCGCCGATACCGATCGTGGACTCCAGGCGGAAGGCCACGGCCTGGTTGCCGGTGTCGTAGGGCGTCGGATCGGTGTTGAAGGCGCTCTTGGGAATGGTCAGTTCGGGATAGATCAGTTCGTATTTCTCCCCGTCGGGGAAGGCCATCGGCAGGCCGCTCTCCATTTCGGTGACGGGCACCCAGGTCAGCTGGATCTGTTCCTCGTCCACCGGCGGCAGGAAGGGCGCGACGGCCTTGGTCTGCGGCATGCCCGTGACCTCCGCCACGTACGGCCCGTCGTCGCTGTTGGCGCCGTCCACCGGATGGTAGATCACGAGCAGGTAGCCGTTGCCGAAACCGGCGCGGTAGAATTGCTGGCGCTTGCCGTGGCCGTAGCCGGGATGGCAGTCCAGGCAGGAGGTGCGCAGATAGGCGGGGCCGAGGCCCTTGAACGGTGCTGTGTTGAGGGTGAAGTTGCGCTCGAACGCCGCCTCGCCGAGGTTGAAGGCCGTCATCAGGCCCTGCTCGTCCGTGGCGGGCGTCTCGTCCTCGTAGCAGCCTTCGGTCACGTTCAGGGTCGTACCCAGGCGGCCGGCGGGATACCATTCGTCCGCAGTGAAGTTGCCCACGGCCTGTCCCACGTACTTGGCGTCGGACTCCCGTTTGCTGCCGAACGCGGTGCTGTAATTATCAGGGCCGCAGCCCGACGCCAATAGCGCCAGGCTGCCCCACAGAAGAATCTGTTTTGCTTTACACATGGTATGGAATACGTAATATTACTGTCGCAGGATCCAGTTCGCGGCTTTGTTGAGTTCGTCGTCCAGGCCGCTGATCGCGTCCATTGCCGTCTGCACGGAGGCGTCGGTGTAGATGTCCACGAAGGCACCTTTCTGCTGGCAGGCCTTCAGGGCGGCGAGCGAGGCCTCCAGCGCGCTCTGCATAGCGGCGGCGCCGTCATAGCCCGCCTCGCGGAAGAAGTTCATCAGCGAGTGCGGCTGGGCGGAAGTGGCGCCCGCGGCGCCGTAGAGGCTGTACTGGATGCTCAGAATGTTGTCGATGAAATCCTGGAAGGACTTCTTGCTGTACGGCGACTCGATGTAGTTGACATCCTCGCCGGAGTGGGCGTTGCCCATCTTGACGTCGGCCACCTCGGCGCAGATGTTCGAGCAGCCGGCGATCAGGATGGACGACATGGCGCTCTGCCAGGTGGCGTACGAACTGCCGGCGGCAGCGGCCGCGAGCATATTCTCGCCGTAGGTCAGGTCGGAACCGGTCACGGTCACGGGGACCTCCAGCTCCTTGCAGCGCCCGGCGTAGTCGGCCGGGGCCTTGGGGTTCCAGGCCACGCACAGGCGGTAGCAGTTGTCGCGCAGGTCGCCGGCCACGGCGGCGGCGTAGATGAGCTCCTGCGCGCCGGTCACGGTCTTGCCGGCGAAGGCCTCGTGGTCCTCGTTGGCGCGGAGCGCGGAAACCGTGCGGTTCTTGCCGTCGCGGAAGAGGACGAACTCGATGCCGTGGAAGCCGAGCAGTTCCTGACCCAGCTTGGTGGCGGCATAGCCGATGCCGTCCTCACCCTCGAGGAAGGCCACTTTCTCGGCGTTGGCCAGTTCGGTCGCCAGGCCGTCCGCGTCGAGCGGCCAGGTGTCGATGTGCGGGTCGATGCCGAAGTCGGAGGCCGCGCCGAAGAGGAAGGCCTCGGACTCCTCCCAGCTTTGGCGGGCCTGGAGGAATTTGGCGCAGATGGCGTCCAGCTCGCCCTGGCTCAGCGCGGCCGGACCCTTTTGTGCGGCTGCGGCCAGCAGCTCGTACAGTTCGCCCGTCTCCCGGGCCAGGTCGCCGTAGGTGGCGTAGATCACATTGGGAACATACTGCTCCGCGATGCGTTTCATCTCCTGCTCGTTGTCGGTCAGACCGCCGAGCTGGTTCTTGTTGCCGCCGCAGGAAGCCGCGGCGAGGCAGAGGGCGGCGCTCATCGCCGCGAAAGTCAATGTCTTGACAAACTTTTTCATATTCTCAGTTTTTGATGATTATCGGGTGAAGAACGCCATATAGGCGATGCCGAGCGAGACGGAAGGCTCGTTGTTGTACTGGCTGGGCAGGAAGCGATGCGAGTACTCCGCCTTCACGGCGATCTGCGGCACGGGCAGCCAGTTCAGGCCCACGGCGATGCGCTGCCGGTCGGTGTAGGGATAGTCCGGCTGGTCCGCGGCGGGCATATAGGAATCATAGTATTCGTAGCGGCCGAAGAGGTAGAGCTTCTGCTCCGCGTCCCGCGCGCCGCGGAAGAGGTGCAGGATGTCGTAGCCCGCCTCGACGCCCGCCGCGCAGGCGTTCTGCCCCACGGGCGTCTTCCGGTAGGGGGCGTTGTTGGAGCTGAGGTTGCGCTTGACGGTGCTGATGTCGGAGGCGTCGCTGACGAAGCCCCAGTCGGCGTTGCCGCGCACCGTGAGGTAGCGGCCCGTGTAGGCGAAATCGAACGCGCCGAGCAGCGTGTGGCCCTTCAGGTCGGCGTAGCGCGTGTTCCAGAGGTCGTTCGGATAGAAATTGTGCATCGCCTGGCCGTAGTAGCCGCTCAGGCTGAGGCGCAGGTTCTCGACGGAATAATTATCGATGCGCGCGGCCACCCCCAGGCGGTTGGCCACCTTGAACTCGTAGGGTGAGCCGGCGCCGTGCTTCACGAAGTTGTCCCGGTCGTACATGAAGGCGTCCAGCCCGGCGATCACCAGCGCTTCGTAGCGCCAGGCGCCGGCGCGGCCCCACAGGCTGACGCCGGTCTCGTGCCAGGTCGAGGGCAGGATGGTGAATTCGCCCTCCGGGCGGTACACGGTGAAGAAATTCAACGGCTCGTGCGCGTTGTTCAACCCGCCCACGGGCACCACCAGGTGGCCGATGCGGACGTTGAACTGCGGGGCGAAGCTCTTCTGGATCCAGAACTGCTCCAGCTCCACCTCGCCGCCTTTCTCGATCTCGGACTCCCATTCGCCCGCCTCGGTGTACTCCTTCTCGACGGCGGCACCGGTGCCGGTGTGCTCGAATTCGATCTCGGTCTGCATCGTCCAGCCCTTGCCGAAGTCGTAGCCGAGGTAGATCACGGCGTGCGGAATGTCGAAGCGGCCGTGCGAGGGATCGTTCTTATAATCTGCGGGATGGGAATAGCGATAGACGTTGTCGCTGTAGAAATTGCGGGTCAGGGCCACTTCACCATATCCACCGACGGTCAGGCGGCCGCCCCGCTCCGGGGCCTCCTGCGCGGACAGCGTCGCGCCCGCCAGAAGGGCCCCCAAAACAACCAATACACACCTGTTCATGGTTACACACACTAAAAACCGGGTGCAAAGTTACACCCGTCCCGTCCCCCGGTCAATCCCATTTTTTTGTGAAATACGCCAACGGGCCGCATCCTCATTTATGGGGATACGGCCCGTTGTTTACGGTCGGTTCCTGAGCTTGTCGAAGGACGACCGGCGGATCTACACGCGCCGGTTACCGTCCTTGATCAGGCCCTCGACGGCGGCGTTCAGCTCGCTGGCGAAGCGCAGCTCGTGCACGTCGAAGTGCAGGCGGAAGCGCCAGTGGTGGTGCGAATCGGCGGGCTCGTTGATGCGCTCGGCCTTGCGATCCTTGCGGCGCAGGCCCTTGTCCAGGGCCAGCCAGTCCTGCAGCGGGAAGATGGCGAGCATCGACGGCGAGTTGAGGAACTCGGCCAGCATATACTTCACCTCCCACGGCTCCGGATCCGTCTCGCACTGCATACGCAGGGTCTCCATATCGTGGCTGGACGTGGCGCAGACGGACAGGTACTTCCATTCGCCCTCCTGCTCCATGCCGCGCATCTTCAGCGACAGGATCTTCTCGTGGTCCATCACGCCGGGCACGCAGTGCGGCACCATGCCGAGGTCCTCTCCGCAGGCGAGCATGCCCGTGGCGCCCAGCAGCTCGGGGAGCTTGCGCTCCGCGTTGCGGCGCCAGAACTCCTCGTGGCGGTGGTAGAAGAAGTCGTTGTAGAGGGCGCCGAAGCGCTCCTGCTGCCACTGCGGCAGGTTCGCGGAGGCCGGCGCGATCAGCGGCTGGTACATGCCCGGATGGCGCGGGTCGGGATGGAAGAGCCCCTCGAGGGGCAGGTGCATCGAATAGATCTCCTCCGGGGAATACGGGAGGGCCGGGTTGAAGTGGCCCATCATACCGGAGCTGAACTCCGTGGGGATCTCCCAGATGCGGAAGAAGCCGAGGATATGGTCGATGCGGAACGCGTCGAAGTAGCGGCTCATCTTGCGCAGGCGCGCCTTCCACCAGGCGAAGTCGTCCTTCGCCATCTCCTCCCAGTTGTAGGTCGGGAAGCCCCAGTTCTGCCCGTCGGTGCTGAAGTAGTCGGGCGGGGCACCCGTCGAGGAGTCCAGGTTGAAGAGTTCCGGATGCCAGTAGGCTTCGGCGCTGTCGGCGCTCACGCCGATGGGCAGGTCGCCCTTGAGGGAGATACCCTTGGCGCGCGCGTAGTCCACCTCCTCGCAGAACTGCTTGTCAAGGTGGTACTGCATCCAGCAGTAGTACTCCGGCTCCAGCTTGTCGCGCCGGGCGCAGAATTCCGTGTACTCGCCCAGCCAGTAGGCGTTCTCCTTCACGAATTTCTTATATGCGGCGGAAGCCATGTCCCTGGCGCCGCGCGCCTCGAAAGCCTTGCGGATGTAGGCCATCTTGGCCTTGAACACCTTCGGATAATCCAGCTCCGGCAGGGCGTTCAGCTCGGCCTGCTGCTTCTTGAAGGCGGCATCGGCCTTGATGCCGATGTCCTGCAGGTGCATGTAGAGCGGGTGCAGTGCGAAGGTCGAGACAGGGCTGTAGGGATAGGAATCCGCCCACTGCCCCTTGCGGGTGGTGTCGTTGACCGGCAGCAGCTGCAGGATACACTGCCCCGTGGCGGCCGCCCAGTCCACGACGGGCCGCAGGTCGCGGAATTCGCCGATGCCGAAGTCGTCGGCCGTGCGCAGCGAGAACACAGGGATCGCCGTGCCCGCGCCGCGGAAACCGGGCCGGTCGAAGATGGCGGCCTGGTGCTCGCGCGGGAAGGGGCAGCCCTCGATCGGGCAGTCAATCCAGCGGTCCTCGATCACGCGCGCCGACTTGGCGCTGTGGTGGCTCCATTCGGGGCGGACGATCAGTCCGTCGCGCATCACCACGTAGGTGTAGTCCTTGAGCGCCGCGGCGGGGCAGTCTTTGACCGTCACGCTCCAGATGGCGCCCTCACCCCACTCCATGGGGTATTTTTTGTCCTGGAGGACCAGCGCAAGGCTCTCGCCCCACGCGGTCCGGTACTCTATCTTAAAGGTTACTGTCATAGTCTACAATTTCTTGAAACTGACGGCGAAGCCGCCGCCCGGGGCCATCGCGACGGGAATCACGCTGTCCGGCGTGACCGTCTGCTTCGTGATCAGGTAGGCCTGCGGATTGGTCTCGAAGTGCGCGTCGGCCGCGTCGGCGTAGATCGTGGCCTCATACTCGCCCGGCTCCAGGAAGTCCAGCTTCACGTCGAAGCGGCGGGTCTGTCCGTCCGTCACGCCGCCGAGGAACCACTGCCCCGTGCCCTTGGCCTTGCGCGCCGCGACGATGTACTCCATCGGCTCGGCGTAGAGGTAGCGGCTCTCGCTCCAGTCCACCGCCACGTCCTTGATGAACTGGAAGGCGTCCATAAAGCGGCTGTAGTGCTCCGGCGTGTCGGCCGCCATCTGCAGCGGGGAGTACATCGTCAGGTACAGGCCCAGCTGCCCGCAGATGGTGGAATTGACGTGCGA
>JAGCYX010000032.1 GCA_017960585.1 Bacteroidales bacterium
AAACGACAAATATTATGTTGTTTCGTTAGAAGTTGTTCCACACACCTTTACAATTGCTGACGGAGAGAGAGTCTATTTCTCACAAGGGAACCTGGTGTACGACGGCAGCAAGTGGTACTTCCACGACAACCAGTACGACCGCGTCCATCCGGAGGGCGCTTATGCCACCTCCTAATTTACCGACTCCGCGCAAAATGTTTTAGTTCGATTTACCGGCTCTGCGCAAAATGTTGGCTAATTTTTGCCCAATGCCTTATCCATCGCATCCATGGCGTCGGTCTTGGCTTTTTCGGCAATATCGATGTAGGGCTTCATGGATTTGTAATCGGCATGGCCGGTGAATTTCATCACAACCTGGGGGGCGATGCCGATGGAGAGCATGAAACAGATGAAAGTCTTTCGGCCGCAGAGCTCACAGATCTCTTTGAGGTACTGGTTCATCTTCTGGTTGGAGATGACGGGAAGGGCCAGGACCAGGGATTTCTTCATAATATGCTAACTGTCACGCTTTTTGACCCGTTTGCTCAGGCCGATGGCGCCAGAAGGACATACCAGGCGGCAGAGGTGGCAACCCACGCATTTGGCGCCGATGAGCTGAGGCATACGCGTTTCCACGTCGAAGCGGATGGCCTGGTGGCCGCCGTCGGCGCAGGAGATGGCGCAGCGGCCGCAGCCGATGCACTTCTCGTGGTCGAATTTGGGGAAGACGACCGTGTCGCGGTCGAGATCGTGCGGGAGGTAGAATTTCGGCAGCAGTTCGCCGACCAGCGCATCCAGATGGTCCACTCCCCTTTCGGCCATATAGTTCTGCAGGCCGAGAATCATGTCTTCGATGATGCGGTAGCCGTACTGCATCACGGCGGTGCACACCTGCACATTGCGGCAGCCCAGCTGGATGAATTCCAGCGCGTCCCGCCAGGTCTCGATGCCGCCGATGCCGCTGTACTGGATGTTCTTCATGATGGGATTCTTCACCATGGCCAGGATATGGCGCAGGGCGATGGGCTTGACGGCCCGGCCGGAATAGCCGGAGCCGGTCACGCAACCGTTCACCTCGGATCCTTCGCCCAGGGTGACGCTCTTGATGGTATTGATGGCCGAAATGGCGTCGGCGCCGGCGAAATAGGCGCCCATGGCGGGTTCGGAAATATGGGCGATGTTCGGCGTCATCTTGGGGATGACGGGAATCTTAACGCTGCGCTTGACGTTGGCGGTGAAGAAAGCCACGAGCTCCGGGTCCTGTCCCACGTCGCTGCCCATACCGGCCATACGCATCTGCGGACAGGAGAAATTCAGCTCCACGGCGTCGCATCCTGCGTCCTCGGCCCTCTTGGCCAGGGACGCCCATTCGTCCTCCGTCTGTCCCATGATGGAAGCGATGACCACTTTGTTGGGAAAGTCCTTCTTCAGGCGTTTCAGGATGTCGAAATCCATGTCCACAGGATTCTCGCTGAGTTGCTCCATGTTGCGGAAACCGATGAACGACACGCCGTCCTTGACGGCGTCGAAACGCGGCGACACCTCGCGGATCTCCTGCAGGCAGATGGTCTTGTAGAAGACGCCTGCCCAGCCTGCCTCGAAGGCGCGAGCCACCATTTCATAATTGGTGCAAACGGCCGAGGAAGCGAGGAAGAAGGGGTTCTCGCAGGGGATGCCGCAGAACTCGATGGCCAGAGATGGCCGATCTTGGTCGGCCATGACGGGCTTGGCGTCGGCCGTCGTCATTCCCGGCTTGACCGGGAATCTCCTGCCTAGTTCTTCTGCCACTTCCTTTATGCGGATGGGGCGGTCATAGTGGATGCAGGCCTGCTCCGCGCGGGCCAGGTCGTCGTCTGTACATCCTTCCAGCCAGCGGGCGGCCAGTTTTTCATTATCAAAACGGATGGCCCGAAGGGCACGGGCGGGGTCACCCTTGCCGCAGGCGCGGGTGCAAGGCGCGTCCTGGCAGAATAGGCATCGCGCGGCTTCTTCGTGAAGGTGCATGGTTATTTCGTATTAGTGATTTCGGTGATTCGGTTCAGGATCAGGCGCCGGGCGATGGACCCGGCCCTGGGCAGGGGCGGCAGCGCGTCTGGCCGGAACCAGCGCGCATCGGCGATTTCCGACTCCTGGATGCGGATCTCGCCGCTCTTGTAGTCCGCATAGAAGGCGGCCATCAGCTGGTCTGGGAACGGCCAGCTCTGGCTGCCCACATAACGGATGTTCTCCACTTCGAGCCCCGTTTCCTCGCGGATCTCGCGCCGAACGGCCTGCTCCAGCGTCTCGCCGATCTCGACGAAACCGGCCAGGCAGGCGTACACGCCGCGGGTGTCCTTGACGTTTCGGAGCAGAAGCAATTCCTCTCCCCGGCTGACCAGGACGATGATGCAGGGCTCCACGCGCGGGAAAAGCAGCCGGCCGCAGGCGGGACACTCCAGCGCGTTCTCGACGGAGTGCATCTGCAGCGGCTGTCCGCAGGACGGACAGAAGCGTGTGGCTTCCAGCCAGCTGCAGAGGCCTTTCATCCGGGCGGCGCGGGCATTTTCCTCTTCGTCGTGCGCGAAGAAATACGCAGAGAGCGGTTGGAATTCCGTCCCTTCCGGAGCAGGAGTCCCCGGACGGAGCAGAATGCCGGAACAGGCATTGGCGCGGTCGTCGAAACGGGATGCGATATCGGCATCAACAAAGGAGGCGACCGTCTCCGCTCCCGCGGCGTCGCCTCCTCCTTCGACCAGGATGTCCCGGTCGCGAAAAATAAAGGCACGTTTCAGCGCCATGCCGTCAGATTAGTTCCAGGGATTCTCGTTGGCCGGCGTGCGGATGTCGCTCAGGCACTGGATGTCGTTCAGGAACCACTCGCCGGTGCTCTTCTTCTGGCGAAGCTTGATCGGACGCTCGCTGTCGGCGCCGCCGGAGCGAAGGTAGATCGTGGCCCAGCCGTCATTCTGGAAGGTGTACGGATTGCTGACCGGAGTCAGTTTGTACGGCTGCGTCGGCGTATAGTTATTCTGCGGGGTAGCGCCCTGGAAGAAGGAACGCGGCTTGTAGGTCTTGCCCTGCAGACGCTCCTTGATGAACTGCTTCTCGTAAGTGGAGAGGCTCTCGGGGCCCTTGAGCCAGTTGAGCATCTCGTAGCAGGCCTCCGGGTTGGTCTCGTAGCGGCAGAGGGCGGCGATGGTCAGCGCAGCGACGCCGTACGGATCCTTCATATTGGCCTCAGGCAGGGCCTGGAGCTCCTGCAGGTTCTCCGGCAGGTTGTAGAAGGTGTAAGTCTTGATGCCTCCGTTCAGCAGGGAGAGGGCGCCGCAGGAATTGAGAATCACAGCGGTGGCCGCAATGGAGAAAAAGGTAAGTAAACGTTTCATGCTGGTATTACTTTTGGATGATTTCCGTTTTCAGTTAGACAAAGATACTATTTTTTCCATATATTTGCCATTGGCTTAGTAAACTTTTGCAGATGAAAAAGATCCTCTTCCTCGCCCTCGCATCCCTCTTCCTGTCGGTCGGGATCGAGGCCCGCGCCCAGCGCATCGAGAACTCCTCGCGCAGCACCATCGCTTACATCCAGGCTGACGGCCGCATCGAGAACAGCTCCCGCAGCACTATCGGCTATTTCAACGGCAGCCGCGTTGAGAACAGCTCGCGCAGTACCATCGGTTATATCCAGTCGGACGGCCGCTTCGAGAACAGTTCCCGCAGCACCATCGGCTACATCCAGTCCGACGGCCGGGTGGAGAACAGATCCCGCAGCACCATCGGTTATGTCCATGACGGTCGCGTCGAGAACGCCTCGCGCAGCACAATCGGATACTACTCGGGCGTCAAGGCCGAATGGGTCGCATACTACTTCTTCTTCATTAAATAAAAAAACCGGGCCGCGAGCCCGGTTTTTTATTGTCATGCTGAGTGTAGCAGCTATTCTTTGCCCAGATACTTCCACACGCAGGCGGAGAGGGCCGCACCGATGAGCGGGCCGACAAAGAACACCCAGACATTGCAAAGCGCTTCGCCTCCGGCAAAGATGGCCGGGCCGAGGGAACGGGCCGGGTTGACGGAGGTGCCGGTCAAATTGATGCAGACGAGGTGCACCAGGATGAGGGTCAGACCGATGGCCAGGCCGGCGAGGTTGCCGGCGCCCTTCTTGGCGTCCGTGCTGCCGAGCACCACGAGCACGAAGATGAAGGAGGCGATCGCTTCGACGAGGATGGCTCCGCCCACGCCGCCGGCATTGGCGACGCCGTTGGTGCCGAGACCGCCGGTCAGATCCGGAGCGCTCACCGTGTTCGCGAGCAGCAGCAGGACGGCACCGGCGGCGATACCGCCGACAATCTGGCCGCACCAGTAGCCGCAGGCGTCCTTCCAGCTCATGCGGCCGGAAAGGGCGACGGCGAAGGTGATCGCGGGATTGATGTGGCATCCGGAGATGGCGCCGATCGTGTAGGCCATCGCGATGACGGTGAGACCGAAGGCGATGGCGGTGCCGACGACACCGGCCGCAGTGTCACAGCCGAGGAACATGGCAGTTCCGCAGCCCAGGAGCGTCAGAACGAAAGTTCCGATGCATTCAGCAATGTACTTTTTCATATGAAAACTTGGTTATAGGGTTAGTTTCACGATGCTAATTTAGCAAAATTCCCCGATAAATGTTTATATTTACACGATAGAAATCAAAACCACACAAGATATGTACGACGCTACTCACGGACTTTATGTCGCCCACGGCCCGAACGGACCGATTTCCATTATTGGCAAGATGGCCAACCGCCACGGACTCATCGCCGGCGCCACCGGCACCGGCAAGACCGTCACCCTCCAGGTGATGGCCGAATCCTTCAGCCAGGCCGGCGTACCCTGCTTCATGGCTGACATGAAGGGCGACCTGTCCGGCATCAGCCAGGCCGGCCGCCTGAGCGGCTTCATCGAGAAGCGTCTGCCGGAGTTCGGCATCGAGAATCCGCAGTTCGCGGGTTGCCCGACCCGTTTCTACGACGTGTTCGGCGAGCAGGGTCATCCTATGCGCACCACCATCTCCAACATGGGCCCGCAGCTGCTCAGCCGCCTGCTCGGCCTGACGGACGTGCAGAGCGGCGTCATGGACGTCGTCTTCCGCGTCGCGGACGACCGCGGCCTGCTCCTGCTGGACATGAAGGACCTCCGCGCCATGCTGAATCACGTCTCCGAGCATTCCTCCGAATACACGCAGCGCTATGGTAGCGTGTCAGCGCTCAGCGTCGGCGCCATCCAGCGCGCGCTGCTGTCCCTGGAGAACCAGGGCGCCGAGAAGTTCTTCGGCGAGCCCGCCTTCGATATCCAGGACCTCTTCGCTGTCGAGAACGGCAAGGGCGTGATGAGCGTGCTGGCCGCCGACAAGCTCATGATGAATCCGAAGCTCTATTCGACCTTCCTGCTGTGGCTGCTGTCCGACATCTTCGCTTCCATGCCGGAAGTCGGCGACCTGGAGCTGCCGAAGCTGGTGTTCTTCTTCGACGAGGCGCACACCCTCTTCACGGACACCTCCCCCGCACTCGTCAGCAAGATCGAGCAGGTGGTCCGCCTGATCCGAAGCAAGGGCATCGGCGTCTACTTCATCACGCAGAACCCTGCCGACATCCCCGACAGCATCCTGGGCCAGCTGGGCAACCGCGTCCAGCACGCCCTGCGCGCCTATACGCCGAAGGACCAGAAGGGTGTCAAGGCGGCCGCGGAGACCTTCCGCGCCAACCCTGCCTTCAAGACCGAGGACGCCATCATGAACCTCGAGACCGGCGAGGGCCTGGTCAGCTTCCTGGACGCCAAGGGCGCCCCGAGCATCGTCGAGCGCGCCAAGGTGCTCTTCCCGCTCAGCCAGATCGGCCCTATCACGGAGGGCCAGCGGCTCGATATCAACAACGCCTCCCCCGTCCGGGGCAAGTATGACAATATGATCGACCGCGAGTCCGCCTTCGAGATCCTGCTGGCCGACCAGAAACGTGCGGAAGAGGAACAGGCCCGCCAGCAGGCGGAAGTCGAGCGGCAGAAAGAGGAGGCGGCCCGCCAGAAGGCAGAGGCCAAGGAAATCGAATACCGCGAGCCGCGCGGAGCCGCCAAGGCGACGAAGAAGACTGGCAAGGCCAAGAAGACCATTCTGGGTTCCGTGGCGGCTGCTGCCGCGACGGCGGCCATCTCCAGCGTGTCCCGCAGCGCGGGCACGGCCGTGGCCAATTCCGTCACCGGCAAGAAGAAGAGCAAGAACAGCAAGAGCACCGCGGAGAAGGCCATCGGCAGCGCCACGTCCAGCGCGCTCCGCACCCTTACCCGCAGCATCCTCGGCAGCCTTGTCAAATAAAGCACGCATCCTTGTTCCGGCGCTCATCGCGCTGATCCTGACTGCCTGCGGTCCGCGTGGCCAGGTGGAGGTCGGCCCCGTGGAGTTCCTCCCGACGCCGCCGCTTGGTTTCATTCCGGAGTTGTATGCCTCCGATACCACGCACGTGCGCAATGGGGATTCCTTCTCCGGCTTGATGAACCGCCTCGGACTCGGCGCGGAAGATACGTACCGCATGGTGCAGTTGTGCGAAGGTGGCGCCTTCGACGTGCGACGACTGATGGCCGGCAAGGAGGTCCAGGCCTACTACGGCACCGACGGACCGCGCAGGCTTGAATATGTGGTGTACGTGCAGGACCGCATCCGGTCCACCGTCTTCCAGTGTGCCGATTCGCTTGCCATCTGGCAGGTGGAGAAGCCCGTGGAACACCAGCGGGGCTTCGTGGACGTGACCATCAACAGTTCCCTGTGGAATGATATGATCGCCGCAGGCGGCTCCCCCAACCTGATCATGACCCTGGCGGACATCTACCAGTGGAGCGTGAACTTCTTCGCCTTGCAGAAAAAGGACCGCTTCCGCATGATCTACACCGAGAGCGTCTGCGAAGGCGAAGTCGTCGGCATCGACACGGTCCATTTCTGCCTCTATGACGCCGCGGCCGGCGGCAAGCAGGTGGCGGCCGTCCGCTTCGACACGGGCGAGAGCGACCGCGGGACCTACTGGGACAAGGGCGGCGAGAGCCTGAAGCGCATGTTCCTCAAGGCGCCGCTCAAGTACAACCGCATCAGCAGCGGGTTCTCCTACGCCCGCGTGCATCCTGTCACGGGCCAGGTCAAGGCCCATACCGCCGTCGATTACGCGGCTCCGACCGGCACGCCGGTCCACGCCCTGGGCGACGGCACCATCACCAAACTGGGCTGGGACGGCGGAGGCGGCGGCAACCGCATCCGCATCAAGCACGCGCAGGGGTACGAGACGAGCTACATGCACCTGTCGAAGTTCGCTTCCGGCCTGAAAGTGGGCTCACGCGTGTCGCAGGGCCAGCTGATCGGCTATGTGGGCGCGACCGGCACGGCCACGGGCCCGCACCTCGATTTCCGCGTGTTCCAGAACGGCAAGGCCATCAACCCGCTGTCGCTGAACTCCCCTGCCTCGGAGCCGCTGGACAAGAAGTACCTCGAGGCCTTCAACGCCCTGTATGACAAGTGGATGGCGGAACTGAACCAATAGTCCATGAATATCAAACCAATAGCCATTTTCCATTCTCCCCTCCCGGAGAAATTCGGCCTGCCCCGTCAGGCCGGGCTCGCGGAGTCGCTCCACGGCACCGTCGTGCTGGAGCCGGAATTCCGCACGCCCGAGGCCCTGCGCGGCCTCGACGGCTTCGATTACCTCTGGCTCATCTGGGGCTTCCATCTGAATAAGGAAACGGCCTCCGAAGGCCTGACCGTCCGGCCGCCTCGCCTGGGCGGGAATGAGCGCGTCGGCGTCTTCGCCTCCCGTTCCCCCTACCGGCCCAACCCGCTGGGCCTGAGCTCTGTGCGCATCGAGCGCGTGGATGCCGCCGCCGGCGAGATCCATGTCCTGGGCGCCGACCTGGCCGACGGCACGCCCATCTACGACATCAAGCCTTATGTCGAGTATGCCGACAGCCACAAGGGCGTGCGCAGCGGCTTCGTGGACGACAAAGCCTGGAAGCCGCTGGAAGTCCGACTGCCCCGCGAGACCTTCCATAAACTCGATCCTGATACCATCGATGGCCTGCTGGAGATCCTTGCCCAGGACCCCCGCCCCCAGTATCAGGAGGACCCGGAACGAATTTACGGCCTCCTTTACGAAGGCCGTAATATCAAATTCCGGGTTGCCGACGGCATCCTAACCGTCGTCGCGGTGGAAGGCTGATTAATAATCTGTCGGGTCTTTCTTCATCGGGCCTTCCCAGATCACGGTCACTTCCTTTCCGTCATCGTCGATGCCGGTCGCTTTCAGTTTGCAGTAGTCTTCCGTGACGGTAATTTCCAGTTTGCCCTTTTGTAAGATGGACTCGCCCCCATCGCTCTGGATATACACGCCGCCCCAGGTATAACCGCCTTCCAGGATATGTTCATTGGAGAACGTGGTGATGGTGTAGGTGCCGGACGTCACTTCACTGGCAAAATTGAAATCGGCATAGACCTGCCGGGATGGTTCCTCCCGGACGCCGATCCACTTCATGTTGTTTCCCCAGTAGCATTTCGTGACTTCGGCGGTTTTGTCCCCCCTGGTGATGGTGCCGACAGCCTTGGCCGCCTGGGGCTCTTGTGCTGTGGGAGTCGCGGTTGTTGCGCTGCCGGAATTGGCAGCCGTGTTGTTGTTCTGGGTGTTTCCGTTGCCGCAGGTGGCCAGCGCCAGGGCAACGAGGGTCATAAATACAAACTTCATAATGGTGGTTGTTTATAGAGTTATTATAATAGACCTTGTTCCGTCGCCTTGTGGATCAGTTCGCTGGAGGTGGTGGCATCAAACTTCTCGCGAAGCCGCATCCGGTACCACTTGATGGTTTGGAGTTTCAGACCCAGCTCTTCTGCAATCTCGGCGCAAAGCTTGCCGGCTGCCATCAGTTCCAGGACTTGTTTCTCGTGCGGTGTCAGTTTGATATCTTTCTCGGTAGATGCCATTTTCTCCCTTTGGTTTGGTTTACGCAAAGGTCGTTATATCAATGCAGAAAAACACTAAACGAAAGTTTAGAACTTCAGGGTTTTTCCCCGTTTTTGTCACTTTTTATCGGTATTCCGTCCCGATTTTACTATTTTAGCCGTATGAAAATGCGTAGCATCATTCTGTTGCTGTTGTTCCTGTCCGGTCCGTTGGCAAAGGGGCAATACACCGACCACCGGGACCATCAGCTGGACTCCTTGGAAGCCCTTGTCGAGCCTTGGACGGAAAGCCGCGTGGCGACTGCCTCGCCGGAGCAGTTGGATATGCTCGGCAATGCCTATGACGACTTGATGTGGGGATATGCCCAGATCAATCCGTCCCGCTCGCTGCACTTCGCCCGGAAATCGTATGCGCTGGCTCTGAATGAACGCTGGCTGAACCAGGCCTTCCAGGCCGCCAAGATGATCGGCCAGCACTACTGGGCGGCGGGGCAGATGGACAGTGCGAAGGCCAGTTTCGACCGGGCCCTGTCCATCGCCGACAGGATGGCCTTGAAAGAGCCGCTGCCGGGCAAGCCGGATGGCTACAAGGACGCGACCATTGACGACGCCTATTCCAGCCTGTACGGCGCGCTGGGCAATCTGTACGCCGACGTGGATTCCATCCAGGTCGCGATGGAGTATTATCGGAAGGCCGGCGAGATCTTCGAGCGAAATGAATGGTGGGAAAGCAACTCCGTGCTCTATCACAATATGGGTGAGACCTGGCTGGATGCCGGGAATCTGAAGGAAGCTGCGGCGTGTTACGACCAGGCGCTGTATTTCGGCCGGGAAGCAGAAGATTCCCTGTTGATAGCAGAAGCAAAGGCAGGCCTTGGGGCCTTGTATCTGGAACAGGGCAGGACGGGCAGAGCGCTCCGCTTGCTTCAGGAAGCAGATCAGTACTTCTCCGCCAACGAGAATCAGGAATACCGCAGCCGCATCTATACGCTGGACCTGACCGGCAAGGTCCTGGCGGCGCAGAAACGCCAGAGCCGGACGATCGCTGCCGGCGCGGTCCTATTGTCCCTCGCCCTTATTACCCTGGTCCTGATCCTGTTGCGGGCGGTGCGCCTGCGCAAGCAGAAAGATGCAGCCGATGTCGTGATCGGCGAAGTGCTGGCGGAGCGGGAGAGCCCCGGCAGTCCTTCGACAGGCTTGGGAACCGCCGGGAATGATGCCCGTCGTGACCGGGCGGACCGGCCATCTCTCACCGACCGGGAAAAACAAATCCTGCCGCTTCTCGCAGCAGGATTGTCCAGTAAGGAAATAGCCGACCGCATCTGCCTCACCGAGCAGACCATCAAGTGGTACCGGATGCGCCTCCTGGAGAAGATGGACGCCAGGAATACCGCCGGCATGCTCACCCGAGCCAAGGAACTCGGGCTGCTGTAGACTTACTTCACCGGCGTCAGCTTGTAGGTGACGACGTCGTGCGAAGGCACCACAACCGTGGTCTTGGCACCGACGGTCTGGCCTTTCTTCTTGCCTTTGGCGCGCGTGGTGAACGGCTTCGCTGAAGCGTTCCAAAGATCCTTCGCGGTATAGTTTATCTTGGCGAAGGACGGGCTGCGGCCGCTGATGTCATCCTTGAACTCCAATTGCTCCCAGTCCAGCTCGACGGTCGCGGCTTCCGGGCCGGCGTTCAGCAGGCAGAAAGCCCAGGCATCGTCGGAAAGCGGCTTGAACCAGTACTGTAAATCTCCTTGCTTCTTCAAGCGCAGACCTTGAATGCCAAGTGGATCTTGATCAATGGATATAACATCTTTGTTTGTAATAATCGCAAGGGTCTCGGCGCTCATGTTGGTCAGGTCGTTGCCGAGAATGAGCGGCGCGGCCATCATGCACCAGAGGGTGAAGTGGGCGCGGTCCTCACTGACCGTCATACCGTTGCCGACCTCGAGCATATCCGGGTCATTCCAATGGTCCGGACCGGCGTAGGCGCGCAGCGGTTCGTTCTGGTCCAGGATGTCGAGGACGCTCTGCGGGCGCCAGCGCGGGCGGCCGTTCTCGTCAAAGGTCACGGGCACCGGCAGGAAATGCACGCCGATGTCGCCCGTCGTACGCCAGGAGTGACCGACGTTCTGGGCCCACTCCCACGGACGGTTGGAGCCCCATTCGCAGATGCTGAAGAGGATGGGCCGTCCGGCGCGCTTCAAGGCGCTGCGCATGGTGGTGTAGGCGCCGATGGGATTGAGGTTGTTGGTGTAGCACCAGTCGTATTTGAGGTAATCCACGCCCCAGGAGGCATAGGTGAAGGCATCCTGATACTCGTGGCCGTTGCTGCCGGCGTAGCAGGCGCAGGTGTTGGTACCGGCGTCGCTGTAGATGCCCAGTTTGAGGCCGCGCTCGTGCAGGTAGTCCGCCAGGGCCTTGATACCGGACGGGAACTTCACGGGATCTTCGTGGATGAAGCCCTGTTCGTCGCGCTCACCGTGCCAGCCGTCATCCAGGTTCAGATAGACGTATCCGGCTTCGACCAGGCCCAGTTCGACCATGCTGTCGGCCGTGGCCTTGATCAGGTCTTCATTGATGTCCGTGGCGAACTTGTTCCAGGAGTTCCACCCCATCTGCGGGGTGAGGGCGAGGCCTTCCCACTTGGGTAGCGGGGCGTCCGGGCGGCGCGGCTGCGCAAAAAGGGCGCTGACGGCCATCAGGCCGGCCAGCAGGGTGATGAGGATTCTTTTCATATAAACGGATTATTGGTTGTCGTGTGTTCAAATTTACGAATAAATCCTTGAATCCCTGCCAGTATTTATGTACATTTGTAACAGATCCTATTAAAACTGATACCCATGATCGTTAAGAAATTCCTTGTAATCGCCGTGGCGCTTGCCACGGGTGTATTCTGCCTTGCGCAGACCGAACAGTCCCAGGTCATCGAGCACGGCGGCACGGGCCCTTACAAGTCCGTCGCCATCGGCGACAAGAGCCTGCCGACCCACATGATCTACCGTCCGGAGAACCTCAAGGCCTACGTGGCCGAGAACGGAAAGATTCCCGTGCTGCTGTATGCCAACGGCGCCTGCGCCAACAACAGCCTCGAGATGAGCCGCCTGCTCAGCGAGGTTGCCTCCTGGGGCTATATCGCCATCGCCATCGGCCCCTACATGGATATGCCTGACGATGCCTTCTACAACCAGTGGAAGGGTGTCGTTCGCGGCTGGTATCCGGAGACCAAGACCGTGGCCATCATGGGCAACGGCGAGCGTCTGACGCCGTATACGGAGGCTGAGCTGGCCGCCCAGGCCGCAGAGCGGGAAGCCGCCCAGAAGGCCGCTGCCGCCGCTGCCAAGAAGAATAAGAACAAGAAGCCGGTCGTGACCGTGGAGCCGCAGTTCCGCACCTACGCCCGCCAGCTGCTGGAGGCCCTCGACTGGCTGACCGACCAGAACGGCAACGAGGAGAGCGAGTATTATCACCTGATCGACCTGGAGAAGGTTGCCGCGATGGGGCAGTCCTGCGGCGGCGCCCAGGTGCTCGGCGTGGCGCATGACCCGCGCATCAAGACCTGCATGATCTTCAACTCCGGCATCGGCGAAATGTCGATGAGCGGCGCTTCCAAGAAGTCCCTCGCGAACCTGCACACCCCGATGCTCTACATCAACGGCGGCACGGCCGACGTGGCCTACAACAACGCCAACGGCGACTGGGGCCGCATCGCGGACAACATCCCGGTAGTAAAGATCTCCACCCTCGACGGTCACCACGGCACCTACTACGAGGCCCACGCCGGTGCTTTCGCCGTCGTCGCCCGAATGTGGATGAACTGGCAGCTCAAGGGCATCGTCGGCGACTCCGCCCTGTTCATGAACGACGAATACGAAAAGACCTTCTATCCCGACTGGACCTTCGAGCGGAAAAACTGGTAAGCCTCTGCTGATAATCAGTTACTTACAAAATGACTCCGGGCATAGCCCGGAGTCATTTTGTATCTGATTGATAATCAATAAGGCCTGAATTCGGAGCGAAGCGACGCAGGGGGTTCGGGGGGTTAGCCCCCCGATAATCCTAATACAAGGCCTTGAAGCCCAGGAAGAGCGAGTCGATGAGATCACGGCTGCTGTAGGCTTCGGCGGTGCATTTCGCCGAGAGGCAGTCGGCGGCGTTGCCGTGGATCCAGACACCGAGCGCGGCGGCCTCCAGAGCCGAATAGCCACGCGCCAGCAGGCCGCCGATCAGGCCCGTCAGCACGTCGCCGCTGCCGCCTTTCGCCAGGCCGGGATTGCCGGTGGTGTTGATGTACTTCTCCCCTTCCGGCGTGTAGATAGCCGTCTGGAAGCCCTTGGAGACGATGACGCAACCACTCTCGCGGCTGAGTTTTTTCAACGCGACTTCCTTCTCTTCCGAAGTACTCCAGCTGATCAGGCGGCGGAGCTCTCCTTCGTGGGGCGTCAGGACGGATCCGGCCGGAATTTTAGCATAGAGATCGGGATGCGTGGCCAGGATGAAGAGCGCATCGGCATCCAGCACCATCGGAATGACGGCTTCCTGTTCTTTGGTGCGTGTCAGCAGATTGGCGAAGGCCTCTTCCGTCTTCTCGTTGCGGCTCAGGCCCGGGCCCACGGCGATGGCCGTGAAGCGCAGCAGACCGTCCGGTACGCGGCTGAAACTCTCGCCGGGATCCTCCGACAGCATGGCCGACGGGAAAGCCGTCACGGCAGCCTGGATTGCGCGGGCGGTGGAATGCAGGGTCACGAGTCCGCAGCCGGATTTGAGTGCGGCGCCCGTGGCCAGTACGGCAGCGCCGGGCATGGCCTGGCAGCCGCCTACCAGCAGCAGGTGGCCGTAATCGCCTTTGTGGCTGTCGTCGACACGCTTCTTGATCAGCGTACGAAGGAATTTGGGATTGATCTTATTCATGGCAATACACTATTGACAGGATGTAATGTGGAAGCAGTGCTCCTTCTTCTCATATTTGACCAGGATGCGCCCGGCGTTCTTCTCGTCCCGCAGGACCTCGGCCAGCACTTTGGTGAGTTCGTAAGGCTGCATGAATTCGTCGGTCTCTTCCTCCCGGAAATAACGGCTGTGACTGATGTCGAAGGTGGTTCCGTAGCAGTGGGAGGAATTGTCCGAGGCGTTGGGATTACCGCTTTTGCGCAGGCGCGTCACATCTTCTTCGGTGCGGAGGACGGACGTGACGACGAGCTTGTAGACCGGGAACTTCTTGCGCACCAGGGAGTCGTTGAACGCCTTGGCGATGTGGTTCAGCTCACGGGCGGCATTGGCGGTCAGGTAAGGCACGGAGTAGCGCATTTCGTCGACCATCAGGTAGTCGCTGTCCTCGATCTTCACCAGCTGACCGGCATCGACGTCGGAACGTTTCTCCGGAATCGTCCTCAGTCCGACGGCCTTGGCTTTCTCCAGGTGTGTCTCGTTGACGTCGTCGAAGACCTTGCCGTAGGACATCAGCTTGGTGTAGTAGATGATTTCCCGGGCCTGGGACTCGCCCGTCCCGTCCACGTCATCTTCCATGACCTCCTCTTCCGCGGGCGCGGTCTCCCCTGCTTCCTCCTGCGGCTCTTCCACCACCTGCTCCACGACCTCCGGCCGGGCCTTCTTCTCCTTCCGGCTGCAGCCGCCTCCCACCAGGAATCCGATCAGGAAACCCAGCAGGAACGGCGTCAGCAGGATGACAAGTATTTTTCTCGTCTTAGGATTCATACTTCAAGATGGGTTGCCGTGCGGCAGTTGTCTCGTCCGGACGGCCGATCGGTGTGCAATGCGGAGCTCCGTGAAGCATCTCGGGATCGGTCTGGGCCTCGACGGCAATCTTGCGCATCACGTCGATGAACGCGTCCAGCGTCTCCAGCGACTCCGTCTCCGTGGGCTCGATCATGATGGCCTGGTGGAAGAGCAGCGGGAAGTAGATGGTCGGCGCGTGGAAGCCATAATCCAGCAGGCGCTTGGCGACGTCCAGCGTCGAGACGCCGTTTTCCTCCAGCAGTCCGTCGAACACGAATTCGTGCTTGCACACCGTCGGGATGGGGAGCTTATAACAGCCCTTGAGCGATTCCTTGATATAGTTGGCGCCCAGCGTGGCCAGCTTGCCGGCCATCTTGACGTTCTCGCGGCCGAGCATCAGGATGTAGGCGTAGGCCCGCAGGATGATGCCGAAATTGCCGTGGAAGCCGCTCACGCGCGGAATGTGCAGGAACGGGAGTACCTTGTCGGACACGCCGACGGGGCCGGCGCCGGGACCGCCTCCGCCGTGCGGCGTGGAGAAGGTCTTGTGCAGGTTCAGGTGCATGATATCAAAGCCCATGTCGCCCGGACGGACCATGCCCAGGAGCGGGTTCATGTTGGCGCCGTCGTAGTAAAGCAGGCCGCCGCAGTCATGGACCAGCTTGGCGATTTCCTTGATGTCGCGCTCGAAGAGGCCGAGGGTGTTGGGGTTGGTCATCATGATGCCGGCGATGTCCGGGCCGAGCAGCGGCTTGAGGGCTTCGACGTCCACGAGGCCGTTCTCGCGGGATTTGACGACCACGATGTCGAGGCCGCAGACTGCCGCGGAGGCGGGGTTGGTGCCGTGGGCGCTGTCGGGGACGATGACCTTGGTGCGGGCCGTGTCGCCGCGGCTCATATGGTATTCGCGCATGAGCATGAGGCCGGTGAGTTCACCGTGAGCGCCTGCGCAGGGCAGGAAGGTGAAGTGTTTCATGCCCGTGATGGCGGCGAGGGCCTTGTCCATGGCGACGTAGATCTCGAGGGCGCCCTTGGTGGTGGATTCGGGCTGGAGCGGGTGCAGGCCGGTGAAGGCGGGCATGTTCGCGATTTCCTCGTTGATCTTGGGGTTGTATTTCATGGTGCAGGAGCCGAGGGGGTAGAAGCCCGTATCCACGCCGAAGTTCATCTGACTCAGATTGGTATAATGTCTGACGACATCCACTTCACTGACTTCAGGCAGCTCCAAAGGGGACTCTCTCCAGATAACGCTTTCCGTTGCCGGGCAGGCTGCTGACGGCAACGAATAACCGGTCCTTCCGGGTTTGGAGAGTTCGAAGATGAGTTTATCGTAATACTTCATAGCTGCGTCCTCCCCTATTTGACAGATTTGACGATTTCGACGATGCGGTCAAGCTCCTCGCGGGGATGCTTCTCCGTGACGCAGAAGGTCACGTAGCCGTCCTCGGTCTGGAGGGCGGCGAAGTAGCCGGCGTCGAGCAGGGCCTGCTGGAGCTTCTGGACGTCGCAGAGCGGCTTGAGGCAGAATTCTTTGAGGAATTCGCCGTCGAAGACGCGCTGGAACTTGCCGGTGGCGAGCAGGGCGTCGTGCAGGTAGTGCGAGCCCTCGTAGCAGAGGGCGTTCAGCCGGCGCATGCCTTCCGGGCCCATCAGGGACAGGTACACCGTGCACCAGAGCGCCATCAGGGACTCGTTGGAGCAGATGTTGGAAGTGGCCTTCTCGCGGCGGATGTGCTGCTCGCGTGCCTGGAGCGTCAGGACGAAGCAGCGCTTGCCGGAGGCGTCCGTGGTCTGGCCGACGATGCGGCCGGGAAGCTTGCGCATCAGCGCCGTGGTGCAGGCCATGAAGCCTACGTACGGGCCGCCGAAGCAGAGCGGAATGCCGAGGCTCTGTCCGTCGCCGACGGCAATGTCGGCGCCCCATTCGGCCGGACTCTTGACAACGGCCAGCGCGGACGGGTCGCAGTATTCGACCAGCAGGGCGCCCGCCTGATGGACCAGGTCCGCCAGGCCGAGATGGCTTTCGATGATGCCGAAGCGGTTGATGGACGGGACGACGACGCCTGCCAGGTCAAGTACTCCTTCAGCAACTTCCTCGGCCACCTTGTCGGTGACGACGACGTTGATGCCGGCATATTTCGCGTAGGTCTGAATCACGTCGATCACGTGGGGCAGCAGTCGGGCGGAGACGATCACGGAGTTGCGCTTGCGCGTGCTGGCGACGCACATGCGCATCGCCTCGGCCGCGGCGGTCGGACCGTCGTACATCGAAGCATTGGCGCAGTCCAGGCCCGTCAGGCGACAGATCATCGACTGCCATTCGAAGATGTAGCGCAGCGTGCCCTGCGAGATCTCGCACTGGTAGGGCGTGTAGGCCGTCAGGAATTCGCTGCGGGAAGTGATATACGGGATCACCGAAGGTGTGTAGTGGTCATAGGCTCCCTGGCCGACGAACACCTTGAGTTTGGCGTTCTTGGCGGCCAGTCCCTCGAAAAAGTCACGAACCTGCTGTTCGCTCAAGGCGGACGGCAGGTCGTACTCCCCTTTGTAGATGAAATCCGCGGGGACATCGGAGTACAGGTCCTCCAGGGACCCGACGCCGATCCTTTCGAGCATTACGCGGATATCTTCCTCTGTCTGAGGAAAATAACTGAATGCTCCCATTGCTTATTTGGCGATTTCGGCGTAAGCGGCAGCGTTCAGCAGGGCGTCGAGTTCAGCCGTGTCGGACATCTCGACTTTGATGATCCAGGCCGCGTAGGCATCCTCGTTGATGAGTTCGGGCTTGTCCTCCAACTCGTCATTGCGGGCGATGACCTTGCCGGAGACCGGGGCGACCAGTTCGCTGGAGGTCTTGACGCTCTCCAGGGCGCCAAAATCGTCGCCGGCCACGACCTCGTCGTCGACGTCAGGCATTTCGACATAGGTAATGTCCCCCATCTCGCTCTGCGCGAAATCGGAAACGCCGATGATGGCCACGTTGCCATCCACTTTGACCCATTCGTGGGACTCGCTGTAGAGAAGTCCCTCAGCAATCTTGCTCATAGTATATTTGTTTTTATTGTTTTTTATAATTGGTCTGGTAGAAACGCTTCTTGACGACGACGCCCGGGAAGGTGTTCTTGCGGATGCGGACGCGGAGCGGCGTGCCGAGGGCGGCGTGGGCCGTGTCCACGAGGGCGAAGCAGATGCTTTTCTCGAGGCTGATGGAATGGTAGCCGGTCGTGACGACGCCCACCTCGGTGCCGTCTTCCAGCTCCACGGGATAGCCGTGGCGCGGCACGGCCTTGTCGGCGAGCTCGATGCCCACCAGTTTGCGGGCCACGCCGTTCGCCTTCTGCGCCGCGAGCGCGTCCTTGCCGATGAATTCCGGCTTGTCCAGCTTGCAGAACATACCCAGACCGGCCATGATCGGAGAGATCTCCTCGGTCAGTTCGTCGCCGTAGAGCGGCATGCCGGCCTCGAAGCGCAGCGTGTCGCGGCAGCCCAAGCCGCAGGGCTTGACGCCCGCGTTCAGCAGTTTCCGCCAGTAGTCGCGGATCTGCTCCGGTGCAGCATAGATCTCGAAGCCGTCCTCACCGGTGTAGCCGGTGCGGCTGACGATCACGCGGCGGCCGACGTGAGTAGTATCATAGAAGGTGTAGAAGTTCAGCGTTTCGACTTCCGGAAGCCCCAGCGTCCCGATGACGAATTGCTCGGCCTCCGGGCCCTGGACGGCGATCTGCCCCCAGGCGTCGGACTGATTGTCGATGACCACGTCGAAGCCGGCGGACTGCTCCAGCATCCAGGCGTAGTCCTTGTCGATGTTGGAGGCGTTGACCACCAGCAGGTAGTGCTGCGGCTCGCTTTCGCGATAGACGAGCAGGTCGTCCACCGTGCCTCCGTCGGGATAGAGCATCATGCCGTAGAGGATGCTGCCGGGCGTCAGCGTCCGGACATCATTGGTGAAGATGTGGTTCACGAAGCGCTCCGCGTCGGGGCCGCTGATGAAGATTTCGCCCATGTGGGAGACATCGAAAACGCCTGCAGCATGGCGGACGGCGTTGTGTTCGTCGATGATACCGCTGTACTGGATGGGCATGTCATACCCGGCAAAAGGGCTCATCTTGGCACCCAGCTCCACGTGGAGATCATGCAGACAAGTCTTCTTCAGGAGATTTTCCATGTTGGTTATCAGTTGTGGTAGTGTTATTTAAGGATTTCGAGGTCTTTCTTGAGGATCATCTTGGGGTCCATCATCTTTACTTTCTGGAAGAGGATGACCTGGTTGCCGAGCGAGAGATACACCTTGTCTTCGTGCTTGCCCTTGCGCCACCATTTGTAGAAGCCGACCGGGTCGTTCTCGAAAGGAATCTTCGCCAGGATGCCGGAACTGTAGCCGGGATAGTCGATGACCAGGCGCAGCCCCATGAATTTCTTGTAATAGTCGGGATCTGCGCGGCGCAGCTTGCTGACGAGCGGATTGAGGACTTCCATCGCGTCGACCTGCAGGACTTTGTCCCGGACGATCATCCGATGGATGCGGACGGGGTCGAAGTTGAGCCAGGCACCCATACGGAGGGTCTTGGGGCCCTCGTCGGTGTCCAGCGTCAGCTCGTCCATCGAGAAGTACACCTTCTCGGGGTCCAGCGGATATTGTCCTACTTCCTGTTCCATCTGTAAAAATGCATCAACAAATGTAGGGTTTTATTTTGATTTTTCCTATTTTTACATCGTTATGCAGCGAATAATTGCCGATTTTTCTGCTTTCGAAGGCACAAACTGTTACTGCTCGGCGGAGAGCGCGGAGCGGATCCGTCAGGCGATTGCCGACCTTCCCCTGCAGGCCTTCCACTGCATCGGAACCGGCGATTATCATTACCAGACGCTGTTCTGGCTGGAGCGGATTGCGGAACCTTTCAGCCTGGTCCTGTTCGACCACCATCCGGATGACCAGCCCGGCGCCTTCGGCGAGGAGTTGCTGAGCTGCGGCGCCTGGGTCGCGTATGCACGCCGCTTGCCTCTGCTGCAGGCGGACTGCTGGATACGCGACCGGGCGGACTTCCCCGCCCTGGACAAGCTGCCGGACCTGCCGGTCTATGTTTCCGTGGACCTGGACGTACTGTCCCAGGACTACGCCCGGACTGACTGGGACCAGGGCGAGATGACGCTGGAAGAATTGCAGGCCGCACTCTGCCGCCTGATTGCTACGCACCGCATTCTTGGCGTGGACCTGTGCGGCGGGCACACCGCACAAAAAGGAGCCTCCCCGGCAGACCTTGCATTGAATGCAGCCACCGGGGAGGCCCTGTACGGATTATTCCGGAATCTTATTTGACGATCTTGAACGTGACGGGGATCGTGCAGGAAACAGGAACGTTCTTGCCGTTCTTCTTGGCCGGAGCCCAAGCCGGAGCGTTGGCCACGACGCGGAGCGCCTCGGTGTCCAGCTCGCTGTCCACACCCTTGACCACCTGCGCGTTGCGGATCTTGCCGTTGGCGTCGACCACGAAGGCCACGGTCACGTTGCCCTGGACGTCGTTCTCAAGCGCGTTCTGAGGATACTGGATGTTTTCCTGGACATACTTCCGGAAAGAATCGGCGTCGCCGCCGTTGAAGGTCGGCTTGGCCTCGACCGTAGCGTACGGCTCGATGCCCTCGAGCTTCTCGAGCGCCTCGTCGGCACGCTCGATAGCA
This sequence comes from Bacteroidales bacterium, assembly GCA_017960585.1. Classification (GTDB taxonomy): domain Bacteria; phylum Bacteroidota; class Bacteroidia; order Bacteroidales; family UBA932; genus Cryptobacteroides. Next base: position 20,324 of record JAGCYX010000032.1, read on the forward strand.
CCCTCGACAGCCTCGCCGGCAGCCTGAGCAGCGCCTTCGACAGCCTCGATACCTTCCTGGGCGGCACCCTCGACAGCCTCTACGGCCTCGTTGGCTGCGTCCTTGACATCATCACTTCCCTTGCCTTCGTTCTTGCAGGAGAAGACCATCATCGCGCAAGCGGCGATCATGGCGACAGCATAAATCTTTTTCATGACTATAAATGAGTTAAATAGGATTCTCGGGCGCAAAGGTAACAATTATTCCGTTACGTTGTTAAAATTTTTTAAGATATTGCGCGAGTGGCTGATTCTCGCGGATTTTTATGTACATTTGTACTATGATTACATTCTTTATCAGTGTCATCGTCCTGGTCCTGGGATTCCTGCTCTACGGCAAGTTGGTCGAGCGGGTTTTCGGGCCGGATCCGAACCGTCCTACGCCGGCCTTCACGAAGGCGGACGGTATCGATTACATCGCCCTTCCCACCTGGAAGGTATTCATGATCCAGTTCCTGAACATTGCCGGCACGGGGCCCATCTTCGGCGCCATCATGGGTGCGAAATTCGGCCCGGCCGCCTTCCTCTGGATCGTATTCGGCTGCATTTTCGGCGGCGCCGTGCATGACTATCTCAGCGGCATGCTGTCGCTGCGTCATGGGGGCGTGGGCCTGCCGGAACTGATCGGCACCTACCTCGGCAAGCGGGCCAAGACCGTGATGCTCTGCTTCTCGATCCTGCTGCTGGTGCTGGTGGGCGCCGTGTTCGTGTACAGCCCGGCCGTCATCCTCAAGGACCTGGCCGGCGACGGGACCAACACCGCCTTCATGATCTGGGCGCTCGTGATCTTCTTCTATTATATCATCGCCACGATGCTGCCGATCGACCGGATCATCGGCAAGATCTACCCGATCTTCGCCATCGCCCTGATATTCATGGCCGTGGCCCTGATGATCGGCTTGATTGTCAAGATGCCGCAGATTCCCGAGATCTGGGACGGCCTGCAGAACCGCTCGCAGACCTGGGGCGGCAAGGGCCAGCCGATGTGGCCCTATATGTTCGTGACCATCGCCTGCGGAGCCATCAGCGGCTTCCACGCGACGCAGAGCCCGCTGATGGCGCGCTGCCTGAAGAGCGAGAAACTCGGGCGCCCCGTCTTCTACGGTTCCATGATTACGGAAGGACTGGTGGCCCTCATCTGGGCGGCCATCTCCTCTTACTTCTTCTTCGGCGGCGGTGCCGCTGAAGTCGGCGGCTCCTTCTCGGATGCAGCTCCGACCATCGTGACCAAAGTGTCCCGCAACTGGCTGGGTATCGCCGGCAGCATCCTTGCCCTGTGCGGCGTGGTGGCCGCCCCGATCACCAGCGGCGACACGGCCCTGCGCAGCGCACGCCTGATCATCGCGGACTTCCTGCATTTCGACCAGAAAGCAATCGGCAAGCGCCTCGCCATCAGCATTCCCCTTTTCGCCGTGGCGGCGCTGCTGTTGTGGTTCAATATCGCCAACGAGGACGGTTTCAACGTGATCTGGCGCTACTTCGGCTGGGCCAACCAGACCCTGGCCGTCTTCACGCTCTGGGCGCTGACCGTCTTCCTCGCGCGTGAGCGCAAGGGTGCGTACTACCTGATGACCCTCCTGCCGGCCTGCCTGATGACGGCCGTCAGCGTGACCTATATCAGCATCGCCCAGATCGGCTTCAACCTTCCGCTCGGCTGGAACCGCGTGATCGGCGCCGCCGTCATCATCCTCTGCATCACGCTATTTTTCATCTGGAAAATCAAAAACGCCCGCAAATAACGACGTATGGCAGACGAAAAGATCATCTTCTCGATGAACGGGGTCGGCAAGGTCCTCCCCCACAACAACAAGGTCATCCTCAAGGACATCTACCTTTCCTTCTTCTACGGGGCCAAGATCGGCATCATCGGTCTGAACGGCTCCGGCAAATCTACGCTCCTCAAGATCATCGCGGGCGTGGAGAAATCCTATAAGGGCGAGGTGGTCTGGGCCCCCGGCTACAGCGTCGGCTACCTGGAGCAGGAGCCGCAGATGGATCCGGACAAAACCGTACTGGAGGTGGTCCAGGAGGGTGTCCAGGAGGTGATGGACTTGCTGGCCGAATACAACGAGATCGGTCTGAAGTTCTGCGAACCGATGGACGACGACCAGATGAACGCGCTCATCGAGCGCCAGGGCGAGCTCACGGAGCTCATCGAGCACCACGACGGCTGGGAGATCGATTCCAAGCTGGAGCGCGCGATGGACGCCCTGCAGTGCCCCCCTTCCGACGCGAAGGTGGCCACGCTCTCCGGCGGCGAGCGCCGTCGCGTGGCCCTCTGCCGCCTGCTGCTGCAGGCCCCGGACGTGCTGCTGCTCGACGAGCCCACCAACCACCTCGACACCGAGTCCATCCAGTGGCTGGAAGCCCACCTGCAGCAATACAAGGGCACGGTGATCGCCGTCACGCACGACCGCTACTTCCTCGACAACGTGGCGGGCTGGATCCTGGAACTGGACCGCGGCGAGGGCATCCCCTGGAAGGGCAATTACTCCTCCTGGCTGGAGCAGAAGAGCATCCGCCTGGCGCAGGAAGAGAAGCAGGAAAGCAAGCGGCGCAAGACCCTCGAACGCGAACTGGAATGGGTCCGGATGGCGCCCAAGGCCCGTCAGGCCAAGCAGAAAGCCCGTCTGGGTGCGTATGAGAAACTGGCTTCCGCCGATGCGAAAGAGAAAGAGGCGCGCCTCGAAATTTACATCCCGAACGGCCCGCACCTGGGCAACAAGGTCATCGAATTCCACGACGTCAGCAAGGCCTACGGCGACAAGTTGCTCTTCGAGCACCTCTCGTTCGTTCTGCCGCCCGCAGGCATCGTGGGCGTGATCGGTCCGAACGGCGCCGGCAAGACCACCCTCTTCCGCCTCATCATGGGCATCGAGAAGCCGGATTCCGGCACCATCGAGATCGGCGAGACCGCCAAGATCGCCTACGTGGACCAGCAGCACAAGAGCATCGATCCCGACAAGACGGTCTACGAGACCATCGCCGGGAATTCCGAATGGGTGCGCCTGGGCGGCCGTGACATCAACGCCCGCTCCTGGGTGTCGCGCTTCAACTTCTCCGGTGCCGACCAGGAGAAGCTTTGCGGCGTGCTGTCCGGCGGCGAACGCAACCGCCTGCACCTGGCGCTGACGCTCAAGGACGAGGGTAACGTCCTGCTGCTCGACGAGCCGACCAACGACGTGGACGTGAACACGATCCGGGCGCTGGAGGAAGGCCTCGACGGCTTCGCCGGCTGCGCCGTGGTCGTCAGCCACGACCGCTGGTTCCTGGACCGCATCGCCACGCACATTCTGGCCTTCGAGGGCGACGGACAGGTGTACTTCTTCGAAGGCAGCTACTCCGAGTATGAGGAGAACCGCAAGGCCCGCCTCGGCGAGACCGAACCGAAACGGTTCAAGTATAAAAAGTTAATGGAATAGGATGAAGAAAAGCTATTCAGACGATATCAAGAAGCTCCAGGACAGCATCAAGCGGCTGCAGGAGATCAAGGAAGTGCTCTACGCCGTGGAAGACGTGGCGCTGGAGGTGGAACGCGGCGTGAGCGAGATCGACGCCCGCATTCCCCTGCGGGAAAACCTCCACGAAATCAAGGACGGCGAGCAGCGCGCCCAGGCCGAACACGCCCTGGACCTGCTGGAAGAGACCTTCGCACTCATCGACGAAATTCTCGGTCCGCCCGAGGATGAACTGACCGGCGAACCCGTCGGCACGCCGATGGATCCCGTGGCCCGCGGATCCCGCCCCAGCGAGCTGCGGCTCGAGGATTTCCTGCGCAACTACAAACCCGGCAACAAGAACAAAGTCAGTTGATTATGGTATACGATATTTCCATCAAACTCCCGCAGGGCTGGGTCTCCGACCTGGACAGCTACATCGACGAATCCGGTGTGGAGATCACGCATCTCTCCTGCCACCTTCCCAACGACAAGAAGCAGACCGACGAGGCGCTGATCGACGCCTACGTGGGCCCGATGCCCGAGGACATGACGGCGGCCGACCAGGCCCTGTCCAATTATGCCGACACCGTCGGCTTCGACGAGGATGATCCGGAGGATTTCGATCCCATCGTGGAATGGCCGTTCAACGGCAAGAAAGCCTATGGCTTCGAGGCGCTCGCAGAGGATGACTCCCCGATGCGCATGATGTGCATCGAGCTCAAGAAAGGCATTCTCGTGATTCTGGTCATCCTGGCCAAGGATGACGATACGCTCGTGGAGGCTGTGACCCTCGCCGAGCGGGGTCTTCGTTTGAAATAGTTAGCGGCTGCCGCCACCGTGACCGCCGCCGTGGTGGCCACCTCCGCCATGATGGGAGGAGTGGCCTCCCCCGCCGTAATAGCGGGTCCGGCCGGACGAGCTGCTGCTGGAGCTGCTGCCGGCATTCTTCCAGTCCACGCGGCTCTTCTCTTTCTGCGCGGCGGAGAACAGGAGCGAGGAGGAACTGTGGATCGTGCTCAGGACGGTCGTGCTGTCCGGGATGGCCCGGCTGATTTCCGGGTAGAGTTTAGCCAGATTCTTGGAGACCTTCTCGGCAATACCGAAGAGTTCTGCATAGACCAGGTATTCCTGCCATATGGCGGCTTCCGGCACCTCCCGCATCTTGGATAAGGTGAAATCGTTCAGGAAGTTGCGGAACTGGGCCACCTTGCAACGTTCTTCTTCCGGGAGGGGGTTCCAGATCTTCCGTCCGGCCACGCGGGTCTCCAGCGTCCAGTTCAGCACTTTGTGGTAATGGCTCTTCGCCCAGTTGCTGAACTCGTCCGCCTCCAGGATCAGGTTGCGGCCGGCAGCCTCGCGCGTGGCTTTATAGAAACTCATCTCCCACTCGTCCTTCGGCTCCAGGTCGTCGGCGGTGGATTTGGTGAAGCGAAGGTTCACCCGTCCCTCGTGCGCAGGATCCTTCTCGCTGGTCAACAGGCCCTGATGGACCCAGCGCAGGAAATAGGCACCCATAAGGTGCTTGAAGGCCGGACTCTCGCTGGTCAGTTCGTCGCCCTCGACCAGGAGACTGTAGGCGGCGCACAGATTGTCGTCCAGGGGCAGGTCGCGCGTCCAGCCGGTGATGCGGCGCGAGCCGAAGACGGCTTTCTTGTAGCGGCGTCCGGTCCACCGTTTCCAGCAGCTGACCACCATGGCCGGGATGATGATGAACACCATCAGGAGCCCGCCTATCAGGAGGAAGAAGTTGCCCACCTCCTTCAGGAAGCGTTTGCCGTCCCAGTCATCCTCATCGTCCGTCGGCAGGATAAAATCGCTACCCAGGAACGCGTCTTCGCGCAGCTGTTCGAACGAGCGCTCGTCGGTGGTACGCGGCTGGATGACACCTTTGTCGAAGCGCATCATCACGATCAGGGAACTGGAATAGTCGAAGGGCTCCGTGGACTCGATGTACACGACGCCGTCTTCGACGCGATAGTCCGCTTCGCAGCCGAATACCCAGACACCCATATTCCCCTCTTCTCCGGCCGTCCAGACCCAGGTGGAATCCACCAAGTTGTTAATCTTCATACTGACGTGCTGGGGGTTGGCCGCCCATTCGTCATTGAGGAACTGCCAGTTGAACATGTCGTTCTCCCCATCGGCGCTGGCCTGGATGAGGTTGTCGATCACGTAGATGATGTCGAAGACATGGTCGCCCGGGTCGCCCTGGCCCCAGCACAACTCGACGCCGTTGCGCTTGTCGACGATGCCGCAGCGATGCCGTTTCTGCTCGAGCGTCCGGTCGGAATCCCAGTTCCGGCCGTCGTCCTCGAACTTGACGTCATTCTCGAACACGCGGAGATCGCGGATGCCGCGCGCTCCCAGGTTTTCGATGGGAATATACCACTCGGTGCCGCCGGTGACGGTCACGTCCCAGCGCTGGTGGACGACGGCATTGCCGTTCTTATGCAGCCAGACTTCGGTCTGGATGTCACGGATGTCCGTGGCGGAGAGCATCAGGCAGGCCAGGCACAGCGCTACCAGACAGGTCAAAAATCGTTTCATCGACGGTCGCGTTTGTTGCAGGCGAGCAGGATGATGGTCAGCAGCAGTCCGGCTGCCACGGCGATGACGGACGCCTCGGCGCCAAACACACCGCCGGTCAACCAGTTGGGTCCGGTGATGATGGGCGAAAAGGCCTTGTCGGCCACCGGGTTACCGGATACGGCGAAGCCCAGGATGTTCCCTTGAACGTAGTTCCAGGCCCAGTGGATGCCGATAGGCAGCCAGAGCGTTCCGGAAAACTTGTAGGCGGCGGCCAGCAGCAGGCCGGCCTCGATGGCGATGGCGAAGGAACTCCACAGCGTGGCGCCATCGTTGGGCAGGTGCATAGCGCCGAAAAGCAGGGCGGAGACAATCAGTGCCACGGTGGTGTTCCACCGGTCGTCGATCATGCGGAACAATAAGCCCCGGAAGATAATCTCCTCGAACACGGCGACCACAAAGAAGAAAAAGAACGAGGCCAGCTGCGGGAGCCAGTTGAAATGCGCTTCCGTGATCGTGTAACTGCCTGTCAGGGCCATTACGCCCACGACGATGCCGAAATACAGGACACCGATCAGCAATCCGCGTCCCAGGTCCTTCCAGGTATGGGACAATGCCAGTTCAGTGACGGGGCGACGTTCTGTAAGATTCGTCCATACGGCATACAGGAACAAGCCCAGACAGCCGATCAGGATGGCGGCCGGGATCCTCAGCCATTGTATCGGAATGACGATGACGCCCGCCGTGGCAAAGGCATACAGGACGAAAAAGATGATTAATCCGCCCAGCAGGCAGAGAAACCATTTCCAGAACGGCATTCGGGCCGCAGAAGTATATTTACGCATGGTTGCAGTCTGTTTGGACTACAAATCTACACATTTAAGCCGAAAAGAAAAAGAGATTCGTTTTATTCAAGCAGCGAGGCCTTCGCTTTCTCCATCGCGGCGATGACCCGGTCGCACCAGGCGTCAAACTCCGGATCGGGCAACTGGAGTTCCGGATGCGCGAGGATGTTCTCTATGGTCTTGCGGACACCCTGGTCGAAGCGGGTGGTGCAACAGAAACCGGGAACGACGCGCTTCAGCTTCTTGTTGTCGAAGAGTACGGTCCAGGATTTGTCGCCCAGCAACTCCCCTTCCAGGTCCAGGTCGGGCGCCACGGCGTCCAGAAAGTCGGACGGGACGTAATAGGGTTTTGCTTCCACACCGAGCACGTCGGCGATGATACCGTAGATTTGCCGCCAGGTCAGCGTCTCGTCGGAGGTGATCTGGAATGCGTTGCCGAGCGCGTGGGCGTTGCCCATCAGGCCGATGAAGCCTTTGGCGAAGTCCGTGTTGTGCGTCAGCGTCCACTGCGAGGTGCCGTCGCCGTGCAGGATCACGGGCTTACCGTCCAGCATACGCTTGAGTACTTGCCAGGAGCCTTTCCGGCCGTGGACGGCCAGCGGGACATTGCGCTCGTCGTAGGTGTGGCTGGGCCGGATGATCGTGATCGGGAAGCCTTCCGTGCGGAATTTCTCCAGCAGGAACGCCTCACAGGCGATCTTGTCGCGGGAGTACTGCCAATGCGGATTGGCGAGCGGGGTACTCTCCGTGATGAACGGGTTGACGGACGGTTTCTGGTAGGCGGAAGCGGAGCTGATGTACATATATTGCTTCGTCTTCCCGTTGAAAAGCCGCCAGTCGCGCTCGACCTGGGCCGGCACGAAACCGATGAAGTCGCAGACGCAGTCCCACTGCAGGCCTTCCAGCTTGCGGGCGGTGTCCGCTTCGTCGGAGATGTCGGCTTTGATGACCTTGACCCCGGCGGGGACGGCTTCGCTCCGCGTGCCGCGGTTCAGCAGGGTGAGTTCCCATTCGTCGCTCTTTGCGAGCTGGCGGGTGATGGCGGCGCTGATGGTGCCGGTGCCGCCGATGAAGAGTGCTTTCTTTTTCATGCGCGGGCGAGTTTGTAGATGGCTTCCATGTCTTCGCGGGCGAGCTTCTTGAAGCTGCCGACCGTGTGCGTGCCGTCGTGGCTGCACTTGCGGGCCATTTCGCGGATCTCGTCGTCCGTGACGTCGCGACCCAGCAGTTCGCGGATGCGTGTCGGCATGCCGATGGCGTGGTAGAAACGCTCCACGGCCTCGATGCCCTTGAGCGCGGTCCCTTCAGGGTCGTTGTAGTCGTTGGGGACGTCCCAGACGTTCACGGCGAACTGCACGAAACGTTTCACATCCTCCTTCATCACGTAGCGTGCCCAACTCGGCCATACGGCCGCCAGGCCGGCCCCGTGCGTGACGTCGAACATCGCGCTGAGCTCGTGCTCCAGGTCGTGCGTGGCCCAGTCGTCCTGCACGCCGCAGCCGGTCAGGCCGTTGTGCGCGATGCTGCCGCCCCACATGATCTGGGCGCGGTTGCGGTAGTCCTCCGGATCCTTCAGGACGGCGAAGACACATTCCTTCATCGTTCGCAGCACGGCTTCCGCCAGCGCGTCGGTGAAGGTCATGTCGGTATCGTGCGTGAAATAGCGCTCCATCGTGTGCATCATCATGTCCGTGACGCCGGCGGCCGTCTGGTACGGCGGCAAGGTGAAGGTGCGGCGGGGATTCATGATGGCGAACTTCGGGCGGGAGATGTCGTTGGAATAGCCGACCTTGATGTCGCCGTCCTCATTGGTGATGACGCTCGCCTCGCTCATCTCGCTGCCGGCGGCCGGAATGGTCAGCACGCTGGCGACGGGAAGGCAGACCGTGGCTTCGGCCTTGCCGGCGTAGAAGTCCCACACTTCCCCGTCGTACGGTACGCCGTAGGCGATGGCTTTCGCGGAATCGATGACGCTGCCGCCGCCGACGGCCAGCAGGAAATCGACGCCCTCCCTGCGGCAGAGTTCGATGCCTTCGTGGACCTTGGACAGGCGCGGATTGGGAACGACGCCGCCCAGCAGGACGACCTCCAGGCCCCCTTCCTTAAGCAAGGTGCAGATCTTGTCCAGCAGGCCGGACTTCGTGGCGCTCTTGCCGCCGAAGTGGACCAGGACCTTGTGGCCGCCATATTTCTTGACCAGGTCGGCGACTTTTTCTTCGGATTGTTCTCCGAACACGACCTGTGTCGGAGCGTAGTAGTTAAAATCTCTCATGGTGGCTAACGGTTATTATTCATTCTGGACAAATTTAATAAAAATTTTTGGCTAATTTTGTGCTATGCGCAGTATTTCCCTCTTCCTGTTTTGTCTACTTCTGGCGGCATGCGGCCCAAAGACCGCCCGGACCGTCCGCGTGGACGTGAACGACAGTGCCGAAGATATCCTTTCCAAGGCCGTCAGCACCGTTCCGACACCGCTGCAACTGCATGCGCTGGATGGCGGTTTCGCAGCCTTCGTGCACTTTGGTCCGAACACCTTTACGGGCGTGGAATGGGGCAGCGGAACGGAAGATCCTTCTGTATTTGAACTGCAGACGCCTGACACCGATCAGTGGTGCCGCATCTTCCGCGACGCCGGGATGAAGCGCGTCATCCTCACTGCCAAGCACCACGACGGCTTCGTCCTGTGGCCCAGCCGCTATACCCGGCACGGCGTGGTTTCTTCGCCCTATCCGGGCGATATCGTGAAAGAACTGGCGGCATCCTGCCACAAGTACGGCCTGGAGTTCGGCTTCTACCTCTCCCCTGCCGATCTGTATCAGATGGAAGCGCCGGACGGCCTGTACGGCAATGGGAGCACTGCCACGCTCCGCACCATTCCGCGGCCGGTCGAAGGGCGTCCTTTCGCCAACTCTGCGCAATTCCAGTTCGAGGTGGATGATTACAACGAGTATTTCCTAAACCAGCTGTTCGAACTCCTGACCGAGTACGGCCCCATTTCCGAGGTCTGGTTCGACGGTGCGCATCCCAAGCGCAAAGGCGGGCAGCTGTACAATTACCTGGCGTGGAAGGAGCTGATCCACGCCCTGGCGCCTGATGCCGTGGTCTTCGGCAAGGAGGACCTGCGCTGGTGCGGCAACGAAGCGGGCGAAACCCGCGAATCGGAATGGAACGTCATTCCCTATTCGGAAGATCCGGCCGGAATGAATATGTTCGACGATTTGACGGATGCGGACCTGGGAAGCCGGAAGCGCCTGCTTGCGCAGGAAAAGCCTTTCTGGCTGCACTACCAGCCCGCCGAGACGGATGTTTCCATCCGCGACGGCTGGTTCTGGCGCAATGACGACGAACAGGCGGTACGCAGCGCCGACAATGTCTTCGATATCTGGGAGCGCTCCATCGGCGGCAACAGCATCCTGCTGCTCAATGTCCCGCCGAACCGGGAAGGGCGCATCTCGCCGCGCGACAGCAGCGTCTTGGCGGAAGTCGGCCGCCGCATCCGGGACACCTATTCCGTCGATCTGCTGACCGGCGCCCGTTCCGTCATTCGCCGGCAGGACCGGCGAATTTCCGCGATCGAGTACACGCTGCCGCTCCCGGTCCGCTTCAACCGCCTGCTGCTGGAAGAAGATCTCTCGAAGGGAGAGCGAGTGGAATCGTTCGCCCTGGACGCATGGGCGGATGGCTGGCAGGAAGTGGCCTGCGGCACAAATGTCGGGCACCGGCGCATCCTGCGCTTCCCGGAGCAGAGCGCACTGCGCCTGCGCGTACGCATCCTCTCCAGCCGCGCAGACCCGCACCTCAGCCGTATCTCGGCATTCCTGGATTCCAGGGCTGCGGATTAGATTATTATTCTTTGTTTTATCAACTAAAATGCTGATATTTACAAATATGAAACGATTGATTCTACATATGGCCCTGTGCTTCGGCCTTCTGGTCGCGCTGGGCTCCTGTCAGTTCTTCCCCGGTCAACAGACTCCGAAACCCGACGTATCGGAAATCGATGTGACCCCGGCCGAGCCGGATGACACTTCAGCTGTCGACGCCGAAGAAAGCGATCCGATGGAGGTGCTGGGCAAGATCCTGAGCGGGCTGGAAAAACTCGCCAACAAGGCTGTGGAGAAAGGGTGGATCGACACAACGCGCGTAGAGGAAGAAGAGCCGTACGAAGAACCTGAGGACGAACCGGAACCTTCTGCCCCCGCGCCGCCGCCAGATGAATGGTACGATCACGATTTCGCCCTGACTTTCACATACCATCAGTATGTCGGCGCGACGCGGAGCGCCTCGAATGACTTTACGGTAAGTTACACACGCATCAAGAATAAAGTGTATCTCCATAAATACGGCCAGGTTCCCGAAGACGTCGTGATGGAGTACCACGACGACGGCACGCGCACTTACCGTTACTATCTCGGCGGCATCCAGGCCAAGACCAACCGGAAGGAAGGAGATGCGCACTCCTATCTCCACAAGCAATTCACGGATGTAGGCAACAGCTTCAACGAAATCCTGGGTTACCACCCGGATATCTCCAAAGCCCAAAGCGAAACGACCATCTCAGGTCGCCCCGTGGCCGTTATCCATACGGAAAAAGACGAGCAGATCCTTACGCAGCATCTCCATACGGAGAAAGATTACTACGTGGATAAGCAATATGGTTTCCTGTACAAAACTGTCGGCAACGGAAGCGGAGGCGGGCTTTCCATCAAGAATGGTTGCCCCTGGGAAGTTACTTACTTCACCGACAAACCCACCCAAAAAGACATTCACCTGAAAATAACCCAGGTCCCGAAAGAATAAACAAAAGCCCCGACGCCTTCGCGCCGGGGCTTTGTTCTTTATCGGGAACTATTTGGCCCAGGATGTATCCAGATTCTTTTCGAAGGCGCTGTCCGGAATGCCGACTTTTATATTCGTACATTCATACAATACGTCGCCATCGTATTTAACCTGGAGCGTAAACCCGTTCCAGATAGAGCGCCTTGCTGTCGCTTCCGAGGAAGCGTGCTCGTCCATCATCCGGGCGTTTTCGGACCTGATGTGGGCATACAACAATGTGAATCCGGATCGTGCGGCCTATTTCGCCCGCAAGGGCCTTTCTTTGGCGCGAAGCCACGATTACCTGTACAGGATCATCGAGTCGAACCGCATCCTCGGACAGTATCATTTCGGTCACGGTCAGTATGACAGCGCCTTGTTCTATTATCAGGCGGCAGAAGCGATCCTGCCATCGATGGAAGGGAAATATCCGCAAGGGAACATCGACGACGCCGCATCCGCACTCTATGGCACCATCGGCAATCTATACGTGGAGATGGATTCCATTCCGAAAGCGATGGAATACCGGAGACTATCAAGTGGTACCGCAAGCGCCTGCGTGCCAAGTTCGGCGTCACATCGTCCGCCGCCGTCGTGGCGGAAGCTATCCGGAGAGGCGTGATTTAAAAAAAATCCGGCGGCAAAACGCCGCCGGATCGTCTGTTATCTTTCAGGATCAGAATCCGCCAGGGAAACCGCCACCCGGGAATCCACCGCCGGGGAAGCCGCCTCCCGGAGGCATCATACCGCCACCAGGCATGCCGCCGCCGAAGCCGCGCTGCATGGCAGCCTGACGCTCAGCCTCTGCACGACGCTGGTCGGTGCGATACTTGCGAAGCTGCTTCTTGTCGAGGATGTTCTTGAGCTCCTCTTCATAAGCCTTCTGGTTCTTCTCGACCTGAGCCTGCTTCTCCTGCATGTCGGACATCTGGCTCATCATCTCGTTCATGAACTGCTGACGCTCCTCGTCGGACATCTTGCGGAAGTCGCGCTGCTCGCCCTGCGGGGCCATACGGATCTCGAGCTTGCCGTCATACTTCTGATTGAGGGCAAGCAAGGCGGTCTGCTGCTCCTCGGAAAGGCCGTACTTCTCAGCCATCTCGGCCGTCTTCTCCTCGGGGGTGAGGATCTTCGGCATCTCCATGCCCTCAGGCATTTGGCCCATCGGGGGCATCTGACCCATAGGGGGTTGTGCAGAAACACACAGTGCACCGGCCATCAAGCCGGCTACAGTCAAAAGAAAGATTTTTTTCATACAAAAAAAATGGTTTTGTACGCTCCGGATGCAAATATAACAATTATTATACCAAAACAAAGCCAAATAATTCGTACATTCGTGGAGATAACCAAATCTTCCGGAAATGAAACGACTTGCACTGACCCTCTTATTCGCCTGTTGCGCCATCGCGCTGACGGCGCAGGAACCCTTTCATGTAAAGTACCAGGGCGACCGCCCCACCATCAGCGACTTCGCGAACGCCCTCTTCTCCGCGCCGGATGATGACGAAGAAGGAGAAATGGATGAATCCTTCAACGCCATCAAGTACGCCTGGACCCAGCATCGGAAAGGACTTCCGCTGGACGAGGGAACTACGCTTACCGTCGATCAGAAAAACGGTTTCATCTGCTATGAATCCCGTTATGAAAAGGAGCTGGTCAGGATCGAGATGTGCTACTGGAACGAGTCCGACCAGAAGCACAAACTGATCGCCTACAACGTCAGCTGCTTCTCTGACGGCAAGTACAGCGCAGGCCAGTTCGACGGCCTCTACTTCTACCGCTATGACAATGCCAAGAAGGAGATGAACTGGTACGACGCGCCGGGCTTCGAGGTGGAATATGGCACGGAGGACGGTGCCTGGGTCTATTATGATCTGCCCCGCAGCGGCAAGGACATCACCGTCAATTATAGCTACGACAACGGCAAAATCAAGAAGAACACGCTCAAGTGGGACGGTCGCCGTTTCAGCTTCTGAGCCTTATTGATACTCCAGTCCTTTGACGGCGACGGCGGGCGGCAGCTCGGAATCCTTCAGGACGATCAGCAAGTTCTCTTCCGACCCGGAAACGGGGTAACGGCCAACCTGATAAGACACGTGGTGGAATTCCAGCGTGTCGGCCGGAACGTTGATCTCGAATCGACCGTCTGCGGATGAAATGGCGCCGATGCCGCTTTTGGGGATGCCGACCTGCACGTACTCGACGGCGTCTCCCTTTTCGTTGACGATACGGCCTTTGACGGTAAAACGCTCCTGTGCGAATGCGCAAACGGGAAGGAGCAGAAGCGAAAGCAAAAGTGTTGTTGTTTTAGAAGAAATCATATGCCCCGGCTATCAGACAAAGACTGTGCCGTCCGTTTTCCATTGAGATGTCGCAAGAATTCACTATATTCGTTGTCATGCAGACTGATCGTATTTTACTTCGCCCCTGGCTGGAGAGCGACGCCGAGGCACTATTCAAATACGCCAGCGATCCCGAGGTGGGGCCCCGGGCCGGTTGGCCGCCGCACAAGAGCGTGGAGGAGAGTCTGGAGATCATCCGGACGGTCTTCAAGGACGCTACGAACACCTGGGCCATCGTTCTGAAAGAGACCGGCGAAGCCATCGGCGCCATGGGCTACGGCCCTTCCTGCCATTGCAACCTGCCTGCCCGGGAAGGCGAACCCCTTACGGGCTACTGGGTGGCCCGGCCCTATTGGAATCAAGGCATCTGCACGGAGGCCATGCGCCTGATGCTGGACTATATCCGCCAGACGACGGACATCAAGTCGCTCATCAGCGGCCATTTCATCGACAATCCCGCCTCCGGCCGCGTCATGGAGAAATGCGGCTTTGTTCCCACGGGCGAGACCGTCGTGGACCCGGAGCAAGGCAAAGACACGCCCATACGCGTATTAAGATTGGAATTATGACGTTCAACACTTACGGAAACCGGGAGAATCCGTCCCTGCTGCTGATTCCGGGGCTGGGGGTGTCGTACGAGATCTTCCTGCCGCTGATCGATCTGCTGAAAGATCAATACTTCATCGTGGCCGTCGGCATCGACGGTTTCCTGATCGGCCAGGAGTCCCGGTTTAGCTCCGTCGACGATCAGGCTGCGCAGGCAATCGGCTATGTCCGGGAGAACCTGAACGGGCATCTGGACGTTGCGTACGGCCTGTCCCTGGGCGGCAAGATCCTGTCCCGGATTCTGGAAAGGAATGAGATCGTCATCGACCACGCCATCCTGGACGCCGCTCCCCTTCTCCCCCTTCCCAAATGGAGCGTGGATCCGCTTCGCTATTACCAGAGTCTCAATGTGTGGACCTGCTACCATTGGACGGGCTTCTGGAAATGGGTGTTCCATTCCCATTACTTCGACGTACTGCTGGAAGAATGCAAGAAGGTGTGGCCTTCCGGCAAAGGCAAGGCCGTCCGGGACGGCTACAAGGATGTCTATACCCACAAACTGGAATCCATCCACGGTGCCGACATCCAATTCTGGTACGGCAGCAAGGAAGCCTTCGTGGCCAAGCCGCAGGCGGAGCATTTGCTCAAGTTGTGCCCCGAAGCCCATGTCGAGCTCTTTCCCGGCATGAATCACGGCCAACTCCTGGTCGACCACCCGGAAGAAATCGCCCGTAGAATCCTATTAACCCAATGAATATGAAAGTATTACTCATCAACGGAAGTCCCCGCCCCAAGGGTAACACGTCCATTGCTTTGGCCGAGGTGGCGAGGCAACTGGAGAAGCACGGTATCGACAGCGAGACCGTCTGGATTGGCAAAAAACCTATCCGCGGGTGCATCGCCTGCAACACATGCAAGCAGAATCCCGGCGCCTGCGTCTTTGACGACGATGTCTGCAACAGCATCAGCGCCAAGTTCGCGGAATGTGACGCGCTGGTTGTCGGCTCCCCGGTTTACTGGGGGCAGCCCAACGGCGCGCTGCTCTCCATAATTCAGCGCGCTTTTTATTCCAACGGGGCCAGCATAGCCGGAAAGCCGGCGGCGTCCATCGCCGTCTGCCGCCGAGGCGGCGCCACGGCATCTTTCGAAACGCTGAACATGCCCTTCCAGATGATGAACATGCCCCTGGTCAGCTCACAGTACTGGAATATCGTCTACGGCCGCGAACCCGGCCAGGCGGTGCTGGATAAAGAAGGTCTGCAGACCATGCGGACGCTGGCCAACAACATGGCCTGGCTGCTGAAATCCACCGACGGCAAGCCGGCCCCCGGCCGCGGCGACGAGCCCTGGGAACCGATGCATTTTGTCAGATAAGCATATCGTCAAATCCATCCGAAAATGACCTTCCTGTTAGAGGCCCTCGTCGCCTGCGCCATTTTCACGCTGTTCGTATTTCTGATGTCCAGGAATCCGATCAAGACCATCTTCAACTATCCCCCTGCCATTATTGAGCGATGCGATCGATTGGGGTTGGTGGATGCCAGCAACAAGCCCGGCGGGGTGGCGTTCTATGCCAAGAAAGTGACTGCCATGGCGATCTTCGGCATCCTCCTGGGACTGCTGGTCCGATGTCTAAACGGCTGCACGACATTCTGGTGCGGCGCACTGACCGCCTATGCGTTGTGGATGGTTGTTAAAAGGATTTAACTTTGTATCGGAGTTACTATTCAATGGACAACACTCTTTTTGCTCTACTGATTCCTTTCCTGGGCACGGCGCTCGGAGCGGCTTTCGTTTTCTTCATGAAGAAGGCGATGCCGGATCTGCTGCAGAAGATCCTGCTGGGTTTCGCCTCCGGAGTGATGGTAGCTGCCTCCGTATGGTCGCTGCTGATTCCGGGGATGGAACTGGGCGGCATCTGGCCTGCGACAATCGGCCTTTTGGGCGGTTTTGCCTTCCTATTGTTGATAGACCATATCACCCCGCACCTGCATCCCGTAGGCGGCCCTGAAGGCCCCAAGAGCAAACTATCCAAGACCACGATGCTTGCTCTGGCCGTTACCATCCACAACTTTCCGGAAGGAATGGCGGTGGGCGTCGCGATAGCCGGCGCGCTGAGTGGCGGGGCCGGAATGACGGCTGCGGGTGCTTTGGCGCTTTCTTTAGGTATCGCCATCCAGAATGTGCCGGAAGGCGCCATCATCTCCATGCCGCTTCGTGCCGCAGGAAACAGTCGCTGGAAATCCTTCTGGGTGGGCGCCCTGAGCGGCATCGTCGAGCCCATCGGCGGCGCGCTGGTCATCCTGCTGGCCGCGGCTGTCACTCCGATTATGCCGTATCTGCTGGCTTTTGCCGCAGGCGCTATGCTATACGTAGTCGTAGAAGAACTGGTTCCCGAGGCATCTCAGGGGGCCCACTCCAATATCGCCACCATGGGCTTTGCCATCGGCTTCGCCCTGATGATGGTACTGGATGTTGTAATGGGATAGATAAAGAGGTTAATATGGCTAGTAATACTGACTTCGTACAATACATCATCGACCAGTGCTCCGGTGCTGGAGAGATTGCGGTGAAGAAGATGATGGGAGACTATTGCATCTACTGCGACGGGATCCTGTTCGGATTAATCTGCGACAACAACCTGTATATCAAGATGACGGAGGCCGGCGAAGTCGTGCTGGACGAAGTCGTTCTGCGACCGCCCTATCCCAGCGCCCGGGACCATTTCTATATCCCGAATGTGGATGACCGGGATTATCTGGCGGACATCATCCGCGCGACGCTGCCGGAACTGAGGACGTCCAAGTCGAAGGCGAAAAGAAGTGCGGTCAATCGTCAGGTGCCCACTTCCCTGGACGATGCCATTGCGCCCAATATCGTTTGTTCCCAGGACCTGCGGGCTTTCTTCGAGCAGCACCTGGGCAAGTCGTTCCGGTTCAAGGTCGAATTCCAAAACTGGCTGCGGGAGAATGCCGGTCTCACTTTCCGCGACGCCGTTGAAGCCTATCCCCTTCTGGTGTCCCGTAAAATGAATAATTGATGGAATACCTGTCAAAACAACGATACGACGAGATTGCGGGTGAATTGAAGCACCTGATCAACGAAGTTTATCCTAAGGTGCAGGACGAACTCGCGGAAGCCAGCGCCCAGGGGGATCGGAGCGACAATGCGGGATACCGGGAAGCGCGGCGGATCCAGGCGAAGACCATCAGCCGCATCCGTTTCTTGCAGAAGATCCTGGAGCATTCCCGCGTGATTGACCCCGACGCCCTGCCCAAAGACCGGGTCAGCCTTCTGAGCCTGGTGGAATTCACGAATCTCTCGACGAATAAACGAATGAAATTCGAGATAGTCAGCCCCCACGAAATGGACCTCGAGGCGGGCAAAATCTCTCTGAAATCGCCGATCGGCGCCGCCTTGATGGGCAAGAAGGTCGGCGAAATCGCCGAAGCCAAGGTCCCCTCCGGGATATTGCGTCTGAGAATCGAAAGCATTACGTTCACAAATGACCATGTCAGCAAAGAAGTATAAATTGGGAATTGCCTTCAGTGGTGGCGGCGCCAAGGCTGGAGCACATTGCGGGGCTTTGCAGGCCCTTCACGAATATGGTATACGGCCGGATGTGGTCTCGGGCACCAGTGCCGGGGCCTTGGTGGCGACGCTTTATTCCGCCGGTTTCTCGCCCCGGCAGATGATAGAACTGTTTCAGGGGTTGAACTTTTTCAAGGATATCGTTACGCCTTCCGTCCCCAAAGGCGGCCTGTTCGATTCCCGTCCGCTCGTGGAGATTATTCGAAAGAATTTGCCCTATTCCCGTTTGGAGGCTCTTCCAATCCCGACATATCTGGTCGCTTCCGACTTGGAGCATGGCGTTCCGAAAGTTTTCTCCAAGGGCGACATTGCTCCGAGAGTGGTTGCGTCCTGTTCCATCCCTGTAATCTTCCGCCCCATGAGCATCAACGGTGTCCATTATGTAGACGGAGGGGCCTTCCAGAATCTTCCTGTTTCTGCAATCAGGGATAAGTGCGAGACTGTGATAGCACTCAGCCTTAATCACCTTGAGGAAGATAAATACAAAGACAACCTCATTTCTGTGGCTTACCGTTCGTTCCTGATGATGATGGTTTCGAATGTGGCTTCTGATACGGCGCAGGCAGATTTGTTTATTGAACTGGACACCTACGGCTGTACTGCCTACGATATGTCCCGCATCGAAGAGTTGTTCTTCAGAGGCTATGACAGCGCAGTGAAAGTCCTCGAGGAAAAAGGGTATAAGCGTGTCCTGCCCAGGGAGGAGATCGTTTTCCCGAAGAAGAAACATCTGGCTGAAGAAGTGGAGAACTATGAAATAGTCCTCAAGAACAAGGTTAAAAGCGGAGTATCTGCCCTCAAAGCCATCAAGTCCGCCAAAGGAAAAAGAGTGCGTAATGCAGATAATTTATAGTTTTTCGTGATCTTTGTTGTCTAACGGGTGTAGATTCGACAAATGATGGATAACAAAGAACAAGTTTTCACCCAATTGGTCCGGGAGCATAAGAGCACCATCTATTCGGTGTGCTATATGTTCTCGAAGGACACGGATGAGATTGACGACCTCTTCCAGGAGATTCTGATCAGGCTCTGGAAGGGTTACGATTCTTTCCGCGCGGAGTCTGATGTCCGGACCTGGATTTACCGTGTGGCGCTGAACTGCTGCCTCAATGCCGACAAGAAACGCCGGCGAGGCGGCGAGCGGGTGCCATTGAGCGTGGACATCGATCCCTTTGAGGATACGGACGACCGGGCGCTGCAGACCAAGCGCCTGTATGCCCGTATCAATCAGTTGGGACTGGTGGACCGCGGCATCATCCTCCTCTGGCTCGAAGGCCTGAGTTATGAGGAGATCGGGGCCATCATGGGCATCTCGGTGAAGAATGTTTCTTTCCAACTGCATCGGATCAAAGAAGAACTCAAAAAGTCCAATCTTTAATCACTCGTGCCATGAATCAGGAAGAACGCAATATCGATCAGGAACTGGAACTGATGCGGCAGGACTATGCCGCGCTCAAAGAGCGGTTCGACAAGCAGCAGATTATCAACGATCATCTGATGCAGAATGCGATGAAAAAAGATGTGAAGCGGTTGTTCCTATCCAAAAAATCGGTACCCGCTGTAATTGCATTATTCATCATCGCAGTCATCTTATGTTATGTCCAGGGATTTGAGTGGTGGGTTCCGCTTTCCCTCATCATTTATGGGATACTGACCATCCCGGGTATCTTTTGGGTATACAAGGGAATCCGGGAAGAAGATATTTACAATGGCGACATCCTGTCAACGACAGAAGCTCTGCGAAAGTTTAAAAATAGGTATGTCGTCCTGGTGACGAGTATCTGTATCCTTTTCTTTGCTTTCGTGATTGTTGCGACCCTCTATATGACTTCGATGAACATCAGCACCGAACTGATGTGGAGAAGAGGGATTGTTATTGCTCTCCTGTGCGTGGGGACACTGGCACTGGAGTATTACTCCGCCAAGCGCTTGTTGAGTTCCTGCGACGCCATCATCGAGCGACTGAAAATGAAAGACGAATAAGATGGAAGATTTTATCATCAGAGAGATTGACCGCCTGGGCGAGATGCTGCTGCTGATAGCCCGGAAGCTGGGCCTGCTGGACGGCGATACGCCGGACTATTCCATGACGGACGTCAAGGATGAGTTCGGCAAAGCCGGCTGCCCGATCGACCTGGAGGCGCTTCTGAAGCAGGAGAACCCTGTCTGGTATCTCGTGGAAAAGGAGAAACTGTCCGACCATGGTTTGGAAACCATGATAGACATCATCTTCCATTCAGACCTGGACGAGGAAATGAAACAAGCCCTGCTCAGCGATGCCCTTGCGTACTTGGACGGGAAAGGATATTTCTCCTTCCGGCTCCATTCTTTAATACAATAACACATAACCCGATTGTCAGGGAATATATGTATCTTTAGACCGATAAACCGGAATTAACACTATACAATGGCTCTTAAAACTCCTCGTACTGCTATGCTGATTGCTATCGTTATTATCGCTGTCTCTTTCCTTGGTGTGGTGGGTGTTATGCTGGCCTATTGGCCGAAAGGCATCTCGGTCGACGAGAACAACATAATCCAGTTGAGCACGTATCTAGGCAAGCCGCAACTTATTCCTATTGATGAGATATCCATCACCGAAATTCCAGAGGGTTTGTTGAGCCATCTGATCAGGACCAACGGCATGAGCCTTGGAAAAATCAACTATGGCCACTTCAAGAACACAAAAACCGGGCAGAAGATGTTTCTCTATCTCACCGGTAAGGATAATATAATCTGCTTCACTTACAATGGGGAGTTATATGTTGTCGATGATTGGCGACAGTAGTTAAATCCCGATTTATGGACATCATCCTATGCTGAATGCCATCTAATCAATAATATGAAAAAAATTATTGCCATCTGTGGGCTTGACTGTACAAAGTGTGACGCATATATCGCCACGAAGAATGATGACCAGGCACTTCGGGAGAAGACGGCAAAGTTGTGGTCCGAATTGAACAATGCTCCCATTCAGCCGGAGCACATCAACTGCGACGGTTGTCGTGAAAACGGACGGAAAACCGTATTCTGTGACCGCTTGTGCCCGGTCCGTCAGTGCGCTTTAAGCAAAGGATTTGAGACTTGCGGTGATTGCCCGGAAAAGGACTCCTGCCCCAAGGTCGGCGCCATTTGGCAGCACAATCCCCAGGCAAAGGAGAACCTTCGTCAATCTATTTCATAGTTTTCCTTGCATTTCTTTGCGTTTTGCCTCGTAGTAGTCGTGGCGGGCAGGATTCTCCGGGAACCAGCCGCTGGAAAGCATTTGGGATCGGCAGTCTCAGCGGCATCGTCGAGCCGATTGGTGGAGCGCTGGTACTTTTGCTTGCATCTACAGTCACTCCCCTGATGCCGTATCTGCTGGCCTTCGCTGCAGGCGCCATGCTCTATGTGGTCATTGAAGAATTGATTCCGGAGACGGCCGAGGGTAAACACTCAAATTTGGGCACCATCGGCTTTGCGCTTGGTTTTGCGCTTATGATGGTGCTGGATGTTGTGATGAGGGAGCCACGCTGAGCGACTTTCGCAACCGGGTTGCAGAAGAAATGCCGTATCTTTGTACCCGAAAGGAAGTGCTGCTAATACTTCTGACAATCTGGGGCTTGACGGGCGTTAAAGCGCTGATATTCAGCGTCTATGAGGACGTCATTCTCCTGTTGGCCGGATTATTTGGCGTATGGTTGATTATACAGTATTTCTATGGTTTATAATCTAGGAAACAGGGTCGTCAATAACTATCTCGTCAGTCTGGATGACGGCGGGTATGTGCTTATTGATACGGGATACGCGGAGAACTATCCGGCATTCTGCAAGCGCCTTGAGCAGACTGACGTTTCGCCCGGGGAGATCAAGTACATCTTCCTGACACACGCGCACGATGACCATGCCGGGTTCCTGAATGAAGTGCTGGCCATCACCGATGCCAAGGTGATTCTCCACCCCAAGGCAATCAGCGGCTTACTGAAGGGCCAGAACTCTTTTGAAGGAGGATGTTCGAGCCGTTTGGCCTGGCTTTTCTGCCAGATACTGGCGCTCTTCGGCAAAGGCGCGCACAAGTATCCGCCGCTAAAGGAAAAGTATTTGGACCGGCTGATTACAATCGACTCCCCTGCTTTCAAGGCGCTGTCTTTGCCGTTTGAGTTCATTGAGACGCCCGGACATACGGCCGACCATATCTCAATACTCAAGGACGGCATTCTGTTCTGCGGCGATGCTGCCATGAATGGCTTCCCCAGCATCAAGCGCACCATCATCTGGATTGAGAACCTTGACGATTACAGGCGGTCCTGGGAGAAGATGATTGCGCTGAATCCCAAAATGGTTTATCCGGCACACGGGAAACCCTTCTCGAACAGTGATTTGAAAAAGTACCAAAGCCATCTGGATAAAATACATCTTTACCCTTTACATAAACAGAGTCAGCAACGCTCTTGCTTACTTCGGCTTCACAAATACATCTGCCTATGACCTTCTTGATTGAATCACTCATTGCCTGCGCTGTTTTCACGCTGCTCGTATTCCTGATGTCCAGGAATCCGATCAAGATCATTTTCAATTATCCTCCTGCCATTATCGAGCGTTGCGATAAGTTGGGGCTGGTGGATGCAAGCAATAAGCCCGGTGGCGTGGTTTTTTACGTCAAGAAGGTGACGGCTGTGGCTATCTTCGGCATCTTGTTGGGATTGCTGGTCAAGTATGTGAACGGCTGCACGACATTCTCGTGCGGCGCATTGACCGCATATGCCCTGTGGGTGGTGGTCAACTGGTTCGATGCCCTGGTCCTGGATTGCATCTGGTTCTGCCACGACAAGCATTTCGTGATTCCCGGGACGGAAGATATGACGGACGCCTACCACGACTACTGGTTCCACGTCAAAGGTGCTCTGATAGGAATGGCCCTTGGAATACCGGCGGCACTGGCGGCAGGTTTAGTTGTTATTGTGTTGTAAAAGTAAAATCCACTTTTTGCACTCCGGGGCCGTAGATGGTCTTGAAATCGTCCCGCATGGAGATGACATGATAACCGGCCTGGCGCCACTGCTCACCCAGTTTAAGGGCCTTGTCACGGTTGGCGTGGTCGCGGTCCGGGTCATCGGCGATGAGCATGAACGCGGCCGATTTCAGACTGTTGCTCAGGCAGTAGTTGTGCATGGCGCTGTCGCCGCCACTGTTGCCGAAAGAAAGCACGGGGACTTTTCCGATTTCCTGCGAAATTTGGAGAACCTTGTTCGTCTTGAGGTTCTTGATGATGAGTTCGTCGGTGCGGATGAGGTCTTCTTCCTTTCCTAAGGTATAATCAACCCCGGGTTCGTCTCCCTGGCTGCGGGAACGGAGCCTGACATCCATCCCGATAACCCGGTTGGGGGCTATGCCGATGGACTCTACAAGAGCGCGGCAGATGAAACGGTCGGAACCTGAAACTACGTAATATGTGAAACCTTTCGCCTCCAGATAAGCAAAGATCTGCAGCATGGGTTTATAGAAACTTTGGCCGTAGGTCATGCCGGTAAAACCATTCGCAGGCTTGGAGGCATAGTCCTTTACGTAGGCATTGAATTCTGCTAAAGACATGCCGGCATAGGCGGTTGCCGCAGCGTGGGCGTGCTTCATGTCGAAGTGGTCCGGGAGCTTGACTCCATTGCGCACGAAATCACGGATTTCCTGGGCGGTTTCTCTTACGTCGTCCGGAGCTTTGTCCTTGTAGGAGGGGTCGTCCAGAACGCGGTATTCCAGCAGGTTGTATTCAAAATAAGTAGGATAGAGTT
The DNA here is from genome assembly GCA_017960585.1 of Bacteroidales bacterium. Taxonomy (GTDB): domain Bacteria; phylum Bacteroidota; class Bacteroidia; order Bacteroidales; family UBA932; genus Cryptobacteroides. The sequence goes on from JAGCYX010000032.1 coordinate 44,235, forward strand.
CTCCCACGAACGTTCCGTCCATATCGAAGGTGACAATCCTGTCTTCCGGCTTGATATAATTGGCGGAGGAAGGATTGGTGACGTCCTGGACATATTCCTGCAGGGCAGACAGTGCTTCACAGGAATTCCACTGGGAAAAGCAATCTTCCGGAGTGTCAACGTCAATCATGCTGCAGCCAAAGAAAATGACCGAGAAAGAGACGATGGCGAGTAATAGATGTTTTGTCATATATGGTTAGTTTTTCATCAATTCTATTTCCAGCGTAAAGGTAATGAATTGTTCTGGAAAACGTATCCCGTATTCTTAAAGAAAAGACGTGATTCGGGCACATTACCTCAATCTCATCCCTGCCGGTTTCGGACCGTTCCGGGTCGGCGGCAACACGGTCTCGACCAATGCCGACCGCTTCTGGGCCCCTCCAATCAAAGAGAACAAATCAAACTAACGCCCGATTCTTCTTCCGAAGATCTCGCAAATCAGCCTTTTCTCTCCATTCTCGGGAAGCCTCACGTTCTCCCAGTGGAAACTGTCTGCGGTGATTTCGGAGAATATCCAATAGGCGTTATCCTCTGAAAGGACTTTCCCAACGAGTTTGTCGCCCTGCTTGGTGAAACACAGTCTTTTCATGCAGTGGTCGCAGGTGTAGACGACATCGTAGTATCCTTCAGTTTTGTTGAACATCCTGAACGATGAACCATATTCCCCGTCAGGCTGCGGCTCGATCTCTTTGGTTGCCCGGGACGGGAAGATAAATATGTCCTGGATGCCCGCACCTTCCAGGATCCGGCGGAAGAGCCACTCCCCTTTCACATGCCGCTTGTGCCCTTCGGTCGGTTCGTCGTAATAATCACACGCCCAGTCGCCCAGGAGCGGAGCGAACCAGTCATACTCGTCGGGAATCTTGTCGGTCTTATAGCTTAATAATGCTTCGATGAAACTGTCCATGCCAGTATTCAAATGATTTATTTGCCAACCGAGCGTTAAGTTACATATAATTTGATTAATCCGGGTATATGTGTAACTTTAGACCGATAAATCGGAGTATTTCATGAAGAATTACATTGTAGAGTCCATCGTTGCCGGTGTGCTGTATTGTATCGGCATCCTTGTTATTGATGTCATCTCCGGTCAATTCAGGACCGTTGTGTTCTATCTATTATCCTCCATCTTTTTCGGTTTCTTATTCTCATTGGTAATGAGGCTGTTTCGGAAAATGATCAGCAAGAAAGCGGGCAAGTAAATTATATCTGCGTTGTCTGAGCACTGGGAAATATATGCTGACTGGAACCCGTGGCATGGTTGCACCAAGATTAGTTCCGGGTGCAAGTACTGCTATGTGTATCGCCAAGATGAAATGTATGGTAGCGATATTTCGAGCAGTGAATGCCGGAAGACCGGGAACTTCTATCTCCCGATAAAGCGGAAGCGGGACCGGTCGTGGAAGATTGAGAGCGGCAAGGTCGTGTTTACCTGTTTTACTTCCGATTTCTTACTGAAGGACGCCGACCCCTGGCGGCCGGAATGCTGGGAGATGATGAAGTTACGGAGCGATCTCTGGTTCTACTTTTTCACCAAGCGTATCGATCGTTTCTTGGAGTGCGTGCCCGAAGATTGGGGTGACGGCTACGATAATGTCCTAGTGGGCTGCACCGTGGAGAACCAGGCGATGGCGGATTACCGTCTGCCCATTTTCCGAGCCCTCCCCATCAAGCACAAAAGCATCATCGCATCACCCTTGATCACAGCCATGAACCTGACCCCCTATCTGGATGAAACAATAGAGGAAGTATCGGTGGGCGGTGAATCAGGGGTCGAATCTCGTCCCTGCGACTATGACTGGGTCCTGTCTCTCCGCGAGCAATGTATCGCGAAGGACATCCCTTTCCGTTTCCACCAGACGGGTGCCCGTTTCATCAAAGACGGCAAGCAGTTTTATGTGAGAAGGTGCTACCAACTCAGCCAGGCCCACAAGGCAAACATCGACTACAAGATTGGCAGGTATCTTGTCCCCGAAACCGTGAAATACGAGTGGAAGAGCAGTGATTATCATGAATAAATGACCAACATCCGTGAAATACGGCCGGAGGAGATACCGGTTTTGGAAGACTTCCTGTATGAGGCCATCTTCATACCGGAGGGCGTTCCCGCACCGCCTAGGGCAATCGTCAAAGACAAGGACCTTCAAGTATACGTCCAGGACTTCGGAAGGAAATCCGATGATCGCTGTCTGGTGGCAGAAATGGACGGAAAGATTGTCGGAGCCGTATGGACACGCATCATGGATGACTACGGACATGTTGATGATCAGACACCCTCCCTGGCCATCTCACTTTACAAGGAATATCGGAGCCGGGGCATCGGGACCCAACTGATGCGCCGTATGCTGGAGAGACTCAAGGCAGATGGCTATAAGCGCGTTTCCTTATCTGTTCAAAAAGATAATTACGCCCTTCAGATGTACCGGAAGGTGGGTTTTGTCCCAATCGCCGACCATGGAGAAGAGCTTCTGATGGTGTGCCGTTTATAATTATGGAAGTAACCAACCTGCTTGACATACACACCCGCGCGGAACTTTACAAATGGTATCAAGAGAATCACGACAAAGTCAGTGATTTTTGGCTCCGCGTGAACCGGGCCGCCGATGATTGTCCAGGTGTGGTGCGTTATATCGATGCCGTGGAGGTCGCTCTATGTTTCGGATGGATAGACAGTACCCAGAAGAAGATCGACGATGGAAAACCCGTCCAGCATTTCACGCCCCGTCGCAAGCGAAGCAACTGGTGTGAACGAAACCTGATCCGCTGTCGTCGTCTGGTTCAGTTGGGAGAAATGACGCCCGCAGGACTGGCAGTAGCCCCGGATCCGGATCCATCCCTGTTTGTTTTTGAGGATTGGGTGCTTGACGCCATCAAGGCCGATGAAAAGGCCTGGACAAACTACAATTCATTCCCGGAAACCTATCGCCGTATCAGGGTGGACTTCATCCAGCATTACCGGCAAGCAGGCCGCGAGGAAGAAGCCCAAAAGGCCCTTCAGAAGTTTGTACATTCTTGCCGCGCCGGCAAAATGCTTCCCGGTTGGGATGATTTCGGAAGGCTGAAATAGATAAATAAAGAATCCCCATTCTACATTGTAGGATGGGGATTCTTGAGGTGCCAAGCGGAATCGAACCGCTGTACCAGGTTTTGCAGACCTGTGCCTAACCGCTCGGCCATAGCACCGTTGGGATTGCAAAGATAGATAAATTTCCCGGACTTGCAAACAGAGCCTCGTCTATGTTTGCCTATAATCAGTTTTTTTCTTAATTTTGGACCACAAAATGTGTATTACCATGAAATTCGCACCTGTTTTCATCGCCCTCGCCCTGCTGGCCTGCTCCTGCGGTTCCAGCCGCGGCGTCGCATCCCAGAACGACAAGAACACCTATTCCTCCAGCAAAGTCAGCATGCAGAATGCCGGAACATATAAGGATATCTATGAATACCTGCAGGGCAAGGTGCCCGGCGTGCAGGTCGTCGGTACGTCCATCCGGATTCGCGGTATCAACTCGAACAACAATACAGACGCGCTAATCATCCTCGACGGCATGGAAGTCTCTGACGTCAGCGATCTTAACCCTGCCGATGTAGCCTCTGTGGAAGTCCTGAAGGACTCGGAATCCACACTGTACGGCATGCGGGGCGCCAACGGTGTCGTCATCATCAAGACGAAGTCCGCGAACGATGATTAAAAATATCATCTTCGACTTCGGCGCCGTCCTGGTTGACTGGAATCCCCATCATCTCTACGATTCCTACTTCGGCGACGCCACCAAGGCGGAGTGGTTTCTGACGGAAATCTGCCCCTACGAATGGAATGCGCAGTGCGACGCCGGACGTCCGATCAAGGACATCACGGCGGAGCGCGTGGCGCTGTTCCCGGAATGGGAGAAGGAGATCCGGATGTATTTCGACCACTGGGTGGATATGATGGGCGACCCCATCCCCGGAATGGAGGAACTCGTGCGCGACTACAAGCAACGCGGCTACGGCGTCTGGGGCCTGACCAACTGGTCCGCCGAGACGCTTCCACTGGTGCGCGACGACTATCCGGTCTTCAAGCTGCTGGACGGTTATGTCGTGTCCGGGCAGGAGAAGGTGGTCAAGCCGGATGCGCGCCTCTACCGTATCCTGCTGGAGCGTTTTGGCCTGAAGGCCGAGGAATGTGTGTTCATCGATGACAACCCGGCGAACACGGCCGGTGCAGAAGCGGTCGGTATCCGCGGCATTGTCTTCCACGACGCGGAGCAACTCCGAAAGGATTTAACTGCAGTGCTTGGAGATTCCCGGTCAAGCCGGGAATGACGAATTAGAGCTCCGCGAGTACCGTTTCGCAAGCGCGGACAAGATCTCCAACTTTCACACGAATCTTGGCATCCAGCGGCAGATACATGTCGATGCGGGAGCCGAACTTGATGATGCCGCACTGCGTGCCGCCCTGCACGGCCAGGCCGTCTTTGGCGTAGCAGACGATGCGGCGCGCGAAGCCGCCCGCAAGCTGCTTGAACAGGATTTCCTGCCCGTTCTGCAGCCGCAGTCCGACGCAGGTATGCTCATTCTCTTCCGACGCCTTGGGCTTGAAGGCCAGGAAATGCTCGCCGGGATAGTAGCGATAGTACGTCACTTCCCCGTCGACCGGCCAGAAATTGGCATGCACGTCGAAGAAATTCATATAGACGGAGAGCTGGATGCAATCGCACTTGAAGAATTCCGGTTCATAGACTTTCTCCAGAATCACGACCTTGCCGTCCGCCACGGAGGTAATCTCCTGCGGACCGGCCGTATGGTTCCGTTTCGGGACCCGGAAAAAGGCCGTCTGCCAGATGCAGACCCAGGCCATAGCCGCAATCACGGCGCCGCGAATCCAGTGCTGTGGCACGAGAAGTACCACCGCAACAGCTATCGCCACGCAGATCAGATAGACCAGCGCCAGGGTGCCGTATGAATTGCGGTCTATCCTCATAGCAGGCCGATGAGAGACAGATATACACAGGCCAGCGGAATGGCCACCAGACTGCTGTCAAAGCGGTCCAGCATGCCCCCGTGTCCGGGAATACACTTGCCGGAATCCTTGACGCCGAAATGGCGCTTCCACATAGACTCGAAGAGATCGCCGCAGACGCCGCCGATGCCCACGATGAAGCCCAGCGCGATGCAGTGGATCAGGGGGAAAGGCAACCAGGTCAGGAAATGCAGCCCCACTGCCGCGGCCACGCAGAAGGCCAGTCCGCCCCAGAAGCCCCACCAGGACTTCTTCGGCGAGATGGAAGGCGCGAGCTTGCGCGAATCGGGCTTCTGCCCGAACGCCGTCCCGATGCAGTAGGCGCCCACGTCGGAGCACCAGATCATGATGAACAGCGAAAGCAGGAACCAGCCGTCAAACACCTCTCCGTCCATCATCACAAGCGGAGACAAACTGATCGGCAGCGCAATATACAGCAGACCGACATAAATGTATGCCAGATCACCGAAATCTTCGTGGGAGGCCAGGAAGGGACAGCTGAAAGGGATCAGTAGCAGCGGAATCAGGGCCGCGACCAGCCAGCGGATGTCCCATCCGAAGAAGCAGTGGCAGGCCACGAGCAGGAACGCTGCGGCACCGGCCAGCACGCCCAGCTTCTGTTGGATGCGGAAGCGCTTGCCCAGCGCCATCTGATAGAACTCCTGCAGGGCGATAACCAGAATGATGAGGAACAGGCAGCCGAAAATGGCCCGGTCCCAGATGAGGCCGAAGACCATGATTGCCAGGAAGGCAATGCCGGTCAGCGTGCGGACCCAGAAGTTGTTCATACGGCAGGAGATTCCGGGTCAAGATTCTGAGGCTCTTCCTTTTTCAGGCGGTCCTCGCCGTGCTTGCCGGCCTTGGGGCCGAAGATCTTCTCAATGTCGTCGGCCATGATGACCTCCTTGTCGATCAGGAGTTCGGCCAGCTGCGTCAGGCCCGCCCAGTTGTCCGTGAGGATCTTGCGGGTGCGCGCCGTGACTTCGTCCACGAGGGCCTTGGCCTCGGCGTCGATCAGCTCGGCCGTCTTCTCGCTGTAGGGCTTGGACAGTTCATAGCCGCTCGGCTGGGAATCATAGAAGGACAGGTTGCCGACCTTGTCGCTCATACCGTAGTACGTGACCATGGCGTAGGCGATCTTGGTCATGCGTTCGAAGTCGTTCAGGGCGCCGGTGCACGGCACGCCGTCATTGACCATTTCCTCGGCCACGCGGCCGCCGACCAGGCAGCACATCTCGTCCACGAGGTCGCTCCGGGACATCATCACCTTCTCGTCCGGCAGGCTCCAGGTCAGGCCGAGGGCCTGGCCGCGCGGGATGATGGAGACTTTCAGCACGGGGTCGCAACCCGGCAGCAGCCAGCCCGCGACGGCGTGTCCCGCTTCGTGGAAGGCCGTTAGGCGCTTCTCCTGCGGGGACATGATGGTCTTCTTGCGCTCGATGCCGCCGACCACGCGGTCCACTGCATCGGAGAAGTCCTGGTTGTTGATATCGGCCTTGCCGCGACGGGCGGCCGTCAGGGCGGCTTCGTTGCAGACATTGGCGATGTCGGCGCCGGAGAAGCCCGGCGTATTCTTGGCGATGAGATCCAGGTCGAAGTCCGGGGCAAGTTTGAGCGGCTTCAGGTGGACCTGGAAGATTTCCTTGCGCTCATTGAGATCCGGCAGGGTGACGTGGATCTGGCGGTCGAAACGGCCGGCGCGCATGAGCGCCTTGTCCAGGATGTCGGCCCGGTTGGTCGCAGCCAGCACGATCACGCCGCTGTTGCTGCCGAAACCGTCCATCTCCGTGAGGAGCTGGTTGAG
>JAGCYX010000033.1 GCA_017960585.1 Bacteroidales bacterium
GCTTCCGGATCGATGTCGTAAAGCCGCGCGGCGTTGATCACGGCGAAGAGCAGATCGCCGAATTCTTCTTCCATGTGCCGCTTGTCCTGCTCGCCGCAGGCCTCCTGCGCCTCGCCCAGCTCCTCGCGGACCTTGTCCCACACATCCTCGCGCTCCTCCCAGTCGAAGCCGCACCCGCGCGCCTTCTCCTGCATCGACAGCGCCTTCAGGATGGCCGGCATCGCATCCGGAATCCCGGACAGGACCGTCTTGTTGCCGTCCTTCTCCTTGGCCTTGACCAGCTCCCAGGTGTCCGCGATCTCCTTCGCGGTCGTGGGCTGACCGGCCTTCGGGCCGAAGACGTGCGGATGGCGGAAGACCATCTTGTCCACCACCTTGTCCAGCGAATCGGCGATATCGAACGCTCCCTCCTCCTCCGCGATGCGCGCATAGAATACAAGATGGTAGAGCAGGTCCCCGATCTCCTTGGCCGTGCCGGGACGGTCCCCCTTGAGGATGGTGTCGCTGAGTTCATAGACCTCCTCCTCCGTCATCGGACGGATGGTCTCCATCGTCTGGGCGGCGTTCCAGGGACACTTCTCGCGCAGGGCGTCCATCGTGTCGAGCAGCCGGCCGAAGGCTGCGAGTTTCTCTTCTTTGGTATGCATGGAAATATTTGTTACATTTGTACTTTGCAAAATTAACAATAATCTTCGACATGAAGCCGATCCGATACGTTTCCGCCGACGAGGCGGTCAGCCACATCCCCTCCCACTGCCACGTCCACCTGAGCAGCGTCGCCAGCGTGCCCCACTGCCTCATCCAGGCCCTCTGCCGGCGTGCCGACGCGGGCGATGTGCGCGACCTGCACTTCCACCATTTCCATACGGAAGGCCCCGCCCCGTACAGCGAGCCGCGCTACGAAGGCATCTTCTTCGAGCAGGGCTTCTTCGTCGGCCCCAACGTGCGCGCCAACGTCAACGCCGGTTATGCCGACTACCTGCCCGTGCACCTGGGCGAGAGCCAGAAACTCTACCGCGAGGGCTTCATTCCCCTCGGGGCGGCGCTGGTGAACGTTTCCCTGCCCGACGAGCAGGGCCGCGTGTCGCTCGGCACCTCCGTGGACTGCTCCGTGGCGGCCATCGAGAGCGCCAAGGTCGTGATCGGCGTGGTCAACCCGAACGTGCCCTTCGCGTACGGCGACCTCGTCTCCCTGGACCAGTTCGACTACCTCGTGCAGGACGACACGCCGCTCGTGACGGCCGCGTTCGCCGAGCCCACGCCCACCGAGGTGCTCATCGGCAAGAACTGCGCGGCCCTTGTGGAGGACGGCGACTGCATCCAGATGGGCATCGGCGCCCTGCCGAACGCCCTGGCGGCGCAGCTCGGCGGCCACAAGCACCTGGGCCTGCACACGGAGATGTTCGCCGACGGTCTGCTGCGCCTGATCAAGGCGGGCGTAATCGACGGCGCCAACAAGAAGATCGACACCGGCAAGGTGGTGGCCTCCTTCCTGCTCGGCTCGCAGGACGTCTACTCCTTCATCGACCACAACCCGCAGGTGCTGATGCGGGACATCAAATACACCAACGACCCCTGGGTCATCGCGCAGAACCCGCACATGAAGGCCATCAACTCCGCCACGGAGGTGGACTTCACCGGCCAGATCAGCGCCGACTCCATCGGCACGCGCATCTTCAGCGGCACCGGCGGCCAGCTCGAATTCGTCAAGGGCGCCACGATGTCGGAGGGCGGCAAGAGCATCACCGCTTTCGCCTCCCGCACGCTGAAGGGCAAGAACAAGATTGTCGCGGAGCTGAATCCGGGCGCCGGCGTGGTCACGCCCCGCGCGGACGCGCACTGGATCGTGACCGAGTACGGCGCCGTGGACCTCTACGGCAAGAGCCTCCAGGAGCGCGCCAAGCTGATGATCGGCATCGCCCACCCGGACGACCGGGAAATGCTGGACCGTGCCGCCTTCGAGCGCTTCGGCCCGCATTGGCACAATTTCGCGATTTAATGTAAAATGCTTACCTTTGCATTCTGCGTCAAATAGTAACCCGATATGCCAGACTACAAAATACTTGAAGTTCACTCCCGCAGGGACCTGATGCGCTTCGTCCGTTTCCCGGACGAGCTGTACCGGGATTGCCCGCAGTATGTGCCGGCGCTGCACAGCGACCAGGTGCGTTCCTTGACGCGCGTGGCGCCGCTCAAGTATTGCAGCCACAAGCTGTGGCTGGCCCTGGACGGCGACCGGGTGGTCGGGCGCATCAGCGGGATGATCAACCCCCGCTACAACGAACTGTACGGCAAGAAACGCGCGCGTTTCGGCTGGTTCGACTGCATCAAGGACTTCGAAGTCGCGAAGCTGCTGCTCGGCACGGCCGAGGCCTGGGCAAGGACTCAGGGGATGGACGAGATCCACGGCCCGCTCTACTACAACACCTTCGGCAAACAGGGCATGCTGACCGAGGGCTATGACCACATCCCGCCCTTCAACTGCCTGTACAACTTCCCGTACTATAACGACTTCGTCACCCAGCTCGGCTATGAGAAGGAGTGCGACTGGATCCAGTACAAGGTGGTGGCCAACCACGGCGTCCCCGACAAGGCCCGCCGCGTGTCCAAGCTGGTCAAGGAGCGCTACAAGCTGCATTTCGGCAGCATCGACAAGCTCAAGCGCGACAAGGACCTGGTCCGCAAGTTCTTCCAGGTCTACAACGACAGCTTCGCCACGTCGGTGACGAACTTCATCCCCCTGACGGAGGAGGAGATGGAGGAGGAAGCCGCGTTCGTGATGCCTTTCCTGTCCGACAAGGCCAGCAGCGTGCTGCTGGACGAGAAGGGGAACATCGTCGCGTTCGGCATCTCCTTCCCGACCATCTCCACCGCCCTGCAGAAGGCGAAGGGCAAACTCTTCCCCTTCGGCTGGTGGCACCTCTGGCGCGCGATGCACAATTATGAATACACGGACCTGATGGTCAACGGCGCAGCGCCCGAGTGGCAGAACAAGGGCGTCTCGTCCGTGTACTACGAAGAGATGGCCGACAAGGCCCTCAAGGTGGGCAACCGCTGGGCCATCTCCAATCCGCAGATAGAATCCAACAGCGCCGTCAACATCTGGAACAGCTACGAGCACGAGCCGTACATGCGCCGCCGCTGTTACCTCAAGAAGATTTGATCCTATGGCAGACAACAATACACTGCTCGATAAGGTCCTTTCCCTCGAAGGCAAGTTCAAGTCGCTCCAGGAGCAGCTTGCAAGCCCCGAGGCGATGGCCGACATGAAGAAATACGTCCAGCTGAACAAGGACTACAAGGAGCTGGAGCCGATCATCAAGACCGGCAAGCTCTATGAGAAGATGGTGGAGGATCTCGCCTCCGCCAAGGACATCCTCGTCAACGAGAAGGACGAGGAGCTGCGCGAGATGGCCCGCATGGAGATTGCGGAGATCGAGCCCAGGATTCCCGAGATGGAGCAGCAGATCAAGCTCCTGCTCATCCCGGCCGACCCCGACGACGGCAAGAACGCCATGGTGGAAATCCGCGGCGGCACCGGCGGCGACGAGGCGGCGATCTTCGCCGGCGACCTCTTCCGCATGTACCAGCATTTCGCGGAGCGCCGCGGCTGGAAGCTCGAGGTCACCGACCAGGCGCCCGGCACTTCCGGCGGTTTCAAGCAGATCGTCTTCAAGCTCTCCGGCAACGACGGCGTCTACGGCGTGATGAAATACGAATCCGGCGTGCACCGCGTCCAGCGCGTGCCGCAGACCGAGACCCAGGGCCGCATCCAGACCTCCGCCGCCTCGGTGGCCGTCTTCCCGGAAGCGGGCGAGTTCGACGTGGACCTGAGCTGGGACGACATCCGGCTCGACCTCTTCTGCGCCTCCGGCCCCGGCGGCCAGGGCGTCAACACGACCTACTCCGCCGTGCGCCTCACCCACATCCCCACCGGCCTGGTGGTGCAGTGCCAGGAGGAGCGCTCCCAGCTGAAGAACAAGGACCGCGCCTTCGAAGAACTCCGCACGCGCCTCTACAACCTGGAGCACCAGAAGTACCTCGACGGCATCGCCGCCAAGCGCAAGACCATGGTCTCCACCGGCGACCGTTCCGCCAAGATCCGCACCTACAACTATCCGCAGGGCCGCGTCACCGACCACCGCATCAACTGGTCCATGTACAACCTCCCCGTCTTCATGGACGGCGACATCCAGGAATGCATCGACCAGCTGCAGATCGCCGAGAACGCCGAGCGCCTCAAGGAAGCCGGCGATTAAGCCCCTGCTGATTATCAGCGTATTACAGAATGACTCCGGGCTTTACGGCCCGGAGTCATTCTGTAACTGGTTGATACTGACTACTCGTATTTCCTGAAGGCTCGGAGCGAAGCGACGCAGGGGGTTTGGGGGGAACGCCCCCCAGCATAAAGCCCGAAGGGCTCAACGCCTGCTTAGACTTTCCTAAAGGCTAAGCAGGCGTTGTGGCCGCCGAAGCCGAACGAATCCGAAAGACCGAGGTTCACGTCGGCCTTGACGGCGACGTTGGGCGTGTAGTCCAGGTCGCACTCGGGATCCGGGGCGTCCAGGTGCACCGTCGGCGGGATGACGCCCTCCTGCAGTGCGAGCACCGTGGCGATGGCCTCGATGGCGCCGGTGGCGCCGAACATATGGCCGTGCATGGACTTGGTGCTGCTGATGTGGCACTTGTAGGCGAAGTCGCCCATCGCGATCTTGTAGGCCTTGGTCTCGGCCACGTCGTTGAGGAGCGTGCCGGTGCCGTGGGCGTTGACATAGACGTTGTCCTTGGCGGGATCGAAGCCGGACTGCTCCAGCGCGATCTTGATGCACTCGGCCTGGGTGGTGCCGTCCGGGCGCGGGGCCGTGGCGTGGTAGGCGTCGCAGGTGCTGCCGTAGCCCGTGACCTCGGCGTAGATGTGCGCGCCGCGGGCCTTGGCGTGCTCCATCTCCTCGAGGATGAGGATGGCGGAGCCGTCGGCCATCACGAAGCCGCTGCGGTTGGCGTTGAACGGCAGGGAGGCGTACTGCGGATCCGTGGCGCGGGTCAGCGCCTTGGCGTTGGCGAAGCCGGCGATGCCGATCGGAATCGTGCAGCGGTCCGTGCCGCCCGCGATGATGGCGTCGGCGTAGCCGTGGCGGATGGCGCGGAAGGCCTCGCCGATGGAGTGCGTGGAGGTGGCGCAGGCCGTCACGATGTCAATGCAGGAGGCCTGGGCGCCGAATTTGATGGCGATCTGGCCGCCGGCCATATCGCTGATCATCGTCGGGACGAAGTTGGGGGACACCCACTGCCCGGACGGGTCATCGAAGAACTTCTCCAGCTCGCGCTGGATGGTGGTGAAGCCGCCGATGCCGGATCCGACATAGGTGCCGAGGCGGGCCGGGTCGATGTTCTCGCCGGACACGAGGCCGGCGTCCTGCATCGCCTGCCAGGCCGAGGCCATGGCGAAGATGGTGAAGGGGTCCTGCTTGCGCACGAACGGCTTGTCCATGCCGTATTCTTCCGGATTGAAATTCCGGACCATGCCGCCGATCTTGACGGCCAGGTTCTCTGTCGGGTACTCGGTGATATAGTCGATGCCGCATACACCGTGGACGAGGTTGTCCCAGAAGGTCTTGACATCGTTGCCGATGCAAGAGAGGACGCCCAGTCCGGTCACTGCTACTCTTTTCTCCATAAAAGAATCAATTTATCTCGGCGCAAAGGTAGTAAATAATTCTTATATTTGCAGTTCATCGGAATCAGGAGACGACTATGATTGCACTCAACGACCGGCTGCCCCGCTATCTGCTCGAGAAGGAGCAGATCTGGACGACCGTGGTGTACACCGCCCTGTTTTCCCTGATTTTCATCCTCATCAGCATCCCCTTTTCCGGCTCGGCCTGGTTCGCCCTCGGCGAGAGCGAGGCCTTCATCTATACGCTGGCGTTCGTGCTGCTCTCCGCCCTGATCATCATCCTGAGCCGGGCGTTGATGTACCGCTGCCGCGACATCCGGAACTTCACCCTGCTGGGGTACATCGCCTGGAACGTCGCCGAGGTGGTGATCGTGGCCCTGCTGTACGCGGTCTTCACGCGCCGCGGTATGGAAGTGGGCATCGTCGAGGACAGTCGCAGCACCCTCGAGATCTTCCTCAACGCCCTGGTCTACACGGCCGTGTGCCTGTGCGTGCCCTTCGCATTCAGCGCCCTGCTCTTCGCCCTGCAGGACCGCGACAACACCATCCGCCTGATGAACTACGGCAACGTGGTCAGCGACAAACCGGCCGTGCCGTACTCCGATAAGCGCATCACCCTGTTCGACAACAACGGCGTGCTGAAGTTCTCCATCAGCTCGGACAACCTCTACTTCATCGAGTCCGACGACAACTACATCAAGGCGTGGTATATGGACAGCGCCGGGGAGATGAAGCAGTATATGCTGCGCTGCCGCCTGAAGACGGTGGAGGACAGCTTCGCGGACAGCGAACTGGTCCGCTGCCACCGCAAGTACATCGTCAACATCCGCAAGATTTCCACGCTGAAATCCGAGAAAGAGGGCTACAAGGTCGACTTCGACATTGACTCCATCGAGCCCATCCCCATTTCGAAAACCTACGAGCAGGCCGTCCTGGCCCGCTTCAATTCGCGATAGATTATGTGGCAAAGAATTCAAACCCTGTACCTTTTCCTGGCCACGGGCCTCGTCGTCGCCCTGCTGCTGAGCAACAAGGCCGACGGTATCCCGTTCTATGAATACTGGCCTTACGCCGTCCTGATCATGATCACCTCGTTCCTGCAGCTGATGGCCCTGACGACCTACAAGCACCGGATCTTCCAGATGCGCACCGCCGTCCTGTCCGCCATCATCCTGATCGGACTGCAGATCTGGCTGGTCGTGGACTTCATCAAGACGCACAACGACCCCATGTTCAAGGTAACGGCCATCTTCCCGGTCGTGGCCTCGATCCTGGACTTCCTCGCCGCGCGGGGCATCCTCGCGGACGAGATGCTGGTGCGCAGCGCCGACCGCCTGCGCGCCGCCAAGCGCAAGAAGAAATAACCATCAAATCACATAGTTATGAGAATCCCCGAATCCGAATTGATCATCAACGGCGACGGTTCCGCGTTCCACCTGCACATCCGCCCGGAGCAGTTGGCCGACAGCGTGATCCTCGTGGGCGACCCCGGCCGGGTCGCCATGGTCAAGTCCTACTTCTCCGCCATCGAGGCGGAGGGCGCCTCCCGCGAGTTCGTCTGGGCCACGGGCCTGTACAACGGCAAGCGCCTCACCGTCCTGTCCACCGGCATCGGCACGGACAACATCGACATCGTGATGACGGAGCTGGACGCCCTCGCCAACATCGACTTCGAGACCCGCGAGGTCAAGCCCGTGCACCGCACCCTGGACATCCTGCGCATCGGCACCTGCGGCGCCATTCAGCCGGAGATTCCCCTCGGCGCCTTCATCCTGTCGCACATTTCCGTGGGTTGCGACGGCCTGCTCAACTGGTACGAGAACCGCGACAGCATCGCCCTCCTCGACTTCGAAGAGGCCTTCAAGAAGCACGTCCACTGGGACAAGCACCTCCCGGATCCGTACTTCGTGCGCGCCAGCCAGAAGATGATCGACAAGTTCGCCGACTGCACCGTCAAGGGTATGACCATCTCCGCCAGCGGCTTCTACGGCCCGCAGGGACGCGTCGTCCGCCAGGGTCTCGCCATGCCGAACATGCTCGAGGACTTCGAGAGCTTCGAGTTCGGCGGCTACAAGATCACCAACTTCGAGATGGAAGGCTCCGCGCTCGCCGGCATGTCCGCCAAGCTCGGCCACAACGCCGCCACGGTCTGCTGCGCCATCGCGCACCGCTACCTCAAGGACGCCAACACCGACTACAAGCCCCGCGTCGAGGAGCTCGCCAAGCTGGCGCTCAACAAACTGACCGAATAATACCCTTTCACCGCGGTTCGCCGTGATGTGTTAGTCACTGAAGATTAAATAGATAAGAGAAACAGGGGGCGCCAAAAAGGTACCCCCTGTTTCTCTTATATTGCTGTTGATCCGCAGTTTGCAAATCACGCAGGCCTATTTCTTCGGATACAGGTCCCGGGCGGAATACTTGCGCCAGCCGGGGTCGGGGATGGCGCTGTCCGTGACGAGGGCGTCGAGCGGGCGCCAGGCGCCGCGGATGACGTTCTCCTCCAGGAAGCGGAGCTCCTCGGGCAGGTTGCGCTTCATCGAGATGGCGATCTCGTGGCCCGCGTCGCGGAAACGGTAGATCTGGAAATTGGCGCCGGCGTCGGTCAGCTTCTTGGCCAGGGCGCTGCTGCCGGACCACTGGTTCCCGAAGAGGGTGATCTGCTTATAGGGAACGATGCGGTCTGCGGTGCCGTGCAGCAGCAGGATGGGGCAGGGCTTCTGCGGGAAGCGCACGGCCCCGTCCATCGAAAAGACGGCGCCCGAGAAGGCCATGATACCGGCGTAGTTGAACCAGCCCGGCAGTACCTGCGCCTCACGCTTGGCGTTGCAGATCTCCCACTCGGCCTGCAGGGCCGTGATGGCGCCCGCCGACGAGCCGCTGACAATGATGCGGTCCGGATCGATGCCCAGCTCCGCGGCGTGGTCCAGCAGGTAGTTCGTGGCGGCGAACAGGTCGTCCACGGCCACCTGGATGGCGTCCCGCAGGACGGGCAGCGAGGACAGACTCGTCTTGACGGTCTTGCCCTTCAGGCCCAGCCGGTAGTCGATGGCGGCCACGTGGTAGCCCGCGTCGGCCAGCTGGCGGTACCAGATCCGGTCGTCGGGATGGTCGCGGCGCCCGGTCAGGAAGGCGCCGCCGAACACGTGCACGATCACCGGTTTGCGCAGTGTGTCGGCGCAGGGGCCCCGGTCGGGCGCGGCGGTGTAAAAGTCCAGCAGCAGGTCGCAGGTGTCGCGCTGCGCGAAACAGAGCGTGCGGTCGGGGCGGGGGATGTCCGGGCCGTCCTGGACGGCCTGGCGTACCTGCGCCTGCGCAAAGAAGCAGGCGAACAGGATCAGCAGGGGAAGGAGGCGTCGCATGGTCAGCTGAGATAAGTGATTTGTGTGTCCGCGCCGGCATAGAGGCGCGTGAGTTGCTCCCCGAGCGGGCCCAGCAGCTCCTCCATGCGGGGGAGCACCGCGTCGGCCACCTCGGGGGCGTATTTGTGTTCGCGCATCAGCGCAAACAGCCGGTCGAAGTCGAGCTGCCGCTCGCGGAGCAGGTCCGCGGCGAAGCTCTTCTCGTGGCGCACGAGCGAGAGCAGCAGGTGGGTGGGGAAGATCTCGTGCCCGCCCTGCCGCAGCGCTTCGTAGGCCGCACCGCCCACGAGGGCGGCCGCACCACGCGTCGGGCGGACCAGGGACTGGTCCTGCCAGGGCACGGAGCGCTCGCCCATCACCTCGGCGTCGATGGCCGCCTTGAAGGCGTCCAGATCCACGCCGCAGGCGCTCAGGACGCGGCACGCGTCGTTGTCCCGATGGCGCAGCATCCCCAGCACGACGTGGTCCGCGCCGACGCCGTAGCTGCCGGTGCGCATGGCCTCGTCGCGGGCATAGCAGAGGATGGTCTGCAGGTCTGTCGAAAACTTGATTTCCATCAGGTCGATTTCTCTGCAAAAATAGAAAAATAATCGGATTTTTTTAGTATTTTTGCGTGTTTAGAACTATCGTGTTTATATGGATGAGATCAAGAATCCTGAAGAGATTCAGGAAGAAGTGAAAGGAATCATCGAACCGGTCGAGATCGACCACGAGATGCGCACCGCCTACATCGACTATTCGATGTCCGTGATCGTGTCCCGCGCCCTCCCGGACGCCCGGGACGGCCTGAAGCCCGTACAGCGCCGCGTGCTCTTCGGCATGGACGGCCTGGGCCTCAGCTACGGCGGCCAGACGAAGAAGTCCGCCCGTATCGTGGGCGAAGTGCTGGGTAAGTTCCACCCGCACGGCGACTCCAGCGTCTACGACGCCATGGCCCGCCTCGCCCAGCCCTGGAACCAGCGCTACCCGCTGGTCTTCGGCCAGGGCAACTTCGGTTCGATGGACGGCGACCCCGTGGCCGCCATGCGATATACGGAAGCCAAGCTCGAGAAGATGACGGAGGACGTCCTGGCCGACCTGGACAAGGACACCGTCGATATGATGCTCAACTTCGACGACTCCCTCCAGGAGCCGACGGTCCTGCCGACCAAGCTCCCGCTGCTGCTGCTCAACGGCTCCGCGGGCATCGCCGTCGGTATGGCCACGAACATGGCCCCGCACAACCTCGGCGAGGTCTGCGACGCCATCTGCGCCTACATCGATAACCCCGACATCAGCACCGAGGAGCTCATGGAGCACATCCAGGGCCCCGACTTCCCGACCGGCGGCATCATCATGGGCCGCCAGGGCATCATCGACGCCTACAACACCGGCCGCGGCCGCGTGGTCATCCGTGCCAAGACCGAGATCGAGGAGGGCGACAACGGCCGCGAGACCATCGTGGTGACCGAGGTCCCCTACATGGTCAACAAGGCCGACATGCTCTCCCGCATCAGCGAGATGGTGCATGAGAAGAAGATCGAAGGCATCTCCGACATCCGCGAACTGACCAACCGCGAGGGCATCCGCATCGAGTTCGTCGTCAAGAAAGAGGCGAACGCCAATGTGGTCCTGAACACCCTCTTCAAATACACGGCGCTCCAGAGCAGCTTCTCCATCAACAACGTGGCCCTCGTGGGCGGCCGTCCCCGGACGATGTCGCTCAAGGACATGCTGGCCACCTTCACCGACTTCCGCCACGAGGTGGTGGTCCGCCGGACGAAGTTCGAACTGGACAAGGCCCTCAAGCGCGCCCACATCCTCGAAGGCCTCCTGAAGGCCATCGACGTGATCGACGAGATCATCGCCATCATCCGTGCCTCCCGCAGCGTCGACGACGCCAAGGCCTCGCTCATGGAGACCTTCGGCTTCGACGAGATCCAGGCGACGGCCATCGTGGAGATGCGTCTCCGCCAGCTCACCGGCCTGGAGAAGGACCGCCTGCAGGCGGAATACGACGAACTCGAGAAGTTCATCGCCCGCTGCCGCGAGATCCTCGCCAGCGACGCCGAGCAGCTCGCCATCGTCAAGGCCGAGACCCAGGACCTGAAGGCCCGCTACGGCGACCCGCGCCGCACGGAGATCACCCTCTCCGACGACGAATTCAACCCCGAAGACTTCTACGCCGACGAGGATGTCGTGATCACGATCTCCCACCTCGGCTACATCAAGCGCACCGCCCTCACGGAGTTCCGCACCCAGGCCCGCGGCGGCGTGGGCAAGAAGGCCAGCGCCACGCGCGACGAAGACTTCATCGAGCACATCTACGTGGCCAACATGCACTCCACGATGCTCTTCTTCACCGACCAGGGCATGTGCTACCGCCTCAAGGTCTATGAACTTCCGGAAGGCACCCGCACCTCCAAGGGACGCGCCGTGCAGAACCTCCTGTCCATCGACCCGTCCGACAGCATCCGCACCTACCTGAACGTCCGTTCCATCGAGAATCCGGAGTACACCGACAACCACTATGTGATCCTCATCACCAAGCGCGGCGTCGTCAAGAAGACCAACCTCACCGAATACTCCAACAAGCGCAGCCGCAACAAGGGCATCATCGCCATCGGCATCCGCGAAGGGGACGAACTCCTCGACGCGCTGCTCACCGACGGCGCGCACGAGATCATGATCGCCGCCCGCAAAGGCCGCTGCTGCCGCTTCAACGAAGAGGAAGTCCGCGCCATCGGACGCAGCGGATCGGGTGTCCGCGGCATCAATATCGACGAGGACGACGAGGTGATCGGCGCCATCTCCGCCAACCCGAACGCGGAGGATGCCGCAGCCCATACCGTGCTGGTAGTCAGTGAGAACGGCTATGGCAAACGCTCCGATCCGGACGAGTACCGGCTCACCTCCCGCGGGGCCAAGGGCGTGAAGACCATCAACATCACCGACAAAACTGGCCCGCTTGTTGCAATCAAGAGCGTGACGGAGGAGAATGACCTGATGATCATTACCAAGTCCGGCCTCACGATTAGAATGGCCGTTTCCGACAT
This sequence comes from Bacteroidales bacterium, assembly GCA_017960585.1. Lineage (GTDB taxonomy): Bacteria > Bacteroidota > Bacteroidia > Bacteroidales > UBA932 > Cryptobacteroides. The sequence goes on from JAGCYX010000033.1 coordinate 12,075, forward strand.
CCGGGTCGCCGGCAGGGCCACCCAAGGTGTGAGACTGATCAACATCCGGGAAGGAGATGCAATCGCTGCGGTGTCACCGGTCGCCAAGGCGGAAGAAGAAGACCTCCCGGAAGAAATGCCGGAAGCGGAAACGGAAGTGACCGCATGACAGAATGAATGTAATTTTAACTATTAACGTATAACCCGATGAAAAAGTTTTTAGCAATCCTCGCAGTCGCTGCCTTGTTTGCAGTGAATGCACAGGCGCAGAAAGAAGTAGCTGCTGCCAAGGCTGCCCTCGAGAAGGCTCAGGCGGCCGCTGAAAATCCCAAGCAGAACACCAAGATGGCCACCTGGCTCAAATATGGTGAGGCGCTTGTGAAGGCTTACTCCGCCCCCACAGGCAATGCGTGGGTGGGCATGTCCGCTCAGGAGTATCAGGTGCTCGCCGCCGGCGAGCGCGCCCAGAGCGAGAGCCAGGTCACTGTCGGCGGCGAGCCGATGACCAAGCGCGTCTATGCCAACAAGAACATGTACTTCAACCAGGCCGGCCAGCTGGCCGCCATCGAAGTGACGCAGCCGATCGACGCGAACGCCCTTGACAAGGCCGTCGAGGCCTACGCCAAGGCCGCCGAGCTGGACCCGAAGGGTTCCAAGACCAAGGAGATCAAGGCCGCCCTCGAGGACATCGCCTCCAAGTATGTGGACGACGCCTACGCCGCCTACACCCTGGGCAACATGGCCGCTTCCTCCTCCTTCTTCGAGAAGGCCGCCAAGGCTTCCGCCACCGCTCCGCTGAGCGTGGTCGACTCCTCCGCCGTCTACAACGCCGGCCTCACCGCCTGGACCGCCCAGGACTGGGCCCGCGCCAAGGGCTTCCTCGAGAAGAGCGAGGCCATGGGTTACTGCGAGAAGGGTGAGGTCTATGCCAAGCTCGCCGACGTGGCCAAGGGCCTCGGTGACGACGCTGCCTACAAGAAGTACCTCGAGACCGGTATCCAGAAGTTCCCGGAGAACCAGAGCGTGCTGATCGGCCTGATCAACTACTACCTGACCAGCGGCGACGACACCGCCCGCCTGTTCGAACTCTTCGAGAACGCCAAGAAGAACGAGCCCGACAACCCGTCCCTCTACTATGTGGAAGGCAACGCCCGCAAGAAACTCGGCCAGAACGAAGAGGCCCTGGCTGCCTACGACATGGCTTCCAAGGTCAACCCGAACTACGAGTGGGGCTACATCGGCAAGGGCATCCAGCTCTACGACATGGCCGTCGATCTGCAGGACAAGGCTTCCCAGGAGATGGACGACGCCAAGTACATGGCGCTGATGGGTGAGTTCGAGAAGTGCCTGAAGGGCTGCATCGAGCCGTTCGAGAAGGCCTTCAGCATCGTCTCCGACGAGGGCATCAAGGCCAACATCGCCGAGTACCTCAAGAACGCCTGCTTCCGCTTCCGCAGCGAGAGCGAGGAGTTCCAGGCCAAGTACGACAAGTACAACAACTACGCTGCCGCGCAGAAATAAGCCGGAAGCCTAGTCCTCGATCCCGCACGTGTCCTTGACACGGTGCCAGGTCTGGATCATATTATCGAAATCTGATGGAGTGAGCCAATCGTCCCGACGGTTGGCCCACTCTTTTACAAACAGGCTGGCATAACTGTCGGGCAGCAGACGCTCCGGCAGGGTGCACCACAGGAAGCGGAGCGTCGGCTCCAGCATCCGCTTCTCGCCCGTGAGCGGGTCGTGGACGAAGCGGAGCGTGACGGCCAGCCCCAGCCGGGAATTGATGATGCTCATATTGGAAATGGCGTTGCCGAGCGAATAGAAGACCGGCACGCCCTTGATGTGCGTGGTGTCCTGGATGACGTGCGGGTGGGAGCCCACGATGGCGTCCACGCCCTGGCCGACCAGCCACTTGGCCATGGAGACCTCCGACGCGTCGGGATTGAGCTGATATTCCGTACCCCAGTGCGGGAGGGCCAGGACGAAGTCCGCGCCCTGGTTGCGGGCCTTCTTGATGGCCGCACTGATTTCCTCCTTGCGCATGTAGTTGACCTTCGGCCACTCGGTATCCTGGCCGGTGTTGGTCCCGTAGGTGAAATTGACCAGCGCGATCTTCATCCCGTGGCGCATCAGCATCAGGGGATAGGTCTCGTCCAGCTCCTGCTGGTTGCGGGCGCAGCCCGTCTGCATCACCCCCAGCGAATCCCGGATCTTCTCATACACGTCCAGCGTGCGCTTCAGCCCCCGCGAGCCGCGGTCCAGCACGTGGTTGTTGCCCGTCAGGAACACGTCGATCCCGCAGTCATCCGCCGCATACCAGGCATAATAGTCCGGCGTGGAGAACGCCGGATAGCCGGCGTAGGGCTCGCCGCCCAGGGGGAATTCCATGTTCGCGACCGCGAAATCCGCCGCACGCAGCGCCGGGGCGATCCGCTCCATGAAGGGATGGTGGTCGCGGGCCAGCTGCTTGGTGTGCATCATCACGTCCCCGATGATGATCACGCTCACGGTGTCCGGAGCGTTGAGCATCGCTTTCGGGAACGGGATTTGATATTGGTTGGTGAAGTATGGATACGTGGGACGCTGTGCGAGCAGGGAAGGGGTGCAGGCAAGCAGCAGGAAGAGGGGTATAAGACGGGTCGCTTTCATAAAATTGTGCAAATATAAGACTTTTTGTATTTTTGTAAGTTAATTATGAAAAAAGCAAAGATTATAGTGGCTTTTGCCATGGGAGTCTGCCTGCTGTGCGGGTGTGACTTTTTCCGCGTCCTGGCCGGCCGGCCTACGTCGCGGGAGATCGAGATCAAGCGCCAGTTGATCGGCCTGGATTCCGAAGGACATCTCGTCCAGGAGGATTCCGTCCTGGACGTGCAGACGCAGCTGCCCGATACGCTTTCCGAGGCGGCTGCCTCGCAGACGTCGCTGGATGAGCAGCTCCTCCAGAGCCTCCCGCAGGAGCCCCAGCCCAAGATCGTTGTGAGTGCCCGGAGCGCCGATATGTTCACCATCGCCCCGGAATTCCGCTACTACGTGGCGGTCGGCACCTTCGGCGACCGCGACAACGCCAACCGCCAGGGCGGCAAGGCCGGTGCCGCGGGCTACCCCGTCGAATTGCTTCCGCTCAAGGACGGCAAGACCATCGTGGCCGTGTGCGGCACGAACGACCTGACCACCGCGAAGGCGTGGCTGGTGCGGCTCCGTTCCGAGGCCTTCTGCCCCAAGGATGCCTGGGTCCTCAACGTCGAATAACCATGAAACGGATCCTGTCCGGACTGCTGCTCCTCCTGCCCCTGCTCGCTTCCGCCCAGTACGTCCCGTCCTACGGGTCGCTGGAGGACAGCGAAGCCGTGGCCGCGATGAAGGAGCACGTCGGCTACCTCGCATCCGCCGCCCGGGAAGGCCGCAAGGCCGGCTCCGAGGGTGAGCGCGAGGCGGCCGCCTACGTCGCCGAGACCCTGGCCTCCTACGGCCTGGACCTGCTCTGCGACGGGGACGGCGACCCCTTCGGCCTGAAGCAGGAGAGCGGCGACACGCTCACTTCCCATAACGTCATCGCCTGCATCCCCGGCTACGACCGGGTCCTGCGCGAAGAATACATCGTCATCGGCGCGCGCCTCGACAACCTGGGCACCATCGGCTACCAGGTCAACGGCGAGAACCGCACCCGCATCTACAACGGCGCCAACGGCAACGCCTCCGGGCTCGCCGTCCTGCTGGAACTCGCCCGGATGCTCTCCCGCAGCAGCGTGCTGCTCAAGCGCTCCGTGGTCATCGCCGCCTTCGGCTCCTCGCTGGAGTCGGGTGCCGGCGCGTGGTACTTCCTGCACCGCAGCTTCCCGCAGCCGGAGCGCATCGCCGCCATGATCAACCTCGACATGCTCGGCACGGGCTCGAACGGCTTCTACGCCTTCACCTCCTCCAACCCCGACCTGAACAACCTCCTGGAGCGGGTGAACGCGACCCTGCAGCCCGTCCTGCCGCAGACCGTGGCCCTGGAGCCCGTCGGCTCCGACCACCGCATCTTCTACGACGCCGAGATCCCGTCCGTGTTCTTCACGACCGGGCGCTACCCCGAATACAACACCGACCGCGACACCCCGGACATCCTCGAATACGACGGGATGGAGCGCGAACTGGAATACCTCTACAACTTCACGATGGCCCTGGTGAACGGCATCAAGCCCGAATTCCGCCGCGACCCGTCGGCGGCGGGGGAGACGATGGCCGGCGTGGTGTCCTTCTTCGACTGCGACGTCCGCCCCAGCTTCTTCCGCTCCGACGACCCCGCCAACTTCATGGAGCGCTGGGTCTATGCCTACCTCCGCTACCCGCAGAGCGCGGTGGACGAGGGCGTGCAGGGGCGCGTGCTCGTGGACTTCGTCATCGACGAGAAGGGTAAGGTGGGCCAGGTGAAGGTCGCCAAAAGTGTGGATCCCCGGCTGGACGCCGAGGCCGTGCGCGTGATCTCCGCGTCGCCGGACTGGAAGCCGGGCATCCTGCACGGCAAGAAAGTGAAGACCGCCCTGTCGGTCTATGTCGAATTCCGATTGGAGAGAAAGAAGAAAAAATAGATATGGATTACGATTTCAAATCGATTGAGAGCAAGTGGCAGGCCCGCTGGGCCGCAGAAAAGACCTTCAAGGTGTCCGAGGACGCTTCGAAGCCGAAGTTCTATGTGTTGGACATGTTCCCTTACCCGTCCGGCGCCGGACTGCACGTGGGGCACCCGCTGGGCTACATCGCCAGCGACATCTTCTCGCGCTACAAGCGCCTGAAGGGCTTCAACGTGCTGCACCCGATGGGCTACGACGCCTTCGGCCTCCCGGCCGAGCAGTACGCCATCCAGACGGGCCAGCACCCGGAAGTGACCACGACCAAGAACGTGAACCGCTACCGCGAGCAGCTGGACCGCATCGGCTTCTCCTACGACTGGGACCGCGAGCTGCGCACCTGCGACCCCGGCTACTACAAGTGGACGCAGTGGGCCTTCCTGCAGATGTTCGACAGCTGGTATGACCCCGCGCTGGACAAGGCGCGCCCCATCGCGGAGCTCGTCGCCAAGTTCGAGTCCACGGGCTACGAGGACGTGACCCCGGCGCAGTGGAAGGCCGCTTCCGACAAGGAGAAATCCGACATCCTGATGCGCTACCGCATCGCCTACCAGGGCGAGACCTCCGTCAACTGGTGCGAGGGTCTCGGCACCGTACTCGCCAACGACGAGGTCAAGGACGGCCTCAGCGTGCGCGGCGGCTTCCCGGTGGAGCAGAAGAAGATGACCCAGTGGCAGCTGCGCGTGTCGGCCTACGCCGGCCGCCTGCTCGACTCGCTGGAGAAGCTCGACTGGTCCGACTCCCTCAAGGAGATGCAGCGCAACTGGATCGGCCGCTCCGAGGGCACGGAGATGGTGTTCAACACCGTCTGCGACGGCCGCGAGCTGCCGGTGACCATCTTCACCACCCGCGCCGACACCATCTACGGCGTCACCTTCATGGTCCTCGCTCCCGAGAGCGAGCTGGTGGACGTCCTGACCGCCGCCGACCGCAAGGCCGAGGTGGCGGAGTACCTCCAGTACGTCAAGAAGAAGACCGAGCGCGAGCGCATCGCCGAGACCAAGACGGTCACGGGCGTGTTCTCCGGCGCCTACGGCATCAACCCCGTGACCGGGGAGAAGGTCCCCATCTGGATCTCCGAATACGTCCTCGCGGGCTACGGCACCGGCGCCATCATGGCCGTGCCGGCCCACGACAGCCGCGACTACGCCTTCGCCAAGAAGTTCGACCTGCCGATCATCCCGCTCATCGAGGGCTGCGACGTGTCCGAGGAGAGCTTCGACGCCAAGGACGGCATCATGTGCAACTCCGGCTTCCTGAACGGCCTGACCGTGAAGCAGGCCATCGAGGCCGCCAAGGACTATGTCGAGGCCCACGGCCTCGGCCACAGGAAGACCAACTACCGCCTGCGCGATGCCATTTTCTCGCGCCAGCGCTACTGGGGCGAGCCTTTCCCCATCTGCTACAAGGACGGCGTCCCCACGCCGCTGCCGCTCTCCGCGCTGCCGCTGCGCCTGCCGGAGATCGACTCCTTCAAGCCCTCGCCGGACGGCGAACCGCCGCTCGCGCGCGCCAAGGACTGGACCTGGGACGGCTGCCCGCTCGAGAAGAGCACGATGCCGGGCTTCGCCGGCTCCAGCGCCTACTACCTCCGCTACATGGATCCGCACAACGACAGCGCCCTGGTCAGCCGCGAGGCCGACGAGTACTGGCGCAACGTGGACCTGTACATCGGCGGCACCGAGCACGCCACGGGCCACCTCATCTACTCCCGCTTCTGGAACAAGTTCCTCTACGACCTCGGCTATGTCTGCGAGGACGAGCCGTTCAGGAAACTCATCAACCAGGGCATGATCCAGGGCCGTTCCAACTTCGTCTACCGCGTGGTCGGGACCAACACCTTCGTCTCCCTGGGCCTCAAGGACCAGTACGAGACCACCGAGATCCACGTGGACATCAACATCGTCCGCAACGACCGCCTCGACCTGGAGGCCTTCCGCGCCTGGCGCCCCGAGTTCGCCGACGCCGAGTTCATCCTCGAGAACGGCGAGTACATCTGCGGCTGGGCCGTGGAGAAGATGAGCAAGTCCATGTTCAACGTCGTCAACCCCGACGTCATCTGCGACACCTACGGCGCCGACACGCTCCGCCTCTACGAGATGTTCCTGGGTCCGCTCGAGCAGAGCAAGCCCTGGGATACCAAGGGCATCGACGGCGTGTCCCGCTTCCTGAAGAAGTTCTGGCGCCTCTACACCGACCGCGAAGGCTTCATCGTCACGGACGAGAAGGCCACGCCGGCCGAACTCAAGACCCTGCACCGCCTCATCGGCAAGGAGCAGGAGGACATCGAGAACTTCTCCTACAACACGACCATCAGCGCCTTCATGATCGCGGTCAACGAACTGTCGGCCGCGGACTGCCACAAGCGCGAGATCCTCGAGCCGCTCTGCGTGCTCCTGTCGCCCTTCGCCCCGCACGTGGCCGAGGAGCTCTGGGAGCAGCTCGGCCACGTGGAGAGCATCACGGGCGCCCGTTTCCCGGAGTATAACGCCGCCTACACGGTTGAGGACAGCGTGACCTACCCGGTCCAGTTCAACGGCAAGATGCGCTTCACCGTGGACCTGCCGAAAAGCGCCGCGCCCGCCGAGGTCGAGGCCTCGGTGCGCGGGATGGAGCAGACCGCCAAATGGGTGGGCGACGGCTCCATCGTCAAGGTCGTGGTCGTGCCCGGCCGTATCATCAACATCGTCGTGAAATGACCCGCAAAGCCGTCCTGCATACCATCTGGGAGTACATCATCCTGACCGTCGCGTGCTTCATCTTCGCGATGGCCTGGGAGTGCTTCATGATCCCGAACGGGATGTCCGCCGGCGGACTGATGGGTCTCTGCACCATCCTCCAGTACGCCACCGGCGGCCTGATCCCGGCCCAGTATACCTATTTCGGCATCAACGCGTTGCTGATCATCGTGGCCGTGATGGCCATGGGCATCGGTTTCGGCCTCAAGACCATCTGGTGCATCGTCTTCTCCAGTGTCGCGATGCACATCGTGTCCGGCCTGTCGGTGCTGCACGCCATCCCCGGCTCCTTCTTCTTCATGGAGGAGCGGCTGCTGATCCCGGTCGTGGCCGGCGTGTTCGAGTCGGTGGGCCTGGGGCTCGTGCTGCGCTACGGCGGAAGCACGGGCGGCACGGACATCATCGCCCTGATGATCAACAAGTACTGGCCCGTCTCGCTGGGCACCGTGTTCCTGCTTTCGGACGTGGTGGTCTGCGGCTTGCTGCTCTGCCTGCCGGAGAAGAATTTCTCCGACATGTGCTACGGTCTCACGGAAGTGGTCATCTTCTCGCTGGTGATCGACATCGTCGTGGGCGGCAAGCGCAACTCCTACCAGCTGCTGGTGTTCTCAGAACACTACGAAAAGATCGCCGACCATATCATTCATAAGATGGAGCGCGGCGTGACCGTGCTCAAGGCCCAGGGCTGGTACACCAAGTCCGACAAGAACGTCCTCCTGGTCCTCATCAACCAGACGCAGCTCTCCGGCCTGTCGCAGGTCATCAAGGAGATCGATCCGCGCGCCTTCATGTCCATCTCGCCGACGCACAACGTCTACGGCGAGGGTTTCGAGGAGATCAAGACGGGCGTCCACCTGAAGAAGAAAAAGAAGCATGAACAGTAAGAAATTCTGGGTCGGGGTCAAGGAATACACCCTGATCACCCTCGGTGTGCTGATGTATGTGATGGGATGGATCATCTTCCTGATCCCGAACAACATGATCGGCGGCGGCGTCACGGGTCTGGGCTCCATCGTCCAGTACGCCACCAACGGCGTCGTCAAGATCGGTTACACCTATTTCGTGGTCAACGCGGGCCTGCTCGTCGCGGCGCTCTTCACGCTCGGCCGCAGTTTCGGCGCCAAGTCCATCTACGCCATCATCATCACCTCCATGCTGCTCAGCTGGGCGCAGGGGCTCTTCCCGCAGGAGATCATCCAGACGCTGGCGCTGGACAACGGCAAACTGATGTGCACCATCATGGGCGGCATCATGGTCGGTATCGGCATCGGCCTGTCCATGTCGCAGGGCGGCAGCACGGGCGGCACGGACATCATCGCCCTGATCGTGAACAAGTACCGCAACGTCTCGCCCGGGCGCATGATCCTCATCCTGGACGCCGCGATCATCCTGTCCTCGCTGCTGGTGCCGTCCTATATGCCGGACGGGTCGCTGATGCCCTGGCCGGACAAGATCACGACCGTGGTGTACGGTTTCATCCTGATCACGATTGTCAGCACGGTGCTCGACCTCTACCTGACGGGTTCGCGCCAGTCGGTCCAGATTTTCGTGCTGTCGCCGAAATATGCCGAGATCGCGGACGCGATTACGAACGATCTGCATCGCGGCGTCACCGTTTTCAACGGCAAAGGCTGGTACACGAAACACGACACGGAGGTGGTGATGGTCATCACGCGCAAGTCCGACCTCAATGCTTTCCTGAAATACATCAATGCGATCGACCCGAACGCCTTCATCTCCGTAACCTCCGTCACAGGCGTCTACGGCAAGGGTTTTGACAAATTTAAAACGGGTAGTAAAAAATAATATCGAACCGTAAACCACAAATTTAAGCTCTTACCCCCGAACTGACCCCCTGAAGTTCGGGGGCTTTGTTTATTTTTGCCGCAGACCAATAACACACTTATGAAACACAAACCAATCATTTCTTTCTACCGCTGTGTCTGCGGCATCTCCTTCCTCTGCGTTCTGTTTCCTCCGTTCATCGAGTCGCTGCGGCTGGGCGCCTTCGCGGGCCCGGTGTGCCTGTCCGGCGCGCTGGTCGCCGGCTGCGCCGTGCTCCTGCTGCTGCCGGTGATGGACGAATACCTCTCGCCGGCGCTGTACTACGCCGTGGCCATCCTGGGCGTGTGCGTGGGCGGCGTGCTGTTCGGGCTGCCGGTGCGCATCTGGCTGCTGGCCGTGCTGCTGACGCAGGCCCTCTGCCTGCTGCACCGCAGCCGGATCCGCTATTCGCATCTGCAGCCGCTCTTCCGGAACATGTCGGTCTGGTACGGGGTGGAGAATCACGCGCGCTACAGCTACACGCTGGTGATGTATCTGCTGGCGTCGCTGCTGCCCACCTCGGTGGCGCCGGACTGGGCGGGCTGGGTCACGCTGCCGGTCTGCCTGCTGCTCTATGCGCTGCTGCTGGTTCGCGTATACACCGGCCGGACCTGCTTCCTGCGGCCGGCGCGGGAGCTGGAGATCAAGGAGCTCATCCGGGGCAATCTGCGGACGGCACCCGCGCAGGCGGGGGAGAAGACGGAGGAGCTGGCGCGTATGTCGCGCCTCTACACGCGCGTGGTCACGGTGATGGAGCAGCAGCGGCCCTTCCTGGACGAGAACTTCAGCCTGGACGACCTGGCCGGGGCGGTCTTCACCAACCGCGGCTACCTGTCGCGCACCATCAACATCCTGTCAGGGCGCAACTTCAGCCAGTTCGTCAATTATTTCCGGGTGCACTACGCCGCGGAGCTGATGCGGAAGGACCCGAACCTGCGCCTGATCAGCGTCGCGCAGATGTGCGGCTTCCACTCCAGCCCCACCTTCAACTCGGCCTTCAAGGTCAATATGGGGGAGACCCCGTCGGTGTATCTGGAAAGATTGCGGTCGCAGAAGTTTGCGAAATAACTGATTTCGCCGACGGTTCCTGAGCTTGTCGAAGGACTATTCGGCGAATCTCCAGCTTTCCGGGACGGGGGCGACCACCTCCATCTCCTCCTTCCGCACGGGGTGCACGAAACGGATCCGCCTCGCGTGCAGGCAGATCCCGCCGTCCGGATTCGACCGCGGCGCCCCGTACTTCAGGTCCCCCTTGATGGGGCAGCCCAGATGGGAAAGCTGGCAGCGGATCTGATGATGCCGGCCGGTCAGCAGCTCCACCTCCACGAGGTGGTAGCGGTCCGTGCTGCGCAGATAAGTATAATTGAGTTTCGCCAGCTTGGCGCCGGGATAGCGGCCGGGCTTCGGCGCGCTGCCGTCCGCCACGATATACGACTTGTTCTGCTGCTCGTTGCGGTTCAGCCAGCCCGCCAGCTGCCCCGCAGGCGGCTCCGGCTTCGCACAGCACAGCGCCCAGTAGGTCTTGTGGACGCCGCCGTCGCGGAAGGCCGCGGTCAGCCGCTCCAGCGCCTTGGAGGTCTTGGCCAGCAGGCAGATGCCGCTCACCGGGCGGTCCAGCCGGTGGGGGAGACCCAGGAAGACCTTCCCCGGTTTGCCGTCCCGCTGCGCGATGAAGGCCTTGTAGGTCTCCGTCAGCGGCTCGTCGCCCGTCTTGTCCCCCTGCGTGATCTCGCCCACGCGCTTGCACACCACCAGCAGGTGGTTGTCCTCAAACAATATACGCGCGGCAAGATCGTCGTATTCCTCTTTGCTTAGCTGCCTGTACTCCATACCACAAAGATAGCAAATATCGCCATCCCCGTCCACAAAAACACCCCATTTTGTGGACGGAAGCCCGAAAACCCCGCCTCCATCCACAAATACACCCCATTTTGTGGACGGCCTCCGGGTGCTGTGCGTCGGCGTTGTGGAGGGCGGAGCAGAAATTGGTTTTTCGAGCTACTGGATGGAAATGCCCGCTGCGTCCGAGGCAGCAGCGCCCCCGGAAAACCGTGCCACCCTCGGCATCGTAAGAGGGGGGACCGAAAGCGAAGCGCAGCGGTGGGGTCGAGCGCAGCGAGACGTTTTCAGGGGGCGGCTGCTGCCCGGAAGGCGGTTGGTAGGTGACAAAATGTCAGAAAACAGGTGGTGGCAAAGGTTTTGATGATAGGGTTTGCGGCCTGCCGGAAGTGGCAGACGACAAAAGTGAAATTTTAAAAAGACAGATATTATGGGAAAAATTATTGGAATTGACCTCGGAACCACGAACTCCTGCGTGGCCGTGATGGAAGGCAACCAGCCGACTGTCATCATCAACGACGAAGGCGCCCGCACCACGCCGTCCGTCGTCGCATTCACGGAGAATGGCGAGCGCAAAGTCGGCAACCCCGCCAAGCGCCAGGCCATCACCAACCCTCACAACACCATCTTCTCCATCAAGCGCTTTATGGGCGAAACCTATGACCAGGTGGACAAAGAAATCTCCCGCGTCCCTTACAAAGTCGCCCGCGGCGAAAACAACACCCCGCGCGTCGACATCAGCGGACGCCTCTACTCCCCGCAGGAAATCTCCGCCATCATCCTCCAGAAGATGAAGAAGACGGCCGAAGACTACCTCCGCCAGGAGGTGACCGAAGCGGTCATCACCGTGCCGGCCTATTTCTCCGACTCGCAGCGCCAGGACACCTAGGAGGCCGGCAAGATCGCGGGCCTGGACGTCAAGCGCATCATCAAC
>JAGCYX010000034.1 GCA_017960585.1 Bacteroidales bacterium
ACTTTGGTTCAATAACGGCAGGATCTATATTCTGACCGACAAAAAGAATACCTACAGCCGACCGCTGGAGGCGTTCCCGCTTTTGTTGGAGGCGACCCCCGAGCAACGTGCCAAATTTGAAATCGGACTCGATGGCGAGGATATACGTTGGGACGACATTGATGAAGACATCCACATCAGTAGTTTCTTCCTGGATGAAGAACCGAACACCGAGAATCCGATCGCGGCAGTCTTCGAAAGGTTTCCATGGCTGAACGTCTCCGAGGTCGCCAGAACTCTTGGTATCAACAAAAGCCTGCTCTCCCGATATATCTACGGCATTAAAAAACCGTCCGAAAAACGTACCGAACAAATCATCGGAACCATCCGTCAGATGGGGCGGGAAATGGCTTCCCTTTAAATGAATTTTGAAATCCTCCAACCTTCCACGGAGCCGCAGAACATCAACTTGAAAGGGGACCCCGTCCATCTGGACAGGGCCCCCTTTTTTCACTTCGATTCGCCTGGTAGACGATCAATTATAGTTGTAGAACACGTTCATCCAACCCTGCGACGACGCGCAGACGTCCCGGAGGAAATGCAGGACATAGTAACCTTTGCCGTCAGAGTCTTCAAGGAGACCTCTGGTGATATGCATAACAGACTCCGATGAAGAATAATAAGGGAAACTACCTTTCGCCGTAAACACCAAATCCGCATACGCGCCGGTGTTCTTGGCCAGGAGCGCCGGGCCGCCGGAGTCGCCGCGGATCATCGGGCTGTAGTTCTCAATCGGGTGCTCATCAGGGTAATTCGCTGTGAATCCACATGTGAAAAGCTGACAATTAGAACTATAACTCATGGCATACACGCCGGGGTTTGCTACACATGGACTAAGCGACACGGAACCGGCGGAAGTGAACGTAGAGGAGAAACCACCGTGATACGTAGCATTATCATCGTAATTAAAATTGACAGCATTCTCCAATTTAACATACACGTTACCGATCTCCCTATCAAACGTAGTACGACCGAAATAGGAATCAGGTTCAAGGTACATAACGAAACCGCTCGTGAAGCGATAATCGCTGAACGAGTTATAAACACCGGCAACTATGAAGTGTACATACACATCAAACGAACCCATTTCCACCTCGCGAGTTTCAAGACTATGCTTATTAGTCACAGATGCATAAACCTTATGCTCGCCGGCGGAATGTTTGTTAGTACCATCATTAATAAAGGAAACAACCACCGGACCACCGTCCGTCACCTGACTGATCTGAACAGATTCGCTCGCTTCGCCATAATTCATGGAATCCATGTTCTGAGGAATGGCATACAAGGAGAACTGCGTCCTGTCTGTGCAATAGAACTGGGCCTTCGCCGTAGACCCGGTTATGCCGAAATCCGTGAGTTCTGCCAGGAGGAGAATATCGGAAACAGCCCGACAAGAATAATAGGATTCTGAAAATAGTTGTAAAGCTGCCACTTTTTGGCAATATTTGTAGATACATTTGCAACTAGAAACAATAGAGCATGGAAGAAATGGAACACTTTATTAAGCGCATAAGGGAGAACTACCGAGAGACCTTCGACGTGAAGGAGATCGACGATTTGCCACTTATCCTTTTGACAGAGGTGATCAACCTGTCTGTCCTTCGTGGCGCAAACAAGATTAACGTCACCTTTGACGGAAAAGTCATTTGTGTCAAGGACAACGCTCGGCCTTATGAGTATCGCAGCCTCCGCGGCGTGGTTTCTGTCCCCAGTGTCGGAATGATGGATCCGAAACAACGACGCTATTCTCGAATAATAGACCGAAAGTGGAATCGGGATACAATTGCAAATGTAAATGCGCTCTGTGCTGATTTTACTCTAGTATCTTCTAATGGTGAAATGCTGCAGAGTATTGTCTGTAAGGATGGACTGGTGGTATCTGACAAGGAAGAAAAGATAGGCACCGGGGATGGGAATATGGTGATAATGCGCGCCTTTCGAGGAGCAGAGCTCCTTGAGGCAAAACACATTGAAGAGTTGATGGAAAATATTGAGTATCTTCTGCCTCAGATTCAGTTTAAGTATAAATGCAAATAGCAATAACATGGCAAAGAACTACTTCGACAGGTATGTCTGGCTGATTGATACGATCAACCGTCATGGGCACATCAGCAAGCACGACATCGATGAGCTCTGGTGGCGCTCTCCGCTGAACGAAAAACGGGACCGAGAACTCCCGGAACGTACCTTCCACAATCACAGGGAAGCCATTCTGGACACCTTTGGCATCGAAATCAAGTGTGATCGATCCTTGGGATACTACATCGCGAACAGCGAAGACCTGGAGGCCGACGGCATCAAGCAGTGGCTGATGGAATCCCTCTCGATGAGCAACCTGCTCAATGAGTTCAAGGACATGCGCGACAGGATCCTGTTCGAGAAGATTCCCTCTTCGCAGAGATGGCTTTCTACCATTGTGAACGCCATGCGCGACGGAAAGGCCGTCAAGATTACATATCAGGGTTACTGGAGGAGCCATCCTTCCACTTTCGTCACGTATCCCTATTGCTTGAAGTTGTTCAAGCAGCGCTGGTATATGCTGGCAACCAGTGAAGGCAACGACAAGCCCTGGATCTATGCCCTTGATGAGCGTATGCACAACGCCATGCAGACGGAGGAATCCTATAAGGTTCCCAAGAAGTTCAATGCCAGCCGCTTCTTTGACGATTACTACGGAGTTATTGTTGGGACGGACAAGGAGCCGCAGGAGGTAAAGATAAGGGTAGATAATGACCAGGTTTCATTCTTTGACAGCCTCCCGCTGCACCATTCTCAGCAGAAGCTGGAAGATGAGTCTGACGAACGATACACCGTATACCGCTACCATCTGGCACCGAGTTACGATTTCAAGCAGGAAGTTCTCAGCCACGGACCTTCCGTTGAAGTTCTTTCTCCAATCGAATTCAGGGAAGAGATTATGGATGATATCGCAACAATGGCTTCCCGCTACTGCATGCCTGTCTGCAATGAGGACGGCATCCCGTACATAGATGAAGACGATGAGTGGAAATACTGCTAGTGATGAAAGATTTTGCAGCAATAGATTTCGAGACGGCAAATGAGTGCCGTTGCAGCGTGTGTTCGATCGGCGTTGTCATCGTCCGAGACGGCGAGATTGTGGACTCGTTCTACAGTTTGATTCATCCAGAGCCGGAGTACTATCAGTGGTTCTGCAAGCAGGTTCACGGCCTGTCAGAAGAAGATACGGAGGATGCTCCGGTATTCCCACGTGTTTGGGAAAAGATTGCTCCGAAGATCGAGGGTTTGCCCCTGGTGGCGCACAATGCGGGTTTCGACGAGGGCTGCCTGCGCGAAGTGTTCCGGGTGTATCAGATGGATTACCCAGATTATGAGTTCCACGACACGCTGGCGGCTTTCCGGCGCCATTTTGGTTACAGTCTTCCGAACCATCAACTTCAGACTGTTGCCGCCGCCTGCGGCTATAATCTGACGAATCATCATCATGCTTTGGCTGATGCCGAAGCGTGTGCTTATATTGCACTTAAAATCCTCTGATCAAATAACCTATGTTTATGGCGCCAGCCGGCGCGTGGGGCGTGCGAGGGCCTGTGGCCGTTTGCCTGCGCCGTCGGGGGCCGTGGGGAGCGTGTGCGTGGGAGGCTGGCGCTATGGGACTGTGGCGGGAAGGCGGCAGGGTGCTGGTGGGCGGGCATTTTTCTGCCCGGACATCAGCAGCCCTGCCGCCTCCGCCTTGTTGGATTTGCGTCCATCCTCAAATTGGGCCTGTTTTGTGGATGGGAGGCACAATAATCGGCGTCCGTCCTCAAATGAGGCCGTTTTTGTGGATGGGAGGACCGAGAAGGGGGAGATTCTATTTCTTCTTGAAGTGGTCGAAGCCGCCGGATTTGCCGATCGAGTCGGCGAATGACGGAGAGGCGCCGCGCCAGACTATCCCCGGTCCCGTCAGAGTCATCCCCGGCTGGACCGGGGATCTCTTCGTTATCCGCCCGATGACGAAGTGCGGGACACAGATCATCGCTTCCGCCTGCGGCGTGCAGGTGAACAGCAGTTCGTAATCTTCGCCGCCGCTGACGGCGAGTTGCAGGGGATCCCAGCCCTGGCTTTGACAGACGTGCTTGAGCGCCAGCGACAGCGGAAGGGCCACCAGATCGATCTCCGCACCGACATCTGAGGCATCCAGGATGTGCTGCAGATCGGATCCGAGGCCGTCCGAGATGTCCATCATCGCGTGTACGCCGAGGTTGAGCCGCAGTTCCAGTCCTTCCGCTACGCGCGGGGTCGGCCGGTAATGCCGGTCGATCAGCTTCTGGACGTCGGCGTCGCGTTTCACGCCTTTCAGGATGGCCTTCAGGCCGCCGGCGGAGTCGCCCAGCGAGCCGGTGACGCAGATGAGGTCGCCGATCTTGGCGTCGCTGCGCTTCTTGGCGAAGCGGGTGGGGCATTCGCCGAGTACGGTCACGTTGATGCAGATGCGGTCGGGGGAGGCGGTGGTGTCGCCGCCGAGCAGGGGCGTGTCGAACTGCTTGCAGAGGTCTCCGTATCCGTGCAGGAATTCTTCCATCCAGGTGGCATCCAGTCTGGCGGGCAGGGCCAGGGAGAGGAAGGTGCCGGTGGGCTTCCCGCCCATGGCCGCGATGTCGCTGAGGTTGACGGCGGCGGACTTCCAGCCCAGGTCGTAGGGAGCGATGTCCTTCAACAGAAAATGCGTCCCTTCGACGAGCATGTCGGTGCTGACGAGGGTGTCTTTGCTGTAAGCCGGCGGCAGGATGGCGCAATCGTCCCCGATACCCGTCACCCCGTCCGGGGCGGGGAAGCGTTCGCGGATCTGCGCGATCAGGCCGAATTCGCCGAGTTTTGAAAGTGTCTTGCTCATGGTGTGCTATTCCAGTACCAGCCCGTCCCAGGCCGGATGTACGTGTGGCGGCAGCATGGCCGCAAACTCCTCGTGGAAGGGAAGCTGGTGTGACAGGTGCGTGATGTAGGACTCGCGTGCGCCCACCTTCTCGAAGAAATCCAGGCACTCCTGCAGGGAGGGATGCGAATGGTGCTCGGCAATCTTGACGCAGCCGAGGGTGACGTATTCTACGCCCCGCAGTTTCTCCAGTTCCGCGTCGCTGTCCAGCATCTTGATGTCGGTCAGGTAGGCGATGTTGCCGAAGCGGTAGCCCAGCACCGGGATTATCTTCTCGCGATGGTGCCAGCCCCGGATCGGGACGATCTCCACGGAAATGTCCGGTGCGGGCTGGGGCGGCAGGTGGTGGTAGCCGAAGCCCCGCTCCCACTCCAGGACCTCCTCGTTAGCGTTGGAATGCACCGTGAAGGGTGCAGTGCCGTCGATGACGTGCACGCGCCATTCCGGGGCGCCCGGATACTTCTGTTCCGCAAAGGCGTAGCCGTATTCGCGGCGGAGCGTCGCCTCCACGTACGGCTCGCACCAGATGTTGACGGGATGGCGTTCCGCGAGGTTGAGGGCGCGGATGTCGTCCAACCCGCCCGTGTGGTCTTTGTGATTGTGCGTCAGCAGGATGGCGTCCAGGTGATGCACGTCCTGGCGCAGCATCTGTTCGCGGAAATCCGGCCCGGCGTCCACCAGGATCGTCAGACCGCCGTATTCGACCAGCACGGAAGCGCGCAGGCGCTTGTCGCGCGGGTCGGCCGAACGGCACACCGGGCAGTCGCAGGCGATCATCGGGATGCCGGACGAAGTCCCCGTGCCGAGAAAGGTCAGTTTAGCTTTCTTCATAATCAGTCTATTACGATATCCGCCAGCGTGTTCACCAGCGCCGGGTCGTAGGGACGCGTGACGCGGATGTAGTTGCCGGTATATCCTTCCATCATCCCGTTGCGGACGGTGGATTCGAAAAGTACGCGTTCGTGCACGCCGCGGTTCTGTGCTCGGAAGTCCTCGTGCAGACTCCGGCAGAGCTCTTCCAGCACGGCCACGCGGTGCTTCTTGGTCGCTTCGTCCACCTGCCCGGGCATGGAGGCGGCGGGCGTTCCGGGCCGCCGGGAATACGGGAAAACGTGGATGAAGGCCGGGGCGACGCGCTCGATGAAACGGAAGGTCTGCTTGAACAGTTCCTGCGTCTCGCCGGGCAGGCCGACCATCACGTCGATGCCGAAGAAGACCTTCGGTCCGCCGGGATGCTCCATCTTGCGGCGAATCATCTCGATGCGCTCCGCGAATAAGGCGGTGTCGTAGCGGCGGCCCATCTTCGAGAGCAGCTCGTCGGAGCCGGTCTGGAGCGGGATGTGGAAATGTGGCTGGAATTTGGTCCCGGACGCAATCCAGTCCACGATCTCTTCCGTGAGCAGGTTCGGCTCGATGCTCGAAATGCGGTAGCGTTCGATGCCGTCCACGGCATTTAGCGCCTTCAGCAGGTCCAGGAACGATTCGCCGGTCGTCCGGCCGAAATCACCCGTATTTACGCCTGTGAGAACGATCTCCCGGACGCCTTCCGACGCAATCCTTTCCGCATTGCGCACGCACTCGGCGACGGGCAGGTTGCGGCTTTCGCCGCGGGCGTAGGGTACGGTGCAGTAGGCGCAGAAATTATTGCAGCCGTCCTGCACTTTCAGGAAAGCGCGGGTGCGGGATTCCATCCCGGAATACGCAGCGAACATTCGCTGCGTATTCTCGGAGGTTTTCACCCCCTGCGCCCCCTCGAGGGGGATGGCCGGATAATCGCTGTCGCGATCCGGCGCTCCCGCACGGTTCGAGGCAACGTCAGTGAGGCCTAGCAGCGCAAGCGTTTCGCTGACCACCAGGCCTTTCTCCTTGGCGCCGAACACGCGGCTGATGCCCTCGATCTGCTCGATTTCCTGCCGGCGGAGCTCCGCACTGCAGCCCGTCACGATGATGAGGGCCTCCGGATGGAGGCGGTGCATCTTGCGGACCAGGTTGCGGGACTTGCTGTCCGCCATGGCGGTGACCGAACAGGTATTGATCAGGCAGATGTCCGCCGCTTCCCCCCAGGGCACGACTTCCAGGCCCGCGGCCAGGAAACCGCGTTCGTAGGTCGCCGTCTCGGCGAAGTTGAGCTTGCAGCCCAGGGTCAGCAGCGCGATTTTCATTTTTAGGCTAACAGGATAAAGACGCAGGGACGTTTGCCGACCTCTGTCGGTTTTTTGCGCCACTCGGCGACACTTTTGGTTTTGATGAACTGCGTCGGTAAGGTAATATCGGCTGCAACACAAATCCGTGTGGCGGGGGAGAGCACCTGCAGCATGTCGGCGAGCAGGGCGTCGTTGCGGTAGGGGGTTTCGATGAGGATCTGGCTCTGGTTCAGGGAGCGGGACTGCTTCTCGAGCTCCTTGAGCGCGGCGCGGCGTTCGTCCGTCTTGGCGGGGATGTAGCCGCGGAAAGCGAAAGACTGGCCGTTCAGGCCGGAGGCCATCAGGGCGAGCATCAGCGAGGAAGGCCCGATCAGGGGGACTACCTGGATGCCGTGGCGATGGCACAGGGCCACGAGGGCGGCGCCGGGATCGGCCACGGCCGGGAGTCCCGCTTCGGACATCAGGCCGACGTCCTGGCCGTCGAAGAGCGGCAGCAGGGCCTCCACCTCCTCCGGCGTGGTGTGCTCGTTGAGCACGTGGAAATCCAGTTCATCGATATGCCCGCGCAGCCCGTAACGGGACAGGAAGCGGCGGGCGGTGCGAAGCTCCTCCACGACGAAGCAATGCAGCCCGCAGGCCGTCTCCAGGACGTTCTGCGGGAGGCACTCGACGGGATCGGTATCACCGAGCGGCGTCGGGATCAGGTAGAGTTTCCCCGGGTTCATGGTCAATTTGGATGATTACTTGCTCCTTGAGTTTCTCGGCGTCCAGGCGCTCCAGGATTTCGCGACGCTTCCTGGAAACGAAGATGCTCCGCCAGAAATCGTCGAAGGAGGCGTATTCCTTCTGGAAACTGACGCCGACACCGTTGCGCTGCGAGAAGTCGAGGTAGTTGGTGAATTCGTCGGCCGAGTGGGAGAATACGTTGAAGCGGAATTTTCCTTCCGGGTCGAGTTTGACCTGGAGGTCGAGGTTGCCGGTGAAGTCGCCGCCGGCGCTACCGGTGGAATACCGCCGGTTACCGAAACTGCCGCCCAGGTGGACGCGGTTGTCGAAAAGTTCGGTGGACAGGGAGATGTCGAAAAGGTTCTCGCCCGAGCGCATCTCCTGGTAGCCGAAGCCCACGTCGATCGGAATCTCCAGGCGCTGGAGGACATTGTTGATCTGGCCGGACATCATTTCCATCACATTGGAATAGAGCAGGTTGCTCTGGGTGAAAACGCCGGAACTGGCGTCAGGCAGGAAGGAACCGAGCAGCAGCAGCGAAACGAATTGTTTCTGGACCTTGTCGTTGGTGCTCAGGGCCGATTCGACGGCCATCTGCGTGGACGGATCGAGGTCCGGGACATCGATGGACAGGTTGAGTTTCGGCGCGCGCAGGCGGTCGCTTACGTTCAGGACGCAGTTGACCTGGCGGCGCGACAGGTTGCCCGTGCCCAGGATGGGGTCGAGGGAAGTACGCAGGCCGTAATTAGCGGTGATGTCCAGCTCGGTGTTCATGATGTCGCCGCCGAACTTGACGGAGCTGCCACGCTGGACGGAGAAGTTCTTGGAGAGGACGCCCGGGAGGACGAACTGGTAAGTACCTTCGCTGATGTTGTAGTCGCCGTTCAGTTCGAACAGGGCCCTGGTGGGGCGCAGGTTGATGCTGACCGTACCCTGGCCGTTGACGGAAGCCACGTTGCCGGCTTCCTTGTCGATCTCGACGAAGGCGCGCACGGCCGGTTGGAGGTGTACACGTCCGTGGACGACGATGTCGGCCGCCTGGGTGGTCTTCTTGTGCAGGCTGGCCAGCAACTCCTCATAGGGATCCAGTTCCAGGACGGGCTGCGTGAAGGTGAGCAGGCGGGAATTCCCGGTCTGTGCGCTCGTGGCGCCCGTGGTGATGTGGACATCGCCCTCGCCGGAGGTGCTCACGTCGGCATCGACCGACAGGGCGGTCAGCGCGCCGCGGGCGCTCGCCGTGCCGGAGGCGCGCAGGTAGCCGTAGAAGGGGACGTCAGCGCGCGGCGCCGGCGTGTCCAGGATCTTCAGGTTGTTGAAGTCGATGCGGCCGTCCAGGATGAAATCCTTGAGCTGTTTGTAGCGGAGGGCGGCGTTGACGGTCATCAGGCCGTTGTCGTTGTCCCGGATGGCCACGCCGTCCAGGTAACAGCCGTTCTCGTCCACGCGGATGGGCCCTTCAACGGTATATGGGACACCGGTGACGGCTACGTGTACGAAGGCGTCGTCGATGTGCAGGTCCTGGCTGTAGGGGATGAGATTGTCCGGCGATCCGGTCACGTTGAGCGATCCGGTGATACCGCCGCCCACTTCCGAAATGACATCCGGCAGGAAAGCCGTCGCCACGGCGATCGGGAAGCGGTCCAGGTCCGCCCGGAGATTCAGGCGCTTCTCCTGCGGGAAATAGCTGCCGCCGACCTTGAGCGCATCCCGCTCCTCGATGATGTCGCGCAGCGAGATGCCCAGTTCCTTGCCTTCCCGCTGCCATTGGCTGGACAGCAGCATGGTCCCGGCGTCCACGCCGGACAGGCGCAGGGTGTCAAGACGGAAGTCCATGAGCATGCCGATGGCCTTGTCGGGTCCGGAGGTCACGGTCGCCGTGCCGTTCATCTTGCCCTCGATGCCGAGGCTCTCGGTGAGGAACTGGTCGACGAGCGCCAGGTCGAAGCGGTCCATCTGAAGCGCGAGCGTGTCGCTATGGGCAGAGGAGAAGCCGCCGTCCACGAGCAGGCGCTGTGCGCCGTTGTGGATCAGGAAATTGTCCAGTCGGACGTCTTTTCCGTGGAGGATGATGTCGGATTCTGCGAAGGACCAGGTGTCGTCGCCGGCCACGATGTAGGAGCCGATCGGGTGCGCCAGGACGCCCAGCGTGCCGTCTTCCTCGTCCCGGAAGAGCCGTCCTTCGAGGTTGATGGTGGCGTCGCCGCCCGTTCCGGAGAAGTTGTCGTAATGGACGCCCAGCGAGAGGCGGTCGTCATTGGCGCCGGCGTTGATGGCGGGGTTGAGCATCGCCAGGTTGCCGGCGCGCAGCTCGGAACTGACGATGTTGGCGGAGAGCTCGTTGTGCCGGTTGTCAAAGAGGAGATCCACGTTGCGGAGGTAGTTCTTGTCGAAAGCGATCCGCTCCGAATTGAGCTCGCCCTTGAGGAGTCCGTTGTCGGTCACGGACAGGGACAGCCCCGTGCCGTCTGCAATATAGGCGCCCGGAACGAACAGGGCCAGGATGTCGCGCGTGTCGTGGAAGATGGCGTTGACCTCGTAGTTCCCCGTTCCTTGCGGCTCGTATTCATCCGTATAGAGGGTGGGGAGCTCGCGGCGCAGGGTGATCTCCTGCAGGTCCCTGACGAAGCTGGTAACGGGCCGGTCGCCGTGGAATCGGGCGTCGAGGAAGGAGGCGCCCAGATCGATCTCCTGCCATTCTCCGTCCGTGCGGGCGTTGACGCGGATGTTGCCGAGCGGGTGCGTCCCCTGGTCGTCCATCAGGCGGAGGTTGTCGAGGTGGGCGTTGCCCTGGAAGCGGTTGTCGCTGCTCCGGACCAGGTCTGCGTGGATGCCCGTGGCGACGCGGGACAGTTTGCCGCCGGCGTCGAATCCGAGGGCGGCCAGGTTGGCCTCGGCGATCGTTCCGTCCACCTGATAGCGTGAGCGGCCGTTGTTGGGCTTGATGTCCGCAAATCCGGTCAGGTCGAGGCGCAGGAGCGGGTCGGCGCTCACGATGTGTCCCTGGGCCACGTCGTCACTCAGGGAGCCCGCTACGCTGATGTTGTGAAGGTCGTGTCCGAGGGCGCGGATATGGTCGATGTACAGGGAGTCGATGGTGGTGTCGGGGATGCCGCCGTTCAGCTGGGCGCGGAAACGGGTCCGGACGTTGGCGGGTCCCAGGACGTCCACGCCCAGGACCTTGCCGAGATCCAGTTCGCGCGTGACCAGGTTCAGCGCCATGTCGATCGGACGGGTCGGATCGACGACATGGCGGAGGTCGCCGGTAACGGTGAATTCACCCTCCACGCTCTGCACCAGGACGTCGATGTCCAGGTCGTTGAACGGGCCCTTGGCCTTGACCTGGAGGGTGAGCGGCACGTTGTGGGCCAGCATGCTCAGGTCCGGTTCCGGAGATTCCGGGGCGAGTCCGCCGAGGAAGTGGGACATCTGCGTGGTCGTGCACTGCAGGTCCTTGAGCGTGGCGTCCAGCAGGGTGGTCTGGATGTCGGGAAGCCCCGTCATGCGTCCGTCCACGGTGGTCGACACGCCGGTGCTGGATTCGGTGAAGACAAGCCGGTCGATGAGGAGGTCGCAGACGGGACCGCTCACGTGACCGCGCCGGATCTCGGCCACCAGCGGGCTGCCGTTGAATGCTCCGGAGAAATAGGTCAGCGACTGCAGGGCCAGGCTGGAGCGCTGGAACTCGCCGTCGAGCCGCACCTTGTTGACGAAATCGGAGAAATACTTGAAATCCTGGTAGCCCAGCTCCAGGGAACGCATATGGACGTCGGACCAGGGATCGCGCAGGTGGAGGTCTTCGAGCAGGGCGCCATTCTCGAGTCCCAGCTCCACGCTGGAGGAGAACTGGTCGATGGTATAGCCGGATTTCTCCTGCGCCGACAGGCGGTCGAAGTAGCCGGTGATCTTGGCATCGGCCATGCGGAATCCGTGGCCAACGATGTCTGCCGTGAGGTCGAGGTCCTCGAAGTTGATCCCCACGCCCTTGTGCAAGCCGCGGTCGGGGAGGAAGCTGTTCATCCGGAAGCGGAAGTTCTGGATGCGCAGTTTCTTGATGTTGAACAGGTTGGCTGTGGGCGGGGGAGCGCCGGTTGGCTTCAGGTGGAAGATGCGGGAGATGTTGTCGTGGTACTCCTCGCCAGGCTCGGTGACGAGATGGAAGGATCCGTCCTCGATGGTCACGCGTCCCAGGTGCAGGCCTTCCTTCTTGAACAGGCCGGTCAGGGAGAAGGTGGCCGTGATGGTCTTGGCCTTGAAAACCGTGTCGGCGGGCGCCCAGCCGCGGCCGTTGACGTCTTCCGTGTAGGGATTGGGATCCACCAGCGCAAGGTTCCGGATGACGAGCACGCCGGAGGTCAGCACCTTCAGTTCGTCGTATTGTACGCGGCCGTCCATGATGGCGGCCAGCTGGTTGAGAGCGACTTTGGACAGGCGGGTCTGCACGAAGGGCATCTGCAGCGCCACCAGGAATGCCATCAGGAGCACTGCCAGCAGGCCGGCAATGCGCGCGATGATATATCCCTTTTTCCTGTACATTCTAATTGTAATCTACAAATATAAGAAAATCTTCGCGCATTTCCATGTGCACGCGCCTACGAGAATAATTGCTATCTTTGCATGTTAATTGTGAATCAGATGGCTGACATCATCCTTGGTATAGAATCTTCCTGCGACGACACTTCGGCGGCCGTCATCCGCGACGGATGGCTCCTGTCGAACGTCATTGCGAGCCAGGACGTGCACCGGGCCTTCGGCGGCGTGGTGCCGGAACTGGCGTCGCGCGCCCACGAGCAGAACATCGTGCCCGTGGTCAGCGAAGCGCTCAACCGGGCGGGCGTGAAAGCGTCCGAGCTCACGGCGATCGCCTTCACGCGCGGTCCGGGCCTGCTCGGCTCGCTGCTGGTGGGCACTTCCTTCGCCAAGGCGATGGGCCTGGCGCTGGACATCCCCATCGTGATGGTGAACCATCTGCAGGGCCATCTGCTGGCCGATTTCATCCGCCAGCCGGACAAGCCGGTGCGGGAGCCGTCGTTCCCGTATCTGTGCCTGCTGGTCAGCGGCGGCAACTCGCAGATCGTGCGGGTGGACGATCCGCTGCATTTCGAGATCCTGGGCCAGACCATCGACGATGCGGTGGGGGAGGCTTTCGACAAATGCTCCAAGATGCTGGGCCTGGGCTATCCCGGCGGCCCCATCATCGACAAGCTGGCACAGCAGGGCGATCCGAAACGTTTCCAGTTCCGCAAACCGCATATCGAGGGGTTGGACTACAGTTTCAGCGGCGTGAAGACCTCGCTGCTGTATTTCGTCCGGGACGAGATGGCGAAGGATCCGGAGTTCCTGGAGAAGAACAAGGAGGACCTTTGCGCGTCGTTCCAGAAGACGCTGATCGACATCCTGCTGGACAAGCTCGTCAAGGCGGCGAAGCAGACCGGAATCAAGGAGGTCACGATCGGCGGCGGCGTGTCGGCCAACAGCGGGCTGCGCGCCCGGATCGAGGCCGAGGGCCGCAAGCGCGGCTGGAATACCTATCTGCCCGAATTCAAGTTTACGACCGACAACGCGGCGATGATCGCCATCGCCGGATATTATCATTACCTGGCCGGGGAGCGCACGCCGCTGGACGTGGCTCCGGTGTCCCGGATGTCCGATTTCTGATATGAAAGAGTTCGAAGTAGTCTGTCCGCTCACGCGCGAACCGCGTCTCAAGGAGATCGAGGCGAAGGCCGGCGGCTGGAAATGGGTGCTGAAGAAGCGCTCGATCGATGCGCGCAAGGAGCCGGTCTGGCGCTATCAGTACGAGGCGTACGGGCCGGGGGAGGAGTACGTTCCCTACGAGCTTCCGGAGTATCTCGACGTGCACGACGCCGAGCCGGTTATCGTGATCGGTGCCGGGCCTGCGGGTATGTTCGCGGCGCTGAAGCTGCTTACGCTTGGACTGAAGCCCATCGTGCTGGAGCGGGGCAAGGACGTGCATGCGCGCAAGTTCGATATGGCGAAGCTTTCGCGGGACGGGATCGTGGATCCGGATTCGAATTATTGCTACGGCGAAGGCGGCGCGGGCGCTTTTTCCGACGGAAAACTCTATACGCGTTCGTCTAAGCGGGGGGATCTCCGCGAGGTGCTGCACCAGCTGGTGAAGTTTGGCGCTTCGAAGGATATCCTCATCGACGCGCATCCGCATATCGGTTCAGACAAGCTTCCCGTCGTCGTCGAGAATATCCGCAAGTTCATCATCGA
This sequence comes from Bacteroidales bacterium, assembly GCA_017960585.1. Lineage (GTDB taxonomy): Bacteria > Bacteroidota > Bacteroidia > Bacteroidales > UBA932 > Cryptobacteroides. Next base: position 14,041 of record JAGCYX010000034.1, read on the forward strand.
GCATGGCGGCGAGTATTACTTTAACTCTAAGGTAATCAGCATCGCCCCTTCCTCGCTTCTCGGCAGCCAGCCTTCGGAAACGTCCGGCGATGCCGGACCCCTCCCACTTCCTTCGGAAGCGGGCCCCTCCCTCTTACGGAGCCGAGGGTGGCTACGGTTTCCGGAGGCTGCTGCCGCATCCGCTCCGATGGCGATGCTGGTCCGGACTGCAGACGGGAAAGAGTATGCGGCTCGGAGAGTGATTTTGGCTACCGGCCATTCGGCGCGGGACATCTATGAGATGCTGGCGAAGGCCGGCGGGGCGCTGGAGGCGAAGGGATTCGCGATGGGTGTGCGTGTGGAGCATCCGCAGGAGAAGATCAACTGGTGCCAGTATCACGGGCAATGGAAGCCGGGCGTGCCGGCGGCGGAGTATTCCTTCGTGGAGCAGGTGGACGGCCGTGGCGTGTTCTCCTTCTGTATGTGCCCCGGCGGCATCCTGGTGCCTTCTTCGACGGAGGAGCGGACGGTCGTGCTGAACGGTATGTCCAATTCCGGACGTAGCGGCAAGTTCGCCAACGCCGGCGTGGTGGTGCAGATCGAGCCGGAGGACGTTCCGGGCGAGGGGCCCTTCAAACTGATGGATTTCCAGCATGCGGTCGAGCGCCGGATGTATGATTACGCCCAGTCGCAGGGCGCCGAAAACCCGATGGCCGCCCCGGCGCAGCGGATGGAGGATTTCTGCCTCGGCAAGGTTTCCAAGACCATGCCGCCGACCAGCTATCATCCGGGCGTGGTGAGCGCACCGCTGCACGAATTGCTGCCGCCCATCGTGGCGCAGCGCCTGCAGAAGGCTTTCCCGCGCGTGAAGATGCGCAATTACTATACGAACGCTGCGCTGCTGCTCGGCGTGGAGTCCCGCACGTCCTCGCCGGTGCGCATCCCGCGCGATTCCGAGACGCTGGAGTATGTTTCCTTGCCGGGCATCTTCCCTTGCGGGGAGGGGGCCGGTTACGCCGGCGGCATCGTGTCCAGCGCACTGGACGGTATCAACGTGGCCGAGGCCGTGGCCCGGTCGCTCAAAGTTGTTTCGGAATGAAGAAGGTAGCCTGCGTCGGAGACAGCATCACCTGGGGCTTCACGATCCTGAATCCCGGCAAGCACGGCTATCCCGCCGTGCTGCAGCATCTGCTCGGCGACGAGTTCGAAGTGCGCAATTTCGGCTACAACGACGCCGCGGTCCGCTTCGATGCGGATACCCCTTACGTGACCAAGAAGGTCTATAAGGAGAGTTTGGACTGGAATCCCGACATCGTCATCCTGATGCTCGGGACCAACGACACCAAGCCCTGGAACTGGAAACCGGATGTCTTCCGGGAGGATTATACGCGCCTGGTCGATTCCTACCTGGGATTGCCTTCCCATCCGCAGGTCGTGCTCGTCGCGCCCATCCGCATTTTCCGGGTCGCTTTTGTTCCGAGTCTGATTCTCAATCCGGACGTGATGGAAGAGGGCGTCCGCCCGGCCGTCCGCGACATCGCCGCCCAGAAGGGCCTGCAACTGATCGATCTGTACGACCTGTTCGACAGCTCCCGCTACTGCCGCGACGGCATCCACCCCCAGCGCCACGGCGCCCGCATGCTCGCGGAAGCGATCTCCAAGGAGCTGAAGGACTCTATTTGATCTTTCCGTCATCCCCGACCTGATCGGGGATCTCATGCCGGTGGGCTAACCCCCCGGACCCCCTGCGTCGCTTCGCTCCAACCCTTCCGTCATTCGCCGGCTCCGACCGGCGAATTTCCTGCCCCGCCGACAGGTATCCACCCAATCGGCCTCTGGTGCAATCTGTTTGTACACCTCCCCCTCCAAACAGGCCGTTTAGTCCCAAAACGCCGACAGGTGTCCCCACAGAACGCGTAGAATGCCGTTTTGCTGGACACCTGTTCCGCGTCTATCTCCATTCTGCCCGCCGGGAGCCGCAGGTGTGCGGGCAGACGTCGGGGAAGGGCGGGGCTTTCCGCCTCGGTTGCTGAACGGCTAACTCCTCCCTTTTAGTCTGGTCCTGCGGCCCAGCCTAACGGTCGTCAGACACACGCCGTTCTGCGTCTTCGTCGCTCCTTCTCAGCCGCACCGCCGCCCTCGGCTGGCCCTGCTGATCCTTCCCCTCCTATTTGCCCGCACACCTGCGACTCCCAGGCGGGTAGAAATGGAAACGGTGCGCAGAATAAAGAAGCCGGACGGACCGGATGAGGGCTCGTACGGCATCGCGTGTCGTATTCACGAGGTTCTTCAGCGAAAAGGATGGTCACAGGCCGATCTTGCTCGCGTAACGGGGAAGCGCGAGGCCGTCGTGTCCCGTTGGATGAGTGGGACGCACAATTTCACGATTCAGACGCTGTCTGAGATTGAAACGGCCATGGGGGAGGAGATTCTCTCCGTCAAGCGGTATCGTCGTTTGTCCGACCCCGTGGATGGTTAAATAGTCAGCCCAAATCGTATAGCTCTGCTGAACGATGGGGGAAAGGAGTAATCCTGACATATAGTTTATTGTTTGGCAATACTTGTGAAATATTGCCAAATTGTTTATCTTTGCGAGAGAAGTTGCTGATATGGAATACAAGAGTATCATATCTCCTAAGATGAGGGCAGTTGAGGAGCTGCTGATGGATTCGTTCGTAGGGATGAACCATTGCATCTCTGATACGGGTCGAAACCTCATAGTTGAGGTGCCGAAAGGGGCGTGTGATGCTGTGCGGAGTGCCCTGAAACAGGTTTTTCAAGATGTAGCGCTTATCAGGAACGCGTATTCCATGATGGAGGATTTGCACGACTTCATTCTGGTCAAACCAATCATTTCCGAGGCTCCGGTTTATGAGGAGCGGCGGGTCGTCGTCCCCGAGTTGGAGAAGGTGTTGGTGGATCATTCCGCAGACAAGGAATTTGCGTCTCTGTCCGATGAGGAAATCCAGAGAGAATATCAGCGGGCATTTGAGTTATACCATGTGAATACCTCGCGCCTGCTCCGATATGCTGGACGAAAAGGGAAGAAGGAAGAGGTTCAGGTGCGAGTCCGGCAGATCGACCAGGAGCGTGTCCGAATAGTTCACACCATACAGGATTTCTTCCAGCAGGAGCCGGTGGAACGTGCATGGATCTTCGGTTCTTTCTCCCGGATGGAGGAACGGCCAGACAGCGACATAGACATCTTAATCGACCTGGCTTCTTCTGCAAAAGTCGGATTGCTCTACTATGCTGGCATCATCAACCATCTGCAAGAACGTCTGGGCCGGAAGGTTGATCTGGTGGCAAACGGTTCCATTAAGCCATTTGCTCTTGATAGCATTAACCGAGATAAGGTTCTAGTATATGAGAGAGCCTGAAAGAGACCCTGGACGCTTGCAAGATATCATCCAGGCAGCCAACAATATAGCTTCCTTTATCGAAGGAATTACTCAAGAGGATTTGTCGCAGGACAAACTGCGCTACTTTGCTGTGGTTAAGAACGTAGAAATCATAGGAGAAGCAGCCTATATGTTATCCGTTCAATTCAAGGAACAGCATAAAGAAATCCCTTGGAAAGATATCATAGGAATGCGCCACGTACTGGTTCATGGTTATGCTACCGTCCTCATAGAGGTCCTGTGGCACACGGCAACGGAGGATGTTCCGTTAATCAAGAAGCAGATTGAAGAGATTTGGCGGCGTTGAAGCCGGCGAGGGCGCCGGTGGAGAAGGCGAGCTGGAGGTTGTAGCCGCCAGTGTCGGCGTCGATATCCAGCACCTCGCCGCAGAGGTAGAGGCCCGGGACGATCCGGGATTCCATGGTTTTGGCGACGAAGTCGTCGGTGGAGACGCCGCCGGCGGTGACGACCGCACGCTCGTAGCCGACGTAGCCGGCGATGTCGAACTTCCAGGTTTTCAGGGCCTTGGCGATGCTGACCAGGTTCACCCAGACCTTGGTGTCGGAGCGGCCACGCCGCTCCAGGGTGATGACTTCGGGGTGCATGGCGAGGAAGCCGGGGATGAGTTCCCGGGGCATGAGTTTGCCCAGCAGGATGCGGCAGCGCTCCTTTTCCCGGACGCCGCGGGAGCGCGGGTCCTTCTCGATTTCAGACCAGAGTTCCTTGATGCGGGCCGTCAGTTCGGTGAGGGCCACGCCCGGCTTGAGGTCGAGCAGCAGACTGACGCGGGAACCGTTGACGAGGGCCTTGACGGCCTTGCGGCTGAGCTGGAAGCCGACGGGCCCTTCCAGACCGCCGTCGGTGAAGTCGATGTCGCCGAATTCGCTCTCCGCTTCCGTACCTTCGATCTCCAGCGAGAGTTGGATATTCTTGAGTTGCACCCCGCAGAGCGCCTGGCCCAGTTCGCTGAGCGGCGTGCTGCGGTCGATGTGCAAGTCCCTGTCTTCCTGTAGTTTATATCCCTTCGGAACGAGCGCCGTCAGCGACGGGAAGGTCGGCACGATATGGTGCCCCATCTCTTCCGCCCAGCGGAGTCCGTCGCCGGTCGATCCCGTCGTCGGATAGCTCAGTCCACCCGTCGCCACTATCACCCGCTGGCATTTCCACTCCCGTCCATCTGTTAGTTTCACAGTAAAACCAGGTATTATGGTGTCGACTTCAGCTTCGGTTTCGATCTTGACGCCGAGGGAGAGGCAGGCGTTGACGAGGGTGTCGACGACGTCGGAAGCGTGGTGCGAGGCGGGGAATGCGCGGTCGCCGCGCTCCACGACGGTGGGCATCCCGAAGCCCTCGAACCAGTCCACGACCGCCTGCGAAGGCAGATTGTAGAAGGCGGACTTGACGAAATTCGCCTTCGAGCGGATGTGCCCGGAGAACTCGTTCCACTCCTTCACGTTCGTGAAATTGCACCGTCCCTTGCCGGTGATCATCACCTTCCGTGCCGGCCGCGGCATCTTCTCCAGTACCGTGACCTGCGCCGCCTGTCCGGCGTCCACGAGCGTCCGGGCGGCGTAGTAGGCCGCCATCAGGCCGGAGGCACCGCCGCCGATGATGACAATCTCCGATTTCATGCAGATAGAAAACAAAAAAGGGAAAGCTTAGCACATCGCACCGCTACGACCTCCTGCCCTTGCTGCCTTCCGGCCCTGGGGGAGTTCAGAGGGAGCTGGTCGTGTACGACTTTCCCGCCGCAAATATAATAAAAAATCAAATGCTGTTGAAAATCAACGGCAGAATATCGTCCACTTTCTCGAACTTCCAGACCTTGTCCGCGGAGATCATGATGACCGACATCGGCTTGCCCGACTTGGCCTGGTACTGCGCCATCACCTGCCGGCAGGCCCCGCAGGGCGTCGCGGGCTGGCTGGCCAGCCGCCCCATCACACCCCCCGCCAGCGCGAGGCTGAGCATATCCTTGTCGGGATAGCGTGCGCCGGCGGCGAACATCGCCGTCCGCTCGGCGCAGAGGCCCGACGGGAAGGCGGCGTTCTCCTGGTTGGCGCCCCGGACGATCTGCCCGTTGGACATGCGCACGGCCGCGCCTACGTGGAAATGTGAATACGGTGCATACGCTCCCTCCATGGCCTTGATGGCCTCGGCGGCCAGTTCGCGGTCCTCGGCGTTCAGTTCGTCTATCGACTTATACTCTTCGTATGTGATGTTGATCTCCCGATTTGTCATATTTTTTATGTGGTTGCAACACCCAAATTTAGCAAAAAAAGTTGTAAATTTGTCAAAATATGTGTTTATGCTGATCGTCCTGAAACTACTTGGCTCGATTGCCCTGTTGATATACGGCATGAAGGTGATGAGCGAGGCCCTGCAGAAAATGGCCGGCCCGCAACTCCGTCACCTGCTCGGCGCGATGACCTCCAACCGCTTCTCCGGCGTCGCTACGGGCGCCCTGGTCACGGTGGCCGTGCAGTCTTCCGCCGCCACCACGGTGATGACCGTGTCGTTCGTGAACGCGGCCTTGCTGACACTCACGCAGGCCATCTCCGTCATCATGGGCGCCAACATCGGCACCACGATGAGCGCTTGGATCATGTCGGCCGGTTTCTCCTTCAATATCACGAATGTGGTCTGGCCCGTCTTTCTGGTCGCCATCATCCTCATCCAGACCGGCAAGCAACGCTACCTGGGCGATTTCCTCTTCGGCTTGTCCTTCCTGCTCTTCGCCCTGGGTATGCTCCGGCAGACGGGCGTGGACATGGACCTGGCCAGCCGGCCGGCCGTCGTCGCCTTCTTCGACAGTTTCCCGACGAACTACTGGACGGTCCTGCTCTTCCTGCTCATCGGTACGGTCCTGACGGCGCTCGTCCAGAGCTCCGCCGCCCTGATGGCCATCACGATGGTGCTCTGCTCCACCGGAGCCATCACGATCTACCAGGGTATCGCCCTGGTCATGGGCGAGAACATCGGTACCACCCTGACGGCGAATTTGGCGGCGCTCAGCGCTAACGTGCAGGCTCGCCGCACGGCCCTCGCGCACCTCGTCTTCAACGTCTTCGGCGTGCTCTGGGTGCTGGTGCTGTTCTTCCCCTTCGTCCGACTGGTCTGCCGCATCGTGGGCCTGGACCCGGCCGCGGAGAGCATCGACCCGACGCGCCTGACCTTCGCCCTGGCCACCTTCCATACAGGATTCAACCTCATCAATACGGCGTTGCTGATCGGATTCATCCCGCAGATCGAGAAACTGGTCTGCGCGCTCATCAAGCCGCGCCAGACCGAGGAGGACGACGAGTTCCGCCTCAAGTATATCCGTGGCGGTATCATGAAGACGCCGGAACTTTCCATTTTCCAGGCCCAGAAGGAGATCGCCACCTTCGGCAAGCGCATGCAGCGCATGTTCTGGATGATCAACGACCTGTATGGCATGAAGGAGGACGACGACTTCGAGAAGCTCTTCGAGCGCATCAAGAAATACGAGGAGATCAGCGACCGCATGGAGAACGAAATCGGCCACTACCTCGGGGCGGTGAGCGACGCCCACCTTTCCGACGACTCCAAGATGAAGATCCGTTCTATGCTCCGCCAGATCGGCGAGCTGGAATCCATCGGCGACAGCTGCTTCAACCTCGCGCGCGTCATACGCCGCAAGCGCGACAACAAGATTGCCTTCACGGAGGAGCAGGAGGCCGGTTTCAGCCAGATGAACGCTTTGGTGGACGAGGCGCTCACCCGCATGAACACCCTGCTGTACGGGCATAAGGATGAATATGATATCGCCGAGTCCCGGGACATCGAATCCCGCATCAATGCCACCCGCGACAGGCTCAAGCAGCAGAACGCCGACGCCATGGACAACCGTACGTACGGCTATGATAACGGTACGGTATACAACGATATGCTGAGCGAGTTCGAGAAGACCGGAGACTACGTCATCAACGTATCGGAGGCGCGACTGGGCGTCGCCCGGGCCCTGTAGCCTATGAAGATCTGCGTGGGACTTTCCGGAGGCGTGGACTCCAGCGTGGCCGCGTTGCTGCTCAAGCAGCAGGGCTACGACGTGTTTGCCATGTTCATGCAGAACTGGCACGACACGGAGGGCACGCTGCATGGCGACTGCGAGTGGGAGGAGGACAAGTTCGTGGCGGAAATGGTTGCGCGCAAGATCGGTATTCCCTTCTATTTCATCGACTTGAGCAAGCAGTACCGGCAGCGCGTGGTGGACTATCTCTTCGACGAGTACGCCCGCGGCCGTACGCCCAATCCGGACGTACTCTGCAACCGGGAGATCAAGTTCGACGCCTTCCTGCAGGCGGCGGAGCGCCTGGGGGCGGACTGCGTGGCCACGGGCCACTACTGCCGCAAGGAAACCCTGCCCGACGGGACCTGCCGTATACTCGAAGGGTCCGATCCCAACAAGGACCAGAGCTATTTTCTCTGCCAGCTCAACCAGGAGCAGCTCTCGAAGGCGATGTTTCCCATCGGGGACCTGCTCAAGCCGGAAGTGCGGCGCATCGCCAAGGAGGCGGACCTTCCCTCTGCGGAAAAGAAGGACTCGCAGGGCATTTGCTTCGTGGGCAAGGTGGACCTGCCGGTCTTCCTGCAGCAGAAGCTGAAGAGCGTGGAAGGGGACGTGGTGGAGGTCTTTGAGGCGTACTACGCCGACAGTGCGAAATACGCCCGCGACCGCGAGTTGCTCGCAAAAGGCACCGAACTGACAGACAGTGAATTGCTGGAATTTTCAACCCCGATCGACTACAGCGATATCCGCTTTGAGACGGAGACCTACCGCTCCGGCAAAAAGCATATCAAGAAGACGCGCGACAAGGTGAATCCCTGGGCGAAACGCATCGGGCGCCACGAAGGCGCGCAGTTCTACACCATCGGCCAGCGCAAGGGCCTGGGCATCGGCGGTCACGCCAACCCCGTCTTCGTGCTGGCGACGGATATCGAACAGAATATCATCTATGTAGGGGAGGGAGAGAATCATCCGGGCCTGCTGCGCAGCTGCCTGCGGATCGCCCCGGACGAGATCCACTGGATCCGTCCGTCGGAGGCGATGCAGGTCGGCGAGAACCGCCGCTACCGCGTCCGCATCCGCTACCGCCAGCCCCTCCAGGACGCTACGCTCCTGATGCGGGAGAACGGGCTCTTCATCCGCTTCGATCAGCCGCAGCGCAGCATCACCCCCGGCCAGTTCGCCGTCTGGTATGCGCCCGACGGCGAAATGATCGGCAGCGGGGTGATCTAAATCTCAAAATCCAGACAAGCCCGCTGGACCGTGTAGGGACGGACCTTGCCGTTGGCGACGGCGAGGTGCTCCGGGTGCTTGGCGTAGCCTTTCAGCGCCTCTTCGCTTTCCAGCGTGCTGTCCAGCATTACGTCCGCATTCGACGAAGCCAGGCGGCCGTCGATGTGCACCTTGGCGTCGAGCAGGCCCGGCACCTTGCCGACCAGACCTTCCAGGCCGGCCTTGATGCCTGCCTTCACGGTCTGCTTTTCTTCCTCCGAAAGCTCCGGATTCAGGGTCCAGAGAATGATATGTTTGACCATAACTACTGTGTTTTTCTGTTTTCTAATCAATATCTTGCGATGAAGTCGCAAACCAGCTTGAAAACGGGCTCGTAGCTGTCGAAAACCGCGTTCTTCCAGGTGTCGTAGATGGTGTGGTACCAGGGGAAGGCATCCCCGTCCTCGTTCTCCAGGAAGATGCAGGGCACCCCGCGCGAGGCGAAAGGGTAGTGGTCGCTGTTGGCTGCCAGCTCGCCGCGGTTCAGGGCCTGGAAATAATGCTGCTCGCTGTTGATCTGCTCGAATAACGCGAACCCGCGCATACCCGGATCGCTCACCTCGCAGTACTGCACGGGGTTGTTGTCGCCGATCATATCGAGGTTGAAGAGGTACTTGATCTGCTCCAGCGGGAAAATGGGGTGCTGGGCGAAGTACTCCGATCCGCGCAGGTTGGCGTCCTCGCCGGAGACGGAGAGGAAGTACATGTCGTATGCGGGCCGATTCTTCGCGTAATAGGCGGCCAGCGTGACCAGGGCGGCCGTGCCGGAGGCGTTGTCGTTGGCCCCGGCGTAATACACCTTGCGGCCCAGGTTGCCCAGGTGGTCGTAGTGCGCCGTGAAGACGTAGCAGCTGTCGTGGCGTTCGCCTGCGACCTTGGCGATCACGTTGAAGAGTCCGTAGCCGGGCAGGAACTCGTTGTCCACGTCCAGGCGGACGGATTTCACCCCTTCGATGGCTTCTGGCGTCACCCAGACGATGGGTTTGTCGACGACCTTCTCGCCATAGGCCTTGTAGAACTTGATGGGGGAGGTCCAGGTCTGGATGAGTCCCGCGTTGGTGCACTCTCCGGCCTTCTGCAGGCGTCCGAAGGCCTCCTTGTGCCGGTAGGCGAACCAGAAGTCGCAGCATACCAGGGCATTGGCGTATTCGGGTTTCGCGAGGTCGGCGAACATGCTGTCCGCGTCGAAGTTCAGCGTGTCCACGTGGTACACCGGGAACTCGCCGTGCACGCCGGGGGAGTATTCCCGCATGGAGAAGTCCACGCCGGCCTTCAGTTTCTTTCCGTCGGCCCACATCGCCATCTTCCCGGGGAAGGTGTTGATGTCGATGGTGAAGGGCTGCAGCACGACTTCGTCGGCCCCGGCCTTCCGGTATTGCCGCTCCAGGTACTTTCCGGCCTTGTTGGCGCCGCCGTGGGCATAGCCGCGTCCCTGGTATCGGGCGGAACTCAGCTCCTTGACGATCCGCTTGTAGTGCGTCATGTCCTGCGCACCCAGCTGCACGGCAAACAGCGCCAGCAGAAGGACTACTACTTTTCTCATGCTATTTCGATTTATCGGAACCGATCCAGGTCAGTTTCCTCCAGATGCCTTCCAGCGGGCCGCGCTGGTGATTCCTGAACCACAGGCGGCAGAAAATGTATTGGACGATGACCATTCCCAGGCCCACGAGTACGGCGTAGGTGATGCCCAGTTTGCGGTAGCAGGCCAGGCCGTAGCCGCAGAAGATGGCGCAGCCGATGATGGACTGCAGCAGGTAGTTGGTGAGGCTCATCCGCCCGAAGGTGCAGAGGTGGCTGAGCGCCTTGCGGAAGCCCGTGAAGTTGTACCACGCCAGCACCACGGCGGAGACGATCATCAGCAGGATGGACAGGTTGTAAATGGGTTTCAGCCAGGCGCTGAACGTTCCGAAGTCCACGAAGGACATGGCGATCATGACCAGGGTGGAAATGAGCAGAACGCCCGCCCAGATGCGCAGGTGGTTCCCTTCATTGTAGAACAGCCGCTCCCGGCCCAGCTGCATACCCAGGATGAAGAGGCAGAGCAGCTGCGTCAGGCGCCCGCTGTACACGTTGAACAGGAAATTGACCGGGAATCCGTACCGTAGGTTGGTGAGGGAGTTCTGCCAGAACGTGCCGTGTTCGTGCATCGCGTTGATCTGCGCATACATCTCCCACAGGCGGGTATGGTCGATGGTCGTGCCCGTCAGCAGGCAGAACAGCTCCACCGGCTGGATGGCCAGCAGGATGATGATGCCCCAGACGACCTTCGACGGCAGATAACTGATGGGGATGAGCAGCAATCCGTAGCAGGCGTAGAGCATCAGGATGTCGCCGTCGTAGAAGAACACGTTGACTACGCCGAAGAGGAACAGCAGGCACATGCGCCAGGCGAAACGGCCGGAGAAACAGCGCCCCTTCTGCTGCTGGTTGTCGTTCATGATGAAGAAACTGAGGCCGAACAGCATCGCGAAGATGCCGTACATCTTGCCGGACAGCAGCCAGGCCAGGACCTCGCTCACCGCGTTATCGCAGGGAAGGGTGTGCAGGACGGGCTCCTGCGTGAAGATGTTGAAATGCTCCACGGAATGATAGAGGATGATGCCCGCCACGGCGATGCCCCGCAGGGCGTCCGCCACCTCGATCCGCGTATTGGGAAGGTTCTTGGTTCTGTACATACCTTACAATACCTTCCAGACGCGCAACACGATGGCGCCGGTGCCGTCGCCGGGACCGGGCATGCAGACGAAGATGGCATCGTTGAGCCAGCCGTACTTGCTGTCGCGCGGGGCTTCGAATTTTGGTGCGGTGCGGAAATAGAACCCGCCCTGTCCCATCGTGATCAAGCCGCAGTTGCGGATGTGGATATAGACGCCGTCATCGGTCTTGATGGAGTAGATGGCTTCCACCTCGGTGCGGCCGTGCTCCCGGTCATTGTACTGGTAGTCGGCTCCGCCGCTGAGGACCTCTCCTTTCATGGCCGGGCCTTCGAAGGTGCCGCCGACGATGGGGATGACCGTGCGGGTGCCGTGCGCCGTGTCACCGACGGTGTAGGTGCCGGCACAGTTCACATGCAGTTCGACGACGAATTCCAGGCCGGGTCCTTCGGGATACGTCGGTTCGGCGACTTGTGCACAGAGGTTTCCGCCCAGCAGGGAAGTAAAAACCAGGGAGAGGATGATTTTCTTGGTATTCATAGCGCGGTAGTGTTTTACACAAAGATACGTTTTCTCGCCGAAAATTACCATATCGGACCGATATTTGTTATATTTGCCATAACCAATCATTAAAAGTACGCTATGTTGAAACGAATAATCCTCTTTTCCATCGCTCTTACGGCCGCGCTGGGCCTTCATGCACAGGGCATTCCGAACGGATCCTTCTGGTTCGACGGCATGGATATGTACAAAGCAAACGTTCTTCCCGTCGGCCTCATTCAATTGTCTACGACCAATTCAGGCCAGAAGGTCACGTTCGAATTGACGCCGCTCCCCGGGAGTTCCGGTCAGTACACGATGTTCAACCCTGCAGACATCAATGACGAAAAAATAGACGATTTCGTCATGCAGGTCGAGGAAGACGGTCGCGAGATGCTCGTTGTTTACCGCGACAACAAGATCTACAAACTTTTCGAGAAGACCGACAAATCTTTCCATGAAATCGTTTTCGAACGCTGGCTGCCCACGGTAGACGGTAAGTTCATGGCGACGTCTCCGGACGGGCAGATCGTACACGCCGTTATTGCCGATTGGACCGTCACGGTAGATGGAGAGGACTGTCCCTTCCAGGCGGTGACGCGTCCGAACGGCCACCCCTTCGACGTCTTGAACATCCTGACCGGTCCCGTCAAGGGCGTCTGGTACCTGGCCCGGACCGTGGACGGCTTCAACGCCTACCGCTCCGAGATCGGAGAAGACGGCGGCATAAAGATTGTCGAAGAGAAGCCCTGGGTGCTGACCTGGGAAGATCCCGATGAGCCCCGCTGGTCGTTCCTGTCCACGGAATTCGTCATTCCGACCTTCTACAAGAAATCTACGCTGACCCTGATGCGCAATACCATCCAAGCGATGCACGGCTATGTGTTCACGGACAGGAAACTGAATAAGTATTTCACGGCCCAGCCGTGGTACAAACCGGTCGCGAACAACGGTTCCATCCATCTCAACTTCATCGAGCAGATGAACATCGCCCGCCTGCTGGCCGAGGAAAGCAAGCCGGACGCAGAACGGCGCATGGTCACGGAAGAGGAGCCCGGCGGCAAGAAAAAGTAATCGTCCGGAGCCCGCTCGCATATGAAAGAGGGGAAGGTCTGAATCTCAGGCCTTCCCCTTTTTTATCATCTTTGTGGTTTACAGTTGGCTGTAGGCAGGGCTGAAGGTGTCTCCAAGGCTGGGATCGCCGGTGCGGAAACCTTTCATCAGCCAGCGGGAACGCTGTTCGGAAGTGCCGTGGTTGAAGGTCTCGGGCGTCGTGTAGCCGCGGGCCCTCTTCTGCAGGTAGTCGTCGCCGATCTTGGAGGCGACGGCCAGGCCTTCTTCGAGGTCGCCCGGCTCCAGGGAGTTGTACATCCGGTTGTCGTGATAGGCCCAGATGCCGGCGTAGAAATCAGCCTGCAGCTCCAGCCGGACGCTGATCTGATTGGCCTGCGTCTCACTCACGCGCTCCATCTGCTGATGTGCGCTCTGCAGCGTGCCGAGCAGGTACTGCACATGGTGTCCGACCTCGTGGGCGATGACGTACGCATAGGCGAAATCGCCGTCCGCGCCGATCTGCTCACTCATCGTGGTAAAGAAGGACAGGTCGATGTAGACCGTCTGGTCGCCGCTGTTGTAGAACGGACCGATCTCGGCGGAAGCGGTGCCGCTGGAAGTCTGCACATAATCATTATAAAGGACGAGCTTCGGGGGAACGTACGTCCGGCCGCTCTGGGCGAAGATCTCGGTCCAGACATCTTCGGTGCCGGCCAGGATCTGCTTCGTGAACACGGCGAGCTCTTCCTCTTCGGCCGTCGGCGTACGGCCGCTCTGGCTGACGATTTCGGTGCCGCCGAGGCCGCCCATCTGCTCGATCACTTCCGTGGGATCGCCACCCATCAGCAGGGTGATCAGTCCGACAATGATGAGGCCACCCAGGCCCAGGCCGCCGGCCGCTTTGCCGACGGACATACCACGCCGGTCATCGACATTGGTACTCTGTCTTCTTCCATCAAGTTGCATAGTAATACGGGTTCTAGAACACGCAAATATACGGATTATTTCGAAAAAAGCCCGGCACGAAGCGAGGGCACTGAAAAAGTCCCTATAAAAGCCGGCTAAAAAACTTCGAGGAAGTATTCAATTTATTTGGATATTTCCTCGATTTTTTGTAACTTAACCTTTGGAAATCAAAGAGTTATGTTACCTATTCAAGGCGAAATACA
>JAGCYX010000035.1 GCA_017960585.1 Bacteroidales bacterium
AGGATCTGCTGCGGGGCGCCGGGGGTGACGATTTCGCGCAGCGCGCGGCGGCGCCAGCTGCGGTCCACCCCGAGCGACATGAGGTGGTTGAGGCGGTCGTAATCGGGGGCGATCCCGTCGAACATTTGCTGGATTTTCTCTTTCTGCGGCATCGTATTTGCGAAAAAGTCCGGCGCATCCGGCCGGACTCTGGGAGCAGGATAAGGGAGTCGAACCCTCCTCCTTGGCTTGGGAAGCCAATGCACTACCGATGTGCTAATCCTGCTAAGTGCGACATTGAATCATATTCGAAATTCTTTGAGAAGAATTTGATTCAAACCCGATGCAAATATAGCAAATAATTCGTAAATTTGACAACTTGAAACAAAACGAAGAAATGTACTCATTGGGAATCGACGTCGGATCTTCATCCGTCAAAGTAGCGCTGCTTGACATCGCGAGCGGCAAGTGTGTATGTTCGGCCACCAACCCCAAATCCGAGGCTCCGATCAAGGCTGTCCAGAAGGGCTGGGCGGAGCAGGACCCCAAGTCCTGGTGGAAATATATGTCCGAAGGCATCAAGGAGATGGCCGCCGCCGGCTTCGACCTGGGCAAGGTGGAGTCGATCGGTATCTCCTACCAGATGCACGGCCTCGTGGCGCTGGACAAGAGCGGCGAGCCCGTACGGGACGCCATCATCTGGTGCGACTCCCGCGCCGTCTCCATCGGCGCCGAGGCCCTGCAGGCCATCGGCTACGAGCAGTGCATGTCGCACCTGCTCAACTCGCCGGGCAACTTCACGGCTTCCAAGCTGGCCTGGGTGAAGCGCAACGAGCCGGACGTGTACGCCCGCATCTGGCGCTTCATGCTCCCGGGCGACTATATCGCCTACCGCCTGACCGGCGAGGCCACGACCACGGCCTCCGGCATGTCCGAGGGCATCCTCTGGGACTTCGTGGACCGTCGCCGCGCCCACTTCGTGGCCGACTACTACGGCATCGAGTCCGACAAGTTCTGCCCGGTGGTGCAGGCCATCGGCGACCAGGGCCACGTGACGGCCGCGGTCGCGAAAGAGCTGGGCCTGCCGGTGGGCATCCCCGTGTCCTACCGCGCCGGCGACCAGCCGAACAACGCCTTCTCCCTGGACGTCCTGGAGCCGGGCGAGATCGCCGCGACGGGCGGTACCAGCGGCGTGGTGTACGGCGTGACCGACGTGCCCAAGGCCGACCCGCAGTCCCGCGTGAACACGTTCCTGCACGTGACCGCCTCCGCCGAGCCGCGCATGGGCGTGCTGCTCTGCATCAACGGTACCGGCATCATGAACTCCTGGGCGCACCGCAACATCTCCCCGGAGCTCTCCTATCCCGAAATGAACGACCTGGCCGCAATGGCGCCCGTGGGTGCTGACGGCCTGCTCGTGCTGCCGTTCGGCAACGGCGCCGAGCGCGTCCTCGCGAACCGCACCACCGGCGCCCGCCTGGTGGGTGTGGACCTGGTCCGCCACAGCAAGGCGCACATCCTGCGCGCCGTCCAGGAGGGCATCGCGTTCTCCTTCCGCTATGGCATCGACATCATGAAGGAAATGGGCCTGAAGCCCGACGTGATCCGCGCCGGCAAGGCCAATATGTTCCTCAGCCCGCTGTTCCGCTCGACGCTCGCCACGCTGTGCGACGCGCGCATCGAGCTCTTCGACACCGACGGCTCGCTGGGCGCCGCCCGCGGCGCCGCGCTGGGAGCCGGCATCTACAAGACTACGCAGGAGGCTTTCGCCACGCTCGAGAAGCTCGACACCATCGAGCCCGAGGCCGCGTGGAAGCAGCCGCTGGAGGCCGCGTACGGCCGCTGGAAACAGGAAGTCAGCAATGCACTTAAATAATAAACTAATCCAATTATTAATTTTCAATCATTATGGCAAACAAAGAGTACTTCCCGCAGATCGGGAAAATCAAGTTTGAAGGCAAAGATTCCAAGAATCCCCTCGCTTTCCATTATTACAATGCCGATCAGGTCGTCTGCGGCAAGAAGATGAAGGACTGGTTCAAGTTCGCCATGGCCTGGTGGCACACCCTGGGCCAGGCTTCCGGCGACCCCTTCGGCGGACAGACCCGCAGCTATGAGTGGGACAAGGGTGATGATCCGTATTCCCGCGCCAAGGCCAAGGCCGACGCCGGCTTCGAGATCATGCAGAAACTGGGCATCGGATACTATTGCTTCCATGATATCGACCTCGTGGAGGACTGCGAGGACATCGCCGAGTATGAGGCCCGTATGAAGGACATCACGGACTACCTCCTCAAGAAGCAGAAGGCGACCGGCATCAAGAACCTGTGGGGCACGGCCAACGTGTTCGGCAACAAGCGCTACATGAACGGCGCCGCCACCAACCCGCAGTTCGACGTGGTCGCCCGCGCCGCCGTCCAGATCAAGAACGCCATCGACGCCACCATCAAGCTGGGCGGCACCGGTTACGTGTTCTGGGGTGGCCGTGAGGGCTACTACAGCCTGCTGAACACCCAGATGCAGCGCGAGAAGGACCACCTCGCCAAGATGCTCACCGCTGCCCGCGACTACGCCCGCGCCAACGGTTTCAAGGGCACCTTCCTCATCGAGCCGAAGCCGATGGAGCCGACCAAGCACCAGTACGACGTCGACACCGAGACCGTGATCGGTTTCCTGCGCGCCAACGGCCTGGACAAGGACTTCAAGGTGAACATCGAGGTCAACCACGCCACGCTGGCCGGCCACACCTTCGAGCACGAACTCACCGTGGCCGTTGACAACGGCTTCCTGGGCAGCATCGACGCCAACCGCGGCGACGCCCAGAACGGCTGGGATACCGACCAGTTCCCGGTGGATCCTTACGATCTGACCTGGGCCATGATGCAGATCATCCGCAACGGCGGTTTCAAGGACGGTGGTACCAACTTCGACGCCAAGCTCCGTCGTTCCTCCACGGATCCTGAGGATCTGTTCATCGCTCACATCAGCGCTATGGACGCCATGGCTCACGCCCTGCTCAACGCCGCCGCCGTGCTCGAGGAGAGCCCGCTGCCCCAGATGGTCAAGGAGCGCTACGCTTCCTTCGACAAGGGCCTCGGCAAGAAGTTCGAGAAGGGCCAGGCTACGCTCGAGGATCTCTACGAGTACGCCAAGAAGAAGGGCGAAGTCGTGGCTGCCTCCGGCAAGCAGGAGTTGTATGAGACCATCCTGAACCTCTACGCGAAATAATGGCTGCCAAGCAGAATCAAGGATCAGGTGCGTATCTGTTTTCGATCGTGCTCGTCGCCGTGCTCGGCGGCCTGCTGTTCGGATATGATACGGCTGTGATTTCCGGTGCCGAGCGAGGTCTGCAGGCGTTCTTCGAGAGCGCCTCAGACTTCACTTACACCGATTTCCTGCACGGCTTCACCTCGTCCAGCGCGCTGATCGGCTGCATCATCGGCAGTGCGCTCTCCGGTCTGTTCGCCGGCAAGTTCGGCCGCAAGAAGAGCCTGTTCTTCGCAGGTGTCTGCTTCTTCCTGAGCGCCGCCGGTTCCTACTATCCGGAGTTCCTGTTCTTCCCCAAAGGCGTTCCTTCCCAGTCCCTGTGGGTCGCCTTCAACCTCTACCGCGTGCTCGGCGGCATCGGCGTGGGCATGGCTTCCGCCATCTGCCCGATGTACATTGCCGAGGTGGCACCTGCCAACAAACGCGGTACGCTGGTGTCGTGGAACCAGTTCGCGATCAT
>JAGCYX010000004.1 GCA_017960585.1 Bacteroidales bacterium
CCAGGGTCGCGCGCCGCGAAGCCCGCAAGGCCCGCCGCGAAGCGCGGGAGGCCGCGCGGCAGGCCCGCCAGGCCGCCATCGATGAAGCCAGACTACAGAAATACATAGAACGCTACCAAAAACAGAAAGCGCGCCATGAAGGAAGAAAACAAGAACCTGTCCCTGCCGGAGAACGCCCACCGGGAGCTGAAACCGGGGGAGAGCTACCAGCCACTGCTGAAAGCGAATGAGAAGCCCTTTGAGGTCACGCCCTACAGCGTGACGCTCGGCCTCCTGATGACCATCCTCTTCTCCGCCGCCGCGGCCTATCTCGGGCTGAAGGTCGGCCAGGTGTTCGAGGCGGCCATCCCCATCGCCATCATCGCCGTAGGCCTGACCGGCGCCCTCAAGAAGCAGGGCGGCCTGGGCCAGAACGTCATCATCCAGAGCATCGGAGCCTGCTCCGGCGTGGTGGTGGCGGGTGCCATCTTCACGCTTCCGGCCATCTACATCCTCGGCCTGGACGTCAACTTCTGGCAGATGTTCCTGTCCTCGATGCTGGGCGGTTTCCTCGGCATCCTCTTCCTGATTCCTTTCCGCAAGTACTTCGTCAAGGAGATGCACGGCAAGTATCCGTTCCCGGAGGCGACGGCCACCACACAGGTGCTCGTCAGCGGCGAGGGCGGCGGCAAGAGCGCCCGCACCCTGCTGGCGGCCGGCCTGATCGGCGGTCTGTACGACTTCGTCGTGGCCACGCTCGGCGCCTGGGCGGAGACGCTCAGCACCACCGTGATGCACTGGGGCCAGGTGGTCGCCGACAAGGCGAAACTGGTGCTCAAGCTCAACACCGGCGCCGCCGTGCTGGGTCTCGGCTACATCGTCGGCCTCAAGTACGCGTTCATCATCTGCTGCGGCTCCTTCCTCGTCTGGCTGGTCATCATTCCGCTGATGAACCTCATCTGGGGCGGCAGCGTCATCGACCTGATGGGCACGGGCATTGCCCAGACCATCTCCGAGATGTCGCCCGAGCAGATATTTAAAGAGTACGCGCGCCACATCGGCATCGGCGGCATCGCCACCGCGGGCATCATCGGCATCATCAAGAGCGCCGGCGTGATCAAGAGCGCGGTGGGCCTGGCGGCCAGCGAGTTCAAGCGCAAGCCGGGCGCCTCGGCCGAGAAGCCGGAGCGCACGCAGGAGGATCTCCCGATGAAGACCGTGGTCTGGGGCATCGCCCTCACGCTGCTCGCCGTGTTCGCTTTCTTCGCCTTCGGCGGGGTGGTGAACAACATCTGGCAGGCCATCATCGGCCTCGTCATCATCGCCGTGATCGCCTTCTTGTTCACGACCGTGGCGGCCAACGCCATCGCCATCGTGGGCACGAACCCGGTCAGCGGCATGACCATCATGACGCTCATCATCACGGCCCTCGTGCTGGTGGCGGTCGGCCTGAAGGGCAACGCCGGCATGGTGGCCGCAATGGTCATCGGCGGCGTGGTCTGCACGGCCCTCAGCACCGCCGGCGGCCTGATCACCGACTTCAAGATCGGCTACTGGATCGGCACGACGCCGAAGAAGCAGGAGGCCTGGAAATTCGTCGGCATCGCGGTGGCGGCTGCGACCGTGGGCGGCGTGATGCTGATCCTGAACAAGACCTACGGCTTCACGGGCGACGGCGCCCTGGTGGCCCCGCAGGCCAATGCCATGGCGGCCGTGATCCAGCCGATGATGAACGGCGGCAGCGCCCCCTGGCTGCTCTACGGCATCGGCGCGGCCATCGCCATCCTGTTGACCGTCTTCAAGGTCCCGGCCCTCGCCTTCTGCCTCGGTATGTTCATCCCGATCGACCTGAACCTTCCGCTGCTGCTCGGCGGCGCCATCTCCTGGTTCGTCAGCACCCGCAGCAAGGACAAGGCCGTCAACACCGCCCGTCAGGAGAAGGGTACCCTCATCGCCAGCGGCTTCATCGCCGGAGGCGCGCTGATGGGCGTCGTCTCCGCCATCCTGAAGTTCGCGGGTGTCGACTGGTTCCTCACCGGCTGGAACACCGTCGCCGCCGGCCACGCCGCCTCCGGCGCCGAAGCCATCGCCATCCTCCCGCTGATCGCCATCTGCGCCTACATGATTTGCTCCTCCCTGAAGAAGGAGTAGCCCCCGGTTCCTGAGCCTGTCGAAGGACCGTCATCCCCGACCCGATCGGGGATCTCCTTCCGACATAAACTAGCGGCAATTGATAATCAGGGATGGGTTTTTATTCCGCGTAGAGCGTGACGAGATTGCGGATGACTGCCGCGGCCTTCTCCATGTTCTCGACGGTGACCCACTCGAACTTGCCGTGGAAGTTCAGGCCGCCGGCGAAGATATTCGGGCACGGGAGGCCGCGGAAGGAGAGATTGGCGCCGTCGGTGCCGCCGCGGATGGGCTGGATACGGGGCTTCACGCCTGCCATCTCCATCGCCTTGACGGCCTTCTCCACCACGTGGTAGTGCGGCTCCACCTGCTCGCGCATATTATAATATTGGTCTTTGACCGTCACGGTGGCCGTGCCTGCGCCGTAGCGCGCGTTGATGAAGTCGGCGCACTGGGCGACGACCTGCTTCTTCTGCTCGAACTTCGCGCGGTCGTGGTCGCGGATAATGTAGGTGAAGGAGGCCTCCTCCACCGTTCCCTTGAGGCTGATCAGGTGGAAGAATCCTTCGTAGTCCTGCGTGTACTCGGGCCGCTGGCTGATGGGCAGCAGCGCGTCGAACTCCTGCGCGATGTGCAGGGCGTTGCGCATCTTGCCCTTGGCGTAGCCGGGATGGACGTTGCTGCCCTGGATGCGGACGCTCGCGGAGGCGGCGTTGAAGTTCTCGAACTCCAGCTCGCCCGCGTCGCCGCCGTCCATGGTGTAGGCGTAGTCGGCGCCGAACTTCGGCACGTCGAACTTCACCACGCCACGGCCGATCTCCTCGTCCGGCGTGAAGCCGACCTTGATCTCGCCGTGCTTGAACTCGGGATGCGCCAGGATGTACTGGACCGTGTCCATGATCTCCGCCACGCCGGCCTTGTCGTCGGCGCCGAGCAGCGTGGTGCCGTCGGTGGTCACGACCGTCTCGCCCTTGTGCGCGAGCAGCTCCGGGAACTCGGCGGTCTTCAGCACGAGGCCGGGAACGCCCTTGAGGGGAATGTCGGAACCGTCGTAGTTCGGGATGATCTGCGGCTTGACATTGGCGCCGGAGGCGTCCGGGGCCGTGTCCACGTGGGCGATGAAGCCCACCGTCGGGACTTTCTTATCGATATTGGACGGGATGGTTCCCATCACGTAACCCCATTCGTCGAGGGTCGCCTCGACGCCCAGGGCCTGCAGCTCGTCGCGGAGCATGCGCAGAAGGTTCAATTCTTTTTCGGCGGAGGGCTGGCTCTCGCTCTCCTCGTTGGACTGGGTGTCCACTGCGACATAGCGCAGGAATCGGTCTAAAATCTTTTCCATATTACAAATGTAAGAAATTTCGTTATATTTGTCTGAACCAATTTATTCGCGTTTATGAAAAAGTTTTTGTTGATGGCGGCGGGCCTGATGCTCGGCATCGTGGCGCTCCATGCCCAGGGAACCAACTACGGCATCAAGTCCGGTCATTTGAAATATGAGACCCAGACCAGCGGCGGCATGCAGTACAACGAAGTCTGGTTCGACGACTTCGGCAAACTCCGTAAGCAGTACGACAAGACGCCGATGGAAGGAATGGGCCTGTATCAGACCGAGGTCCTGTTCCGGGACGGGAAGTCCTACACCCAGGCCTGGTTCGACGACGCGAAGACCGGCGAGGCCAAGATGACCGAGAGCGGCGACGGACTCGACCTCCTGGATCCGACCGACGCCTATCTGAAAGAGATGAAAGTCGAGAAGCTCGGCACCGAAGAGATCTTCGGCAAGCCCTGCACCATCTATACCTTCAAGACGAAATCCATTCTCCGCACCGTCACCTACAAGGTGTGGGTCTGGCAGGGCATCACCCTGAAGATGGAGACCAAGGGCGCCCTCGGCGCCAACAACTCCCAGATGGTCACCCTCTTCGAGGAAGACGTCAAAATCCCCGCCTCCACCTTCGACCTGCCGCCGGTGATTAATTAGGCAGGGTGGAACCGATTTTGGGCGAAAACGAGTCAACCCCCGGCAATTTTGCTGGGGGTTGACTCGATAATGGCCGATATCGAGGCCAAGAGATCCCCGATCGGGTCGGGGATGACGATCCATCCCTCATCCCGGGCGGCGACCCGGGATCTATTTTTTTAAAAAATTTTCCGAAAAGATTTGTAAGTTCAAAAAAAGTGTGTACCTTTGCCGTCCCTTCCGATGAGGGATACTTCTGAGGAGGGATTTGAGAGATCATTGACAATACTGAGAGAGATAACGAGGTAAAGAAGTTAAAGAGATTATAGTCTGTAATCAGAGTAACAAATTCGAGTTTTTTCGAGTTGCGAAAAATAAGGACTGCAATTTCAAAGGCAAACGAGTAAAAATTGAGACGTAAATGTCGCAATGAATTCACTTGAAAAGTACGAGAAAGAGAAGAAGAGCGAACGGAGGATGCCTTGGCTTCCGGAAGCGAGGAAGGACGTGGTAAGC
>JAGCYX010000036.1 GCA_017960585.1 Bacteroidales bacterium
ATCGCCGTATTCGATGCCGTTGTGCACCATCTTCACGAAGTGGCCGGCGCCGCCCTCGCCCACCCAGTCGCAGCAGGGCGAGCCGTCCGCCACCTTGGCGCAGATGCCCTGGAAGATGGGCTTGACGTACGGCCAGGCCGCGGGAGAGCCGCCGGGCATCATCGAAGGGCCCTTGAGCGCACCCTCCTCGCCGCCGGACACGCCGGTGCCGATGTAGAGGAGCCCCTTGCTCTCGACGTAGGCCGTGCGGCGGGCCGTGTCCGGGAAATGGGAATTGCCGCCGTCGATGATGATGTCGCCGGGATCGAGGACCGGGATGAGCTTCTCGATGAAGTCATCCACGGCCTGGCCGGCCTTGACCATCAGGAACACGCGGCGCGGAGTCTGCAGCGAGGCGATGAAATCCTCCAGGGAGTGGGCTCCGTAGATGTTCTTGCCCTTGCCGCGGCCTTCCATGAACTTGTCCACTTTCTCGACCGTGCGGTTGAAGACGCTCACGCGGAAGCCTTTGCTTTCCATATTCAGGACCAGGTTCTCGCCCATCACGGCGAGTCCGATCAGTCCGATGTCAGATTTTGCTTGCATAGTATTGAGGTTTTAATTTGTTGTCACGTTGAAGCCGATGGCGGCGAGGGTCTCCGCCAGTTCCGGCGTACCGCCCTGCAACTGCAGGGTGAAGGCCGTGGGCTCGCGCCGGACCGGGTAGTCGCCGCGGAGCTGCTCGAAGCGGTCCGGGTTCGCGCGCAGGGCGCGGTCGTCCGCGAGGATATCATAGGTATAGAGGATGGCCTCGGAGAGCACCTCCTGGTGGCTCTTGCCCCGGGCGTTGAGGGTGAAGTCCAGCGGCTGCGCCGGCGCGGGAATGCCGGCCGGGGCCCAGTCCGCCAGGGGCAGGCCCAGCACCGAAGCAACCGTGTGCACGCTGGCCGTGGTGCCGTTGGCCTTGCCGTCCGCGCTGTAGCCGGCGATGTGCGGCGTGGCGATGTCCAGCAGCCCCATCAGCTCCCGGTCGGGCTCCGGTTCGCCCTCCCAGACGTCCAGCACCGCCCCGCGCAGGCGCTTCGCCTGCAGGGCGGCCTTGAGCGCGGCGTTGTCCACCACGGGGCCGCGGGAGGAGTTGAGCAGGAACTGGTCCGGCCGAAGGGAGGCGATCCGCTGCGCGTCGAAGAGGTGCCAGGTGGCGTCCTCCCCTTCCCGGGTCAGCGGCACGTGGAGGGTGATGATGTCGCTCTCGCGGCAGATGGTGTCCAGCGACACGAAGGGATTGCCGGTCGCAGCCGGCAATGACGACAGGGCAGCCGGCAATGACGGGAGGGCGCGGGCCCGCGGCGGGTCGCAGAGCAGCACCTTCATACCCAGCAGCGAAGCCACCTCGGCCACCTTGCTGCCCACGTGGCCCACGCCCACGACGCCGAGCGTCAGTTCGGCGAGATTCAGCCCGTGGCGGCGCGCCAGGGTGCAGAGCACGGCGGCGATGTACTGCTTCACGGACCAGGAATTGCAGCCCGGCGCGTTGCGCCACAGGATGCCGTTCGACTCGCACCAGGCGGTGTCGATGTGGTCGTAGCCGATCGTGGCCGTGGCGATCACCTTCACGGACGAGCCCGCCAGCAGCGCGGCGTCGCATTTCGTTCGGGTGCGCGTGATCACGGCATCCGCGTCGCGGACCACCTCGGGCGTGGTTTCCTTCCCGGGCAGATACACCACCTCCGCGAAGGGTTCGAACACGCCCCGCAGGAAGGGTATCTTGTTGTCGCAGACGATCTTCATAACCTTATTTGAAACGTTCCGGGCAGGCCCAGAGGCCCAGCGCCGGATTGGATATGTAGTAGATTTCTTCGCCGTCCGGCATCACGTTCCAGCCGTCCCGTAGGCGGTCCAGCGGATAGCGCGCCAGCATGGCGTCCAGCTCGCCGTAGCGGAAGCCGACGCCTTCGATCTCCTCCCGCGACATCTCCGGCCCCGGGCAGTAGGTGATGGTGAAACGACCCTCGGAGGAGCCGTGGATGAGGTGCGCCGACGCGCCCAGGTTCTCCTGCAGGTCGCGGTTCTCGCGGGTGGCCTCCAGGGTGTGCGGCGTGCCTTTGTAGCCGTATTTGCGGATCAGCGCGTCGATGGTCGGGTCCTCGCCGAACTCCCGGAGCGCGGGCGCGAGCACGAACAGTTCCGCCCCGTCGGCGAGCGCCATCCGGGTGCGGTAAATGCTCTTGTTGCCCAGCCAGGTGCTCTTGAATTCCTCGGGATCGAGGAACACGATGCACTTGCGGATCTCGTGGTCCAGCATAATGAAATTGGTCTCCAGCGACAGGGCGGCGGCGCGCTCGAAGCATTCGAAGTCGTCGCCGATGAACAGGCCCCGCGTGACCATCTCCCCGCTCGCTTCGTCCTTGGCGCGGACCGTCAGCACATAGACGATCGGGAGCTGCGGGATGAAGTGCGTGCGGGCGTATTCCATCACGTCGCGCACCGGGCTCTTGGCGCGGCCCATGATGCGCTCCATGCCATAGGTGGCGCCGAGATAATGGCTCCGGTTGATGCCCGCCGAGCCGCCCACGCCCACGAAGATGTTCTTGGTGTAGTTGGCCATCCCGATCACCTCGTGGGGCACGACCTGCCCGACGGACAGGATCAGGTCCACGTCCGGCTCGAGCAGCAGCTTGTTGACCTGGGCCGGCCAGCTGTAGTCCACGCGGCCTTCCGAGACCTTGCGGACATATTCGGCGGGGACCTCCCCCACCGTCACGACGTCGTGGCGCCAGTCGTGCACGCGGAAGCGGTCCGCTGGCACGTGGCCGAACATCGTCCGGATCTGCTCCGGGGTCATCGGGGAATGTGTGCCGAGGGCCGGCATCACGTCGGTGAGCGCGTCGCCGAAATAATCATAGATCATCTCCGTGATGGGCCCGGCGAAGGAGTTCAGGCGCGTGAAATCCGGCGGCAGCGCAACCACGCGCCGTTTCGGCCCCATCCCGTCGAACACCTCCCGCAGGATGCTGCGGATCTCGTCGGGGCTGAGCACATCCGTCCTGGAACCTCTCGCGTAATATAGCATAGGCGACTATCTCTTGACGCGGGCGTTGCCCTGCCAGATGCTCCACACCTGATCCTCGTCGGCGGGCTGGCCGTAGTCGGTCAGCATCGTCGTGGCGAGCGCGCCCGTCGCCCAGCCGAACTGGATCCATTTCTCGGGCTCCCAGCCCCGCAGGATAGCGTAGAGCAGGCCGCCGACGAAGCCGTCGCCGCCGCCGATGCGGTCGAGGACGTGGATCTCGCGCGGCTCCACCACGTGCCAGGTGTCGCCTTCCAGCATGATGGCGCCCCAGTTGTGGCTGTTCGTATGGTTGACCTGGCGGAGCGTGGTGGCGAACACCTGCGCCGCCGGGTACTGCTTCTTCACGCGGCGGATCATTTCCTGGAATCCGTCGATCTTGGCGGCGATGTCCTTGCCGCCTGCCTCGGGGCCTTCGATGCCCAGGCACAGCTGGAAGTCCTCCTCGTTGCCGATCAGGATGTCCGCGATCGAGCAGATCTCCGAGAAGATGTCGTGGAGCTCCTGCTCGCGGCCCTTCCAGAAGGAGGCGCGGTAGTTCAGGTCGAAGGCGATGCGCGTGCCGTACTTCTTGGCGGCACGGGCGATCTCCAGGCAGAAGCGGCTGGTCTCGGGGCTGAGCGCCGCGATGAGGCCGCTCAGGTGCACGATCTGCACGCCCTCCTGGCCGAAGATGCGGTCCAGGTCGAAGTCCTTCACGTTCAGCGTGCGGCCCACCTCGCCGGCGCGGTCGTTCCAGACGCGCGGTCCGCGGGAGCCGTAGCCGCTGTCGGCGATGTTGATCTGGTGCCGGTAGCCCCAGGGGCCTCCCTGCTCCACTTCCGGCCCTTCGAAGTCCATACCCCGGCGGCGCAGGTCGCCCTTGATGAAGGCGGCGAAGGGGCTGCCTTTCACGAAGGTCGTGAGGACCTTCACGGGCAGGCCGAGATAGGAGGCCACGCTGGCCACGTTGGTCTCGGCGCTGGTGGCCTGGAGGTGAAAGACGTCGCTGGCCTGCACGGGCTGGCCGTTCTCGGGCGTGATGCGGAGCCCCATCGAGGTGGGGACGAGCAGGGCGTACTTGCAGCCCTGCCGGAGAGACATTTCCATATCGGACAGATTATGATTTATTTGACACAAAGGTACAACATTTTTTACTCGTTTTTTACGCCGCGTCTTTAGGATTTGTTACGGATTCTTCATATATTTGTATGATTATGCGCGAGTGCATGAAATCTTAGAACAAAACATACTAAAACTACCGCAAATTTATTATGGCAAAAGAAAAGAAATTCATCACCTGTGATGGTAACCAGGCAGCGTCCAACATCGCTTACCTGTTCAGCGAGCACGCAGCCATTTACCCGATCACGCCGTCCTCCACGATGGCCGAGAACATCGACGAGTGGGCGGCACACGGAAAGAAGAACCTCTGGGGAGAGACCGTCAAGGTCACCGAGATGCAGAGCGAGGCAGGCGCCGCCGGCGCTGTCCACGGTTCCCTGCAGGCCGGTGCGCTGACCACCACCTACACCGCTTCCCAGGGTCTCCTGCTGATGATTCCGAACATGTACAAGATCGCAGGTGAAATGCTCCCGGCCGTCTTCCACGTTTCCGCGCGCGCCCTTGCGTCCCACGCCCTCTCCATCTTCGGCGACCACCAGGACGTCATGGCCTGCCGCCAGACGGGCTTCGCGATGCTCGCCTCCAGCTCCGTGCAGGAGGCCCAGGACATCGCCGCCGTCGCGCACCTCAGCGCCATCAAGGCTTCCCTTCCCTTCCTGCATTTCTTCGACGGTTTCCGCACCTCCCACGAGATCCAGAAGATCGAGGCCATCGACGAGGCCGAACTGAAGAAGATGGTCAGTGAGAAGGCGCTCGAGAACTTCCGCGCCCGTGCGCTGAACCCGGAGGCCCCCGTGACCCGCGGTACCGCGCAGAACGGCGACGTGTACTTCCAGGCCGTCGAGTCCCGCAACCAGGTCTATGAGGCCGTTCCCGACATCGTGGCCCGCTACATGGGCGAGATCGGCGAGCTCACCGGCCGCACCTACCGTCCGTTCGAGTACTACGGCGCCAAGGACGCCGAGTGCGTGATCGTGGCCATGGGTTCCGTCACCGAGACCATCAAGGAGACCATCGACTACCTCGCCGAGCACGGCCGCAAGTACGGCGTCGTGACGGTGCACCTCTACCGTCCGTTCTCCGAGAAATACTTCCTCAAGGTCGTCCCCAAGAGCGTCAAGAAGATCGCGGTCCTGGACCGCACCAAGGAGCCCGGCGCCCCCGGCGAGCCGCTCTACCTCGACGTCCGCGCCATCTACCAGGGCAAGGAGAACGCCCCGCTGGTGATCGGCGGCCGCTACGGTCTCTCCTCAAAGGACACCACCCCGGCCCAGATCGTCGCCGTCTATGACAACCTCGAGCGCAAGAGCCCGAAGGCCGACTTCACCATCGGCATCGTCGACGACGTGACCTTCAAGAGCCTCCCCACCAAGGGCGAGATTTCCATCGTGAAGAAGGGCACCACCGAGTGCAAGTTCTACGGCCTCGGTTCCGACGGTACCGTCGGCGCCAACAAGAACACCATCAAGATCATCGGTACGCACACCGACCTCTACAGCCAGGCCTACTTCGACTACGACTCCAAGAAGTCCGGCGGCTACACCTGCTCGCACCTCCGCTTCGGCAAGAAGCCGATCAAGGCGCCGTACCTGGTGGGCACCCCCGACTTCGTGGCCTGCCACGTCCCGTCCTACCTCGAGAAGTACGATGTCCTGAAGGGCATCAAGGAAGGCGGCAGCCTGCTGCTCAACTCCCTGTGGAGCGAAGAGGAGACCGTCAAGCGCATTCCGGACGCCGTCAAAGCCGTCATCGGTCGCAAGAAGATCAAGCTCTACATCATCAACGCCACCAAGATCGCCCAGGAGATCGGCCTCGGCGG
>JAGCYX010000037.1 GCA_017960585.1 Bacteroidales bacterium
GGTGCGAACAAACTCGCTGCCGTTCCAGGTGTAGTCCACGACCAGGTCGCCGTGATAGACATGCTCATCGTAGTCCATCGGGTCGTTGAGGCGGACCTTCACGCCTTCGGAACGGAATTCATACAGATACTGTCCCTTCTGCATTGCGTCGCGCAGGGTAGCCACGTCGGAACCTGCCAGGCGGATCATATCCTCGAAGTCGTTGCGGGCCGGCTTCGGATTGAAGGGAAGGTCGATCTCGTGGGCGTCGTTCGTCTCCGGATTGTACTCATACGCGCGGAGATATTTGGTGGAGGTTACGTCGCAGCCACCGCCTTCCGACAGCATCACGAGCACGTGGCCGTCCGCCGGATAGCGATAGCAGGCCATCTGGAAATCCTCGGAGCAGCCGTCGTTGTAGAAGCTGTGCGACAGGCAGTTGCTGACGCCCGTGAACTCTTTGCGGGCATTATACTCGTTGGCGAGATCTTCCTTGATACCGTCTTTGGTGCTCTGCGCGGCATAGGCCTTGGTCATGATGTTGTCGCCGAAGCAGTAGAAGATCTTGAACAGTTCGTCGAAGGAGAAGTCTGCACTGACAGCGGCGGTCGTCTCAGCGGCAGCCTCGTCTGCGGTCTCAACAGTCTCGGCGGCTTCGCCGTTGGCGGCACTCTGGTTGCCGCCCTTGCAGCCCGTCGCGATCAGCGTGCAGGCCGCCAGAAGAAGAAGCAGTTTTTTCATCGTTAACGCTAACTAATCGGGCGCAAATATAGAAAAAAATATGGTAAGACGCTCCTACTCCGCTTTGACCGTCTGGGCGGGGTCGACGCGGGAGATGAAGAGGGTGGGGATGAGGAGCAGGAGGAGGATGCCGGCGAAGGCGGCGACGTCCGCCAGGAGGATGCCGGGCAGGTTGACGTGCACGGGCACGAAGGAGACGAAATAGTTCTCCGGATTCAGTTTGATCAGGTGCGTGGTGCCCTGGATGAGGCAGAAGAGCAGGGCGAGCACGTTGCCCGCGGCCATGCCGATGGCGGCGGTGCGGGCCCCGACCCGCAGGAACACCCCGGCCACGGCCTTGTTCCCCATGCCGAGGGTCTTGAGCGTGCCGATGGTGGAGACGTGCCGGAACAGCAGGATCAGCAGCCCCGAAATCATGTTGAATCCCGCCACGATGGTCATCAGCAGCAGGATCGCGTAAACGTTGAAGTCGATCAGGTCCAGCCAGTCGAACAGCTGCGGGAAGCGCTCGGTGGACGAGACGGCGCGCAGCGGATCCTCCTCTTCCTTCGCGCCGAGCATGGCGCGCCAGCCCAGCTCCTGCGTGAGCTCCTCGAGGGCGCGCCGGTTCCGGAAACGCGGCGCCAGCGTCACCTCCAGCAGGGAGGATTCGTCCTCGTCCCACTCGTAGAGCCGCCGCATATCCTGGATCGGAACGTAGAGCAGCTGGCCCTCGTCGGTGGCCATGGGGCTTTCATAGACTTCGAGGATGCGCCACTTGCGGATCTTGGTCTTCTCGCCGGCGTAGTACGCCGTCAAATCGTCCCCGACGCCGAGGCCGAAGCGGTCCGCGAGCGAGGCCGGGATGCGCACGCCCATCGAGACGGTGTCGGCGGGTGTCCCCTTGAACAGGGCGCCCTGGATGTCGTCGCCGAGCTTGAGGATGCCGGCGCCATAGACCACCGGCTGGATCCGCTCCACGCCGCGCACCCCCTCCAGGTCCTTCAGGCAGGAGGGGGTGCGGACGGGATCGGCGCCGCCGGTCAGGTCGGCGGCCGAATTGGTCAGCAGCACGTCGCCCGTGATGGCGGACACGCCGCCGCGGATCTCCCGGCGGAAGCCCGCCGAGATGGCGACGGCGATGATGATGACAAAGAAGGAGATGGCTATCGCGACGACAGCCATCTTCTCCTTGACGCGCAGGCGCCGGGCGATGAAGCCTCCGGCCTGCACGGTATTACCAGATATGGACGCGCTCGCTCACCGGACGCCACATCGCATCGCCCTCCTGGATGCCGAAGGCCTCGAAGAACTGGTCGAAGTTGCGCAGGGTTACGTTCACGCGGTTGTTGCCCAGCGAGTGGACGTCGAGCTTGGTCAGGCGGGCCTTCTCCTCGTCGGTGATGTTCTGCGCCCACACGCGGGCGTAGCCGAGGAAGAAGCGCTGCTCGGCGGTGAAGCCGTCGATCGGGGCGGGCACATTCTCGCCGAGGGCGTTGTGCAGGGCCGTCCAGGCCACGCTCACGCCGCCGTGGTCGGCGATGTTCTCGCCGAGGGTCAGTTCGCCGTTGGCCTTCACGCCCGGCAGGATCTCCACCTCATTGAACTGGTCCACCAGCACGTGGGTCTTCTCGACGAAGGCGGCACGGTCCTCGGGGGTCCACCAGTTGTTCATGTTGCCGTCCTTGTCGAACAGGCTGCCCTGGTCGTCGAAGCCGTGGGTCATCTCGTGGCCGATCACCACGCCGATGGCACCGTAGTTCACGGCGTCATCCGCATCCGGGTTGAAGAACGGCGGCTGCAGGATACCGGCCGGGAAGCAGATCTCGTTGGTCGTCGGGTTGTAGTAGGCGTTGACCGTCTGCGGCGTCATGCCCCACTCGGTCGGGTCGGTCGGCTTGCCGAGCTTGGAGAGATTGTCCTGCACATACCAGGCGCTGGCGGCGCGCAGGTTCTCGTAGTAGCTCAGCTCCGGATTTACCTGCAGGGTGCTGTAGTCCTTCCACTTGTCGGGATAGCCGATCTTCACGGTGAAGGCCTCCAGCTTCTCGCGGGCCTTGGCCTTGGTGGCGTCGGACATCCACTCCAGGGAGTCGATGTGCTGGCCGAGGGAGATCTGCAGGTTCTTCACCAAGTCGAGCATCTTCTGCTTGGAGGTCTCGGGGAAGAACTTCGCCACGTACATCTGGCCCACGGCCTCGCCGAGAATGCTGTTGGGCACGCTCATCGCGCGCTTCCAGCGCGGCTTCTGCTCCGTGATGCCGCTCATCTGGGTGCTGTAGAAGTCGAAGTTGGCGGCGTAGAAGTCATCGGACAGGTTGCCCGCGGCGCCGTTGATCAGGCAGGCGGCGACGTAGTCCTTCAGGACCTCCAGGTCGGTGCTCTTGAAGAGCTTGCTGAAGCCCTGGAAGAAGGAGGGCTGCTCCACGATCACCTTGTCCATCTCGGGAAGACCCATCGCCTCGGCGAAGGCCTTGAAGTCGAATCCGGAGAAGGTCTTGTAGATCTGGGCGGAGCTCATCGGGTTGTAGAGTTTCTCGATGTCGCGGTTCTGCACGCTGGTCCAGGAGAACTCGGCGAGCTTGTCCTCGACGCCCGCGGCGTTGGCCGCGCGCTTCTCGGCGTTGTCCAGGCCGGCGAGGGTGAAGAACTTGGCGAGCATCGCCTCGTAGCCCTTGCGCAGCTCGGCGTTGGCGGGATCCACGTAGTAGTCGCGGTCGCCCATGCCGAGGCCGCCCTGGCCGAGGTAGAAGACCTGGGTCTTGCTGTCCATCAGGTCGGCGTCCACGCCGCCCCCGAAGAAGCCACCCTCACCCACGAGGTTCATCTTTCCGAGGTGTGCGGCGAGCGCCTTCTTGTCGGAAATGGCGTAGATCTCGTCGAGGTATTTCTTCAGCGGAGCCGCACCTTCCTCGTTGAGGCGGGTGGAATCGAGGCCCTGCTTGTACAGGTCCACGATCTTCTGGTCGATGGTACCGGCTTCCGGGTTCATCTCCGTCATCTCGGAGAACAGGGCGTTGAGGTCTTCCACGTTCTTCTCGCGCAGCACGTCGAAGGAACCGAAACGAGCGTATTCCGCCTTGAGGGGATTTTTCTGCATCCAACCGCCGTTGGCGTAGAGGAAGAAGTCCTCACCGGGCGCCACGGCCAGATCCATGTCGGTCGGATCCAGGGCCGGGGCCTTCACATCCTTGGGCTGGCAGGCCGCCAGCATCATCACAGGAATCATGATCAAGTAAAGCTTTTTCATATCTTGAATATTAATGTAATATCGAATAAGACTGCGAATTTACGGAAAATTCCGATATTTGTGCCCGAAATGAATCCGAAAGCGAAAGATATCCTCCGGCGATACGCCGTGGCGAGCGTGGGACTGGTGTTCGTGGCGCTCGGCGTGGCGCTGTCGATCATCTCCAACCTCGGCACCGCTCCGCTGTCGTGCCCGGCCTATGTGCTCAATCTGCATTGGCCGGCGCTTTCGGTCGGCACCTTCACCCTGCTGGTCAACACCTCCATGATCCTGATCCAGCTGGCGCTGCTGCGCAAAGACTTCAAGGCGAAATACCTGATGCAGATCGTGGCCTCGGCGGTATTCGGCTATCTGATCGACGGCTGCCTCTGGGCGCTGGACTGGCTGTATCCGGATTCTTTTGCCGCCCGGCTCGGCCTGTCGGTTCTCGGCGGCGTCGTGACGGCGTTCGGCGTCAGCATCGAAGTGGCGGCGGACGCCTGGATGCTGTCGGCCGAGATGACGGTGGCGGCGTTCAGCAAGGTGCTGCGCAAGCCCTTCGGCCCGGTCAAGGTGGTGATGGATTCGCTGATGGTGGTCATCGCGGCGCTGCTCTGCCTGCTCTTCTTCCGCAACCCGCTCGGCGCGGGCGCTTTCACCACGCTGGGCGACGCGCTGCTGGCCCGTACGCCGGGCATCGTCATCGGTCTGGGGACGCTGCTGCTCGCCGTCCTGCCCGGCGCCATGATGCGCCTGACCGACCCGCTCGTGGCGCGCCTCAGGGGCAGATCCGGCAAAGACGGTCGTACACCGCGATAGCGTGGTCCACGTAGTAGGCGGTCTCCACGCCCTTGAAGGGACCCCGTTTCACGACCCCGCTCTCCATGACGCTTTCCTGGCCCATCAGCGGCAGCACCCGGTTCACGATGTTGATCCAGTAGCCCGTGTCCACGCCTAGATAGCGCGCGAGGTTGATGCAGTCGTCGATGCGTCCGATGCCTGCGTTGTAGGCCGCCAGGGCGTATTTGTAACGCTCGGTCATATTGTCCCCGACATTGTAATAGCGCTTGATGAGGGTGCCCAGCGACTGGGCGCCCGCGCGGATGTTCATCTCCGGGTCCAGCGGGTCCGTGACGCCGTAACGCGCCGCGGTCTTGGGCATCATCTGCATCAGCCCGGCGGCGCCGCGTGGCGAGCGGGCTTCGATGTGGAAGCGGGACTCCTGGTAGAT
The DNA here is from genome assembly GCA_017960585.1 of Bacteroidales bacterium. Taxonomy (GTDB): domain Bacteria; phylum Bacteroidota; class Bacteroidia; order Bacteroidales; family UBA932; genus Cryptobacteroides. Next base: position 5,160 of record JAGCYX010000037.1, read on the forward strand.
CACGGCGGCGAGCAGGTGCCAGTCCCAGCCGAGCGAATCCGCGTGGGCCCGGATCAGGCTGTCGTAGGGGCTGATCTGCGCCCGCGGCCCGCTGCGGAAGGCGTTGAAGCGGTTCAGGAAGACGTCCCGCGTGGGAGCGTAGTCGTCCGAGGCGTGCCAGGCGTCGATCCATTCGTTGAGCTCCTGCATCCCGGCGTGCTCGTCGTGGCGCATCAGCCAGACGCTCATACTGTCCACGGGCACCGAAACCAGCACGCTGTCCGCGGCCAGGCTGTCCTCGAAGGGCACCACGACGATGTCCACCGCCCCGGCCCGCAGGGAATCCAGGTAAGTCCGGCTGGGCTCCGTGAGCCGGATGTCGATGGTCTGCCCGTTGTCGGCGGCGAAGCGCTGCAACAGGTGATAATGATAACCGATGATCAGGGCCTTGGAGGTATCGGCCAGCGGGGCCAGTTCCAGCACGCCGCTGATGTGCGGCGGTTTGACGCGCGTATCCGTTTCCGGCTGCGGGCGCCGGTACAGGGACGCGACGCCGACGGCGGCGATCAGGGCCGCGAAGGCGAGGAGGACGCTGCGCTCAGTCCGGCTCATGGCCGCTGCGCCTGGGAACGGGCGCGGTTGCCGGGTTGGGTGTAGAAGGGCCAGAAGATGCCGAACTTCAGGCCGTCGCCGCCGCTCTGGGTGATGATGTAGCGGTCGGCGCTGAAGTAGTCGGGATGCAGCAGCGGCCAGCCCAGGCCGGCGTTCTGGTACTTGATGAAGACGCAGGCGCGTTTCCACTGCACGTTCACGAAGATGTCGAACCAGGGGCCGTTGGTGTACTGCCGGTCGGTCTGGTTATGGAAGACGCCCAGGTTGGGATTCCAGGCGGGGGAGTACCATGCCGTGTTGTAGTAGGCGTCGGCGCCGACCTGCATGGTCATCACGGTCTTGCGCTGCTCGTTGCGCTGCACCACGAACTCGAGGAAGTAGCGGAAATTGAAGGCGGCCGCCGGCAGCGGCAGGACCTCCGGATTGGAGGAAACCTGGAACAGGGCGCGGTGGTCGAAGTGCACCGGACCCAGCACGAACTCCTTGCGCAGCTGTGCGGACAGCACGCTCATCGCCTTGTCGTTCTGCTGGATGATGCCGGCCGTGTCGTAGTACAGATTGCCTGCCAGCAGGGCGTAGCCCACGTCGGCGGACAGGCGCCAGTACGGGATGTCGATGCGGCCCTGGATGCGCGTCGTGGAGATCTTGCCGAATTCATTATCCCAGCTGAAGTGGTTCAGGTTGAGGTGCTGCTGGTAGTACGTCGGGTTCTCGAGGAGGGACTCGAAATGCGCGGTCACGCTGACCGGGCTCTTGCGCGCGCGCCGGAACGGGAAGAAGCGGAAGCCGGCGTTGGCCTCTACGGAAAAGTCGCCGGCGTCGTGGCCGAGCAGCACAAAGCGCGTCTTCGCATCCCAGAAGGCGGTCTTGAACAGCTGCCCCTCCGCGCCCGCGTACAGGTAGAAGGAGTTCTCCGCGTGCTTGGTCGGACGCACGGTGGTGCTGTCGAAGTAGTGCTTGAGGTAGTCGCCCACGCCGATGTCGAGGCGCGACACGGCGCCCTGCTCGGACCAGGGCTGGAGGCGGATGTAGAACTTGTTGTCCAGCCGCATCACGCGCAAGGAGTCGGCGCTCACGGATCCGTAGCGGAAGGCATCGTTGTAGAAGGCGCGTCCGTATTCGTCGCTGATGGCGTCGGAGTATTTGCGGGTGTAGGTGGAGAACTCGAAGCTGTGGCCGATGTAGGCCGTGGTGATGTCGCGGTTCAGCGCGTCGGCGTCGAAGGTGTAGGTGCTGTCGCGGCGCGCCCGCATCTTCTCGATGAAGGTGAACGGGATGCGCAGCTGCTGGTCCAGGAAGACGGTGTTCTTCTTGATCTTGGACTGGGCGTCGGCCAGGTTGACCCGGATGTCGCGCGCGTCCACGGTCGTGTCGCGGATCCAGCTCGGGTCGCGCATGCCGCCGTTCTCCTGTCGGCGGACCATGTTGTAGATATAGCCGGCGTGCAGGGTGTAGCGCTTGCCCAGGTAGTTGACCTGCGCCACGGCGGTCTTGTTGACCGTCTCCTCCCGCTCGAGGAACCCTCCGCCGCCGAAGCGGTCGTAGAGCAGGGAGAAATTGAGCGCGGGCGTGATGTTCTGCGTGGTGAAGAGGTGCAGGTTGTCCGAGATCTTGGCCTCCTTGGCGAAGAGGGTGCCGAAGTAGGCGAGTTCGGTGTAGGGGACCTTCGTGTTGTAGTGCGGCAGGGTGCGGTGCGAGTAGCTCCAGGCCTCCTGTGCGTCATAGAACTCCACGCCCTCGTCGCTGCGGCGCTGGAACCAGTTGTAGTGCTGGACCGGCGAGCCGGCCACGCCCAGCCAGGTGGCGTTGACGTCCGTGCGGCGGAAGGGGAAGTCGTGGAAATGGTAATTGTAGGTGGTGTCCGGCGTGTAAGGTTTGAGCTTGCAGAAGTCCGGATCGACCGTCCAGGCGATGAGCCGCTTGTAGTACAGCGAATCGGGAATGGCGTAGGTCTCCAGGATGCGCGGCGTGGTCTCCGCGATGCTGTCGCGGACGTTCTGCCGTTCCTCCCGGACCTTGTTCAGGGAATCGGCCCGCGCCAGCTTCTGCTTCGCTCGCTGCTCCATGTCGTACGCCTTGCGCTCCTGGCGCGAGAGCCCGGCATACCAGGCCTCGAAGGCCGCCCTGGCCTTGGCCGTGGAATCGGCGAGATAGATGGAATCGAGCTTGTCCCAGAGGGTCGAGTCCAGCAACGCCTTCAGCGAATCGCGCGGATTCAGCCGGGGCGGGGTCGTGTCGACGGCCACCGCCATCGAATCCGCGAACTCCTCCGCCGCGGACGTGTCCCGCACCACGATCTCTTCCAGCAACAGCGTCCGCCGCAGCTTGTACCCCGCCACGGGGTATATCACCGTATCCTGCACGGGAGAATCCGTGCTCCCGTCGGCGGACAGCGGAGCGGAAATTGATTTTTCGGGGACCGAAAAATAATTTCCGGCCGCCCGTCTGGAAGACTCCGCCGACGGGTGGAAGATGCCGGTGACAGTAAATGCCGTCACAGCGACCGGAAACACTATGCGCCCCAAAAAACTCACAACCTACAAAGATACAGAATTATTCGCTTCCGCGAGCTTCTCCGGACTGCCGATATCGATCAGCCGCAGCTCCTGCGCCACGACGCCCCGGATGCTCCCCGCGGTGCACTCGCTCAAATAGAAATCGATGATCGAGAACTTCTCCGGCCAGGCCGCCATTTTCTCGAAGACCGCCTCCGAAACGATGTGGATCCCGCAGAAAGAATAGCGCCGGTACCGCGCCGGATCGAAATCCGGCAGGAACGGACTCTTGACCTCGCCCGTGCGGACATTGGTCCAGCCCACGAGGCGCATCTCCTCGTCGAAGAGCAGGTAGCGGTCGGCCGGCGCGTCGATCAGCAGCAGCGTCGCCAGGTTGGACGGATCGTCCTGCGCCAGCAGCCAGCGGATGTCCAGGTTGCTGAGAATATCCACGTTGTGCACCAGGAAGCGTCCCTCGGTCGAAGCGAGCAGCGGCGCGGCGTGGCGGATGCCCCCGCCGGTCTCCAGCGGCTCACGCTCCTCGCGCGAAATGGCCACCGGCACGCCGAAATCGTGGCTCGCCAGGAAGGCCTCGATCTGCTCCGCGAAATGATGCACGTTCACCACGAAGGAATCGATGCCCGCGTCACGCAGCTTGCACAGCACCCGCTCCAGCATCGGCACGCCCCCCACGGGGACGAGCGCCTTGGGCATCGTGTCCGTAATCGGACGGAGCCGGGTTCCCAGCCCGGCGGCGAAGATCAGCGCTTTCATAAGGCCACCTCCACGCCGGGCAGGAGGGTCCTGCCGTCCCATTCGGTCGAGAGGCGCTGCAGCACTTCCGTCAGATACGGATAGCGCTCGAAGGGCTCGTCGGTCAGCTCCCGGAAGCAGCCGAGCACCGTCGGGATGCAGTCGAGGAAGAGCTGCTTGCGCTCCACCAGGCCCCGGAAGCCGTAGGCCCCCGTTTCCTGCAGCAGGCGCACCAGCGTCAGCAGGCGGTAGCGGCGGTAGAAATCCGCCTCGTCCACCGGCCGGAAGGCGTCCAGCGCGCGTAGGTATACCCCTTCCAGCTCGCGCCGCAGCGCGGCGGAGAAGTGCGTCCCGGCGTTCCAGAGGAACGACGCGAGGTCGTACTGCACGGGGCCGCGCCGGCCGCCCTGGAAGTCGATGAAGCAGGGCTCGCCGTCCTTGATCATCACGTTGCGCGCCTGGAAGTCGCGGTACATGAAGGTCTCTCCTTCAAAGGCGAGCGCGTCCGCGCGCACGCGGTCGAAGTCGTCCTGCAGCCGGATCTCGTTGAACTCGAGGCCCGTGAGCTTCAGGAAATCGTATTTGAAATAGTTGAGGTCGAAGTCCACCATCCGGGCGTTGAACTCCCGGTCGGGGAAGCAGACGCCCCAGTCCATGCCTTCGCCCACCTTGAACTGCACGGCGGGCAGCAGGGCGATGGTGTCGTGCAGCCAGTCCAGCTGCTCCTTGGAGAAATTCCCGTCCGCGAGGGCGGGCTTCAGCAGCTCGAACAGCTGCCCGTCGCCCAGGTCCTCCTGGATATAGGCCATCCCGTCCGGCGACACGCCGTACACGGCGGGGGCGTGGAGCCCGTGGTCGCAGAACTGCGCGTCGAGCGTGAGGAAGGCGCGGTTCTCGGCCGGATTGGTGCCGATGCAGCCGATCACGGTGCCGCCTTCTCCGGTCATCCGGTAATACTTGCGGGCGCTGCCCGACAGGGGCAGCAGCTCGGTGGCGTCCGGCGCTGCGCCGGCCCAGTCGCGGTAGAGGTCCAGAAGTCTTTTCATGCTTGATGTACGTGCACGTCGAGCTGCGGGAACGGGAACTTGATACCCGCTTGCGGGAGCTCGGTGTAGATGCGCTCGTTGAGGTCGAATTGGGCGGGCCAGTAGTCGCTGCCCTTCACCCACGCGCGTATGATAAAGTTGACGGAACTCTCGGAGAGTTTCTGTACGGCCACGAAGGGATCGGCGGCCCCGGGCGTCTCCGCATCCAGGATGCGCGCGTCCTCCCGGACGATCTCCAGGAGCTTCTCCTTGCAGGCGGCGGCGTCCGTGCCGTATTCCACGCTCACTGGCAGGTCGATGCGGCGCAGCGGGAAACTGCTGTAGTTGACGATATTGCCGTTGGAAAGCGCACCGTTGGGCAGGACTACCCGGCGGTTGTCGATGGTGGTCAGGTGCGTGCCCACGATGGTGACCTCCGTCACCACCCCGGCGTAGCCCTGGGCTTCGATGTAATCGCCGGCCTTGAAGGGCTTGAAGATCATCAGCATCAGCCCGCCGGCGAAATTCTGTACCGTGCCGCTGAGCGCCATGCCCAGCGCCATGCCGCCGGCCGCCAGCAGGGCGGCGAGCGAGGTGGTGTTGATGCCGAGCGTGCCCACGAGCACGACGATCAGCAGGACTGTCAGGGCGATGGAGACGAAGCTGGAGATGAACGAGGCCATGGCCCGGTCTGTCTTCTTGCGCTGGAAATAGCGCTCCATCGCATGCTTGATGCGCTTGATGACCCAGGCGCCGACGAAATACAGGACCAGCGCCAGCAGGACCTTCAGGCCGAACTGCAGGGCCTCCCGGCCGAGCTGCTGCATCGCGGTGCCCGGATCGGCGGCCAGCATTTCTTTGAACCGGCTCCAGGCCACCTGGGCCGAGTCGGACGGATGGACCAAATCTTCTGCTAGATACATATTCAGACTATTCAGAAGACAAAGTTAAAAAAAAGTTGCAATAAATTTGGTTTATATTGTAAACTTGTTTATATTTGCATTGGAATTCAAACCTGAGTGCGCAGCAGGGGAGGTTCTATGAATTTAATAATGTATTAAAAGTTAGTGATTTATGGAAACCAACAATGAACTTACGCCGCAGCGGAGCCTCGAGCTCATCAACGATGCCATTGAGCACAACCGCCGCACGATCCTCCGCCAGAGCGCCGGTCCGCTCATTACCTGGGGAACCCTGCTCTTCGCTTTCTCGCTCGCCATCGCCCTGCTCTGGGGCAAGACGGGCAAACCCGCCTGGAACATGCTCTGGTTCGCCATGCCGCTCGTCGGCTTCCCCCTGTCGGCGGCTCTGAACCGCAGGGTCAAGGATGTCCCCTGCAACACCGTCAGCCGTATGCTCACCGCCACCTGGCTTGCTTTCTGTGTCTTCTCTGTCTGCACCTCGCTCGCAGGCGTCTTCATCGCGCCGATCAACTTCACGGTTGCCATCAGCCTGCTGTTCGGCTTCGCCCTGACCCTGTCCGGCATCCTGCTGAAGAACTGGCCCGTGATCATCGGCGGCTTCTTCATCGGCCTGGGCGGAGCCATCGTCGGCGGCCTGCTGAGCAGCGTTTCTTACCAACTGCTGGTCTTCACCGTGGGCGGCCTGGTCCTCGCCCTGACCGGTGTGGCCGTCCTGATCCAAAACAAGTAACGCCATGTTTGACAAACTGGATCCGCTGCTCCATTCGGAGCTCCGTCTGGCCATCATGTCCGTGCTCATGGAAGTGGACGAAGCCGACTTCGTGTACCTCCGGCAGCAGACGGGCGCCACGGCGGGCAACCTGAGCGTCCAGCTGGACAAACTGGCCGCTGCCGACTACATCACGGTCGAGAAGGGCTTCCAGGGAAAGAAACCCCGTACGACCTGCCGCATCACCGATACCGGCCGCAACGCCTTCGCCGCCTACGTCGAAGCCCTGCGTTCCTACATCGGACAATAAACTATCCACCTGCAATCAATCCCCGGACAGTCCGGGGATTTTTTGTATCTTTGCCGCAGCGGCAACAATATGAGGACCAAAGAACAATACGAGCCGATGATCGCGCTCTACCGCGAGTGGAACGAGCGCATCAACGTCGTGTCCCGCAAGGACATCGACGCGCTCTACGAGCACCATATCCTGCATTCGCTGGCGATCGCCGAATACGTCAGGCGTTTCTATCCCGGCGCCTTCGACGGTGCGTCCATTTTGGATCTGGGGACAGGTGGAGGATTCCCGGGCATCCCGCTCGCGACCGAGTTCCCGACCGCGCAGTTTACCCTCTGCGACTCCATCGGCAAGAAGATCAAGGTGGCGCAGGCGGTCGCCGACGGCCTCGGCCTGCAGAACGTCCGCTGCGTCAACGCCCGCGCCGAGAGCCTCGGAGAGACCTTCGACTGGGTGGTGTCCCGTGCCGTGACGACGCTGGACAATTTCTACCCCTGGGTGAAGGGGAAATTCCGCCGCAGCATCCTCTACCTCAAGGGGGGAGATGTCAACGCCGAAATCTCCGAACTGACCCGGAAATGCCGGGTCGAACCCGGAAAAATCCGGACTTGGAGGGTCGATGAATGGCTGAAAGATGAATATTTTGCAGAAAAATTTGTAATTGAAATCGGAAAAGATTACCTTTGCCCTCCCAAAATCTGAAAACTAAAAAATAGAAGATATGAAAAGGACTTTTCAACCCTCCAACCGCAAGCGTGTCAACAAGCACGGCTTCCGCGAGCGTATGAGCACGCCGAATGGCCGCCGGGTTCTTGCAGCCCGCCGCGCCCACGGCCGTAAGAAGCTCACCGTTTCTTCCGAAGACCGCTGGTAGTAACCCGGTTTTCAGAAAAGAAGTCGGACCGAAAGGCCCGACTTCTTTTTTATTTCCTCAGGATGATGCGTTCGATGCGGCGGGGCACCGAAGTCAGGATCTCGTAGGGGATGGTGCCGAGGATCTGCGCGAGTTCGCCGACGGTCGGGTCCTCGCCGAAGATGGTCACGGTGTCGCCGACCTGCACGTCCGGGATGCCCGTGACGTCGATCATGCACATGTCCATGCAGATGTTGCCGATGGTGGGAGCGCGGTGCCCGCGGATGCTGAACGAGACGGCGCCGCAGCCGAAATGGCGGTCCAGGCCGTCGGCGTAGCCCACCGGGATGGTGGCGATGACGGTGCCGGTCGGCGCCACGTGTCCGTGGCGGCCGTAGCCGATGGTGCCGTCTTCCGGCCCCAGCGTCTTGACCTGCAGGACCTTGACCTTCAGTGAAGCCACGGGGGCGAGGTGCACGCCGGGCAGGGCGCTGATGCCGTAGATGCCGATGCCCAGGCGCACCATGTCGTGCTGGTACTGCGGGAAACGCTCGATGCCGGCGGAGTTCAGGATGTGCCACATCGGCCGGTAGCCGACCGCGTCCGTGATCGTCTGCGCGTTCTGCTCGAACATCCGGATCTGGCCCAGGGTGAATTCGTCCTCGGCGGGGTCTTCCGCCACGGCGAGGTGCGAATAGATGGACTGCACGCGGACTTCGTCGTGCGTCCTGAGGAAGTCCAGCAGGGCAGGCAGTTCGCCGGTCATGAAACCGAGCCGGTGCATGCCGGTGTCGAGCTTGATGTGGATGGGGAACTGCCGGATGCTGCGGCTGCGGAGTTCCGCGCAGAGCGCCTCCAGCGTGTAGAGATTGGGGATGCCCGGCTCCAGGTGGTTCTCGATGATCTCGGGGAAGAAGTCCGTCCCGGCGGTGAGCACCAGGATGGGCAGGGAGATACCGTTCCGGCGCAGCTCCATGCCCTCGACGGGCAGGGCCACCGCCAGGTAGTCGGCGCCTTCCTGCTGCATCATGGAGGCGAACTCCACCGCGCCGTGGCCGTAGGCGTTGGCCTTCACGAGCACCAGGAGCTTCGTGGAGGACTTCAGCAGGCCGCGGAAATAGCGGTAGTTGCTCCTGCAGGCGGGCAGGCGCAGCTCCAGACGCGAAAAGTCATTTTCCCCGTTCATACAAACCACAAAGATAGCAATTAATTGGAGATGTTCTGCCGAACAAGCGGAACTGATTGCGGTGCTCCATACCTTGTCCACACAGAAAGCGTAGAAGGCCGATTTGCTGGACACCTATTGGCGGAAGTGGACGGGGTATGCAAGAAGCCACCCCTGACGGAGTGGCTTCCGGGGAACGGGTCCCCTAGGGCGGACGAACGGAGAAGCACCAGTTACGAGAACCGGACAAGACACGACACTAACGCCAGTACTGGCGCCAATGGGCCTTCACAAATTCTGTTTTACCGTTTCGGACACGCTTGTAAGCGTGGATGCGAACACGTTTGGCACGTGCACCTTGTACAGATATGCCAACGAAGAGCTTGATAGATTTATACATTAAAGAACAATTAGGTTGGGGCTCTTGTGGGAAGAGTACATCGTCCGTCTAAAAGAAAAAGAGCGCCACGCCTTCACAGGTCTGGCGCTCTTCATAGTTTGCATAAATCTATCGCCGTCTTTCGGCGGCCTAATTGTTCTTTGCAAAGATAGCGATTAATTTCAGAATACCAAGATTATCGTTCGTGATTAACGGTTCCGTCCACAAAACAAGGCGTTTTTGTGGACGGAACCGTGTTTTTCCGACGTCCGTCCACACCAGGGGCCGTTTTTGTGGATGGAGGATGATCAATTGTTGTGGAAATGACGGAGTTTTTGCATCTTTGTGTTATGAAAAGACCGTTAGCCTTTATTTCCTTTGTCCTGGCAGCCCTGCTGGCAGTTCCCGTTTCCGCCTGCGCGCAGGTTGAATACATACCCCAGGACCTTCAATTCCAGGCGCCCCAGGTGCCGCAGTTCATCGAATTCGCCGGACAGACCTACCGTTTCGACCGTCCGGACCTGTACGAGCGGATGGACCGCGAACTGATCGCCTTCACCTACGGCCACACGAACTCCATCCTGATGCTCAAGCGGGCGGAGCGGATGTTCTCCATCGTCGTCCCCATCCTGAAGAAGAACGGCGTGCCCGAGGACCTGAAGTACCTCATGGCCATCGAGTGCAACCTGGATCCCAAATCCGTCTCTACGGCGGGGGCGGCGGGCCCCTGGCAGTTCCTGAAGGCCACCGGCCGTTCCTACGGCCTGGAGGTTGCCGACGAGGTGGACGAGCGCTACCATATCGAGAAATCGACCGAGGCCGCCTGCAAGTACCTCAAGGAGGCGTATGCCAGATTCGGCGACTGGATGACCGTGGCGGCCAGCTACAACGCCGGCCAGGGCGGCATCTCCCAGCGGGTCACCAACCAGCGCCAGAAGAAGGCGATGGACCTCTTCCTGCCCGCGGAGACCTCCCGCTACATGTTCCGCATCCTCACGGCCAAGTATTTCTTCGAGAATCCCGAGGCCTTCGGCTTCCACGTGGAGGATGCCTACACCTATCCCGCCGTCAAGGAGGTCGTGACCGTCAGCGAGCCCATCCCGAACCTGACGGACTTCGCCGAGGAGCACGGCACCACCTATTTCTTCCTGAAAGAAGCCAACCTCTGGCTCCGCAGCGACAAACTCACCAACAAGGCCTCCAAGACATACAAGATCGTCATCCCCGCGGCGGAATAGCCCGGTCCGACAGTTAATAAAAGCCGCCGTGGTCTTCCCGCAGCGGCTTATATTTTACCGTAAATCCGTGACGACCCAGTCGGAGCCGAGGGCGGCGGTGTCGAAGCGGAAGGGAGCGAGGTCGTCGGAGAGGGGCAGGTATTTGAGCTCGGTGATCTTCAGCTCCGACAGGGAGTCGCGATAGGCCACCAGCTCGGCGAGGCCCTCCGCGGGCTCGATATAGACTTCCTTCGAGTCCGGGTCCACGGTCCAGCGCGTGGCGCCGTCGCAGTAGATCTCCATCCCGTTGCCAGCGGCGCGGTAGCACTCGCCCTGGATAAGCAGGACGCCGGAAAGCTTCACGGGCGCATCCTGCGTGTAGGTGCAGTCGTAGTGCAGGGAGATGCGGTCGGTCTGCAGGTGCGCGGCGATCTCCGCGAGCTGCGGCTGGGCGGCCGCCGTCAGGGACAGCAGCAGGGCCAGGAGAGGAAGGATCCAACGTTTCATAGTGCTTCTACGGTTTTATCTTCTTCGACATACCAGATGTATGCTCCGCCGATTTCATAGCCAAGTTCGTGCCAGAGCCGGGCGTAGCGCTGCAGCTGGCGGCGGTAGGAGGGCAGTTCGGCGCCGAACTTATAGTCCACGATGACGGCCTGCCGGCCGCGCAGGATGACGCGGTCCGGGCGCTCGACGGCGCCGGACGTGTCGAACAGGTCCACCTCGTTGCAGATCTCCACGCCGTCGAGCGTCGCGGGGAACCACGCCGGGTGTGCGGCGATGCGCTCGCGCAGGAGCCGCCGCGCCGCTTCGCCTTCGGCCGCTTCCAGCCGGCCGTCACGCACTGCGGCGTCGACCGCGGCGTCCAACTCGTCCGGCGTCCGGACCTCGGCGAGGATGTCGTGCAGGACGATGCCCCGCAGGCGCGGCGAGGACTCCGCCCCCACCGTGCCGTCGTCGCCGAAGAAGTCGTGCGCGTCCTGCGAGGGCGTCAGCCGCCCGCCGAGCGGAACGGAAGGATAGGCCGCCGGGAAGTCCAGCTCGCGCCGCTCCTCCTTCCGCTCCATCCGGCGGAAGTCGTACGGCTGGCCGGCGCGGAAGCTTTCCTGCCCGCCCAGGCAGTGGAAGAGCAGCTCGGCGAAGTTGCCGTAGTGCGGCAACGCCTTGCCAAGCGACTTCCGGCAGACGCCGGACGGCGGCGCCGCGATGATGTGCAGGCTCTTCCCGGCGCGGGTCAGCGCCACGTAGAATACATTGATATTGTCCATCAGCTGGAGCCGCCGCTCGCGCTCCGCCGCCTCGTCGAAGCGGCTCGTCTCCGCCAGGCTGGTCAGGTTCACCGGATAGATGCCGGCCACCTCCGGGTCGAACGGGGACCGCTCGGTGGACAGGCGGCACCAGTGCACGTTGCCCTTGTACAGGTCCACCTTGTTGGCGAAGGGGAAGATGACGTGCGGGAACTCCAGGCCCTTGGATTTATGGATGGTCAGTACGCGCACGGAAGCGGCGTTCTCCGGCGAGCCGATATAGAGTTCCTCCTGCTCTTCCCAATATTTGAGGAAACCGCGCAGATTGTTGCCGTTGACCTGCACCCATTCCTGGAGCCGGTCCATGAAGGCCTGCACGAAGAGCACCTGGCCGTCCAGGACGGCGGGGTTCCAGGCCAGCATGGCGCGCAGCAGCTCCTCGCTGAAGTCCACCAGCGAGTGGTAGGTCTCCGGGAGCTCGAATCCCATCTCGTCGGCGAGGAAACGGCCGAGCTGGTCGGCGGGGTTCTCGCAGCAGCTGAGCAGCGACACCAGCCGGCGCACGGCCGGCGAGCCCTTGAGGTTCAGCGAGTCGTCGGAGATGACCGGGATGTCGTGGGCGATCAGTTCGGCCGCAATCGCGGCCCCTTCCTTCTTGTTCCGCACCAGCACGGCGATGTCGCTCCATTCCGCCCCGTTCCGGCGTACGTCTTCGATGGACTGCAGGACGGCTCCGAGCTGGTCGGCGCAGAAATCCACACGCACTTCCCCCTCCTGCGCCTCCTGCAGCATCGCGTCCTGCTTCACGTCGGCATAGTTCTCCTGCAGGCCGAGCTGCGCCGCGGCATAGGTAAAGAAGCGGTTGTTGAATCCGATGACGGTCCGGGTGCTGCGCCAGTTGCCCTGCAGGGGCTCCACCGTGGCGCGCGGGAAGGTCCGCTGCACCTCGCCGCCCAGCAGCTCCCAGTCGGAGTCGCGCCAGCGGTAGATGCTTTGCTTGACGTCGCCGACGATCAGGTTCTCGTGGTCATACCCGTCGCTCTCGCGGAGCAGCGGCAGGAAGTTGTCCCACTGGATGCGGGAGGTGTCCTGGAACTCGTCCAGCAGGAAATGCTCGTAACGCACGCCCAGCTTCTCATAGACGAAGGGGGCGTCGGAGCCGGCGATGATGTCCCGGAGCACGGTGTTGGAGTCGTCCAGGGACATCACGTTCTTCTCGGCCACCAGCTCGTCGAAGGCCTTGTAGAACTCGCCCGCCAGGCCCAGCCGGTAGAGGAGGCCGTCCAGGATGAGGGCGGTGCAGTATTCGCGGTAGGGGTCGCCGAACAGCTCCCGGACCTCCGGGGAGGCCTTCGCGAGCTTGGTCGGCGACAGCATCTTGATCTTGTCGCCGGGTTTCGCCTCGATGCCGAGCGCCGCGGCGCGGTCGCAGAAGTCCTGCATAACTTTCCGGCAGGAGCTGCGGACCTTCTTCAGCCGTTCCTGGCTGAAGGCTTCCCGGCCGGAAATGCCCTCCTGCTCCGCGAGCTTGCGGAATTCGTCGTTCTTGAGGAGCTGGCCGATCTCCAGCAGGCCCTCATCCACCTGGTACCGGCGCCCCTGCTCAAGGGTCTCCGAGAGACTCTTGCGGATCCAGGTCAGCAGTTCGCCGCTGTCCTCGGTCAGCGAATCGAGGATGCGGTCCATCGCCTCGGCGATCAGGGACGGCTTGTCCAGCTCGACCTGGTAGTCGGCGAACTGGCCGATCTCCCGGGAGAAGGCGCGCAGCGCCTGCTGGAAGAAGCGGTCGTTGGTGCTGACGGCGAAGGCGCCGTAGTCGTGCAGCATATCCGTGAGCAGGACCCTGGCGCGCGGGTCGGTCTTCGCGAGCTCCGCGAGGTCGCGCAGGATACGGCTCTTCATCTCGGCCGTGGCCTTGTTGGTGAAGGTCACCGCCAGGATGTGGCGGTAGGGATGCGGCTCCCGGCTTGCGAGCAGCAAGTCGATATAGGTATGGGAGAGCTGGTAGGTCTTGCCCGAACCGGCGCTGGCTTTCAGGATCTTCATCGTCCGCAGATATTTTTGAAGTCACACCAGGCGCAGTTCTTCCGGTTCTCCGTCCGCGCGAAGGGGACGGAAGGATCGGCGATCTCCAGCAGCAGCCCGTGCAGCCGTCCGGCCATCAGGGCGTCGAAGCGCCCGCTCGCGGGCACGTTCTCCACCCCCTCCACGAACAGGCGTGCGGGCTGGTAGATCGCATTGAGAATCCGGCTTCCCGGCGGCAGGTCCGCCGCCACGAAGCGGTCGTAGAGATAGAGCTGAAGGGCGATCTTGGGGCGGTTCTCGCATGCGGGATCGAAGAGCTGCTCCACCACGCCGTCCGCATTCGCGTCGCTGATCCGGGCCTCCTCGTCCGTGACCTTGCCCGTCTTATAGTCCACCACGCGGACCTCGCCCGGATGCAGGCTGTCCAGCCGGTCGATGTAGCCGATGAAATGGAATCCGTCCAGTTCCAGGGTCTTCGGGAGTTCGAGGCCGAGGATGTCGAAATGCTCGCATTTCTCCGCATCCAGCAGCGCAATGTCACGCTCGACCGTCTTGCGGACATAGCTGCAGACCTGGTCTTCGTAGAGGAGGTTGCGGCCGCTCACCTCGAAGGTACTCAGCTTCTTCAGCATTCTCCGGCGGACGGTGTCCTTGATCCGGGGGCCCTTCAGCAACGACTCCAGCCACGCGCGCGTGACCTGCCTGCCGGGGCCGCCGTAGAGCTCCTGCATGGCCTCGTGGTAGATGGTTCCGACGTCGTTCGCCTCCAGCGATTCGCTCACTTCGTCCTGCTCCTTGAGACCGCGGATGCTGTAATAATAGAAGCGGGCCGGGCAGTCGAGGTATTTCTGCAAGGTGGAGACGGAGAGGTTCTTGCTCCGCAGCAGGGCGATGTCCTCCTCCGTCTTGGGGATGGCGGCGGACTCCTCCTCCGCGTCCACGGACATATCCGCGCGAAGGGTGTAGCGGGTGATGCGCGCGCCGAAGTGCAGCTCCAGCTGCTTGATGTAGCGGCTCTCTTCACCGCCCTTCAGGCCCTCGGTACGGGAGTCGAAGAGCAGCCAGACCCGGCCGGCGCGCTGGATCATGCGGTAGAAATAGTACGCCCAGACGGCGTCCTGGTATTCATAGGTCGGCAGGCCGAAGCCCTTGCGGAGCTCCGCCGGCACGAACGAAGACGCCACGCTGCGCCGCGGGAACATGCCCTCGTTGCAGCTCAGCAGGATGAGGTTCTCGAAGTCGAGGGCACGCGTCTCCAGCGGCCCCATGATCTGCAGGCCCTTGAGCGGCTCGCCGCGGAACGGCACCGCCGCCGCGCCGAGCAGTTTGCCCAGCAGGCGGAAGTAGGTGGCCGGAAGGACCGCCAGGCCGCAGTCGCGCAGGCGCCCGACGGCCAGGTAGTATTCGCGGACAAAGTCCTGCTCCAGCGCCATGTCGGGGGCGTCTTTCAGCAGGACGCCCAGCTCGCCGAGCAGCGCCTGCTGGTAGTCCTCCAGCGCGCGGACCTGCTGCCGGTCGACCGCGGCGGGGTCGCGGACCACCGCCTGGAAGATCCGGTCGAAGAGCGGAAGGCCGTTCAGCTCGGACTGGGGAATGTAGTAGCGGGCGGCCTTGCGCACCCTGGCGGCCAGCTCCTGCCCCGCCTCGCCCGTCACGGACTTGAAGAGACTGTTGGAGAAGATGCTCCAGACCTGCTTGTGGTAGAAGTACCACTGTCCGTCCTTCTCGCGCAGGTGCATCTGGAGCGAGGCCACGTCGTCCATCAGGGCGCTCAGGGCGCTGCCCGACATCGGGTAGCCCATGGTCACGTTGATGTCCGCGATGCGCTCCGGGAGGGAGTTGAGCACCGGGATCAGGAGGGCCTCGTCGGGCAGCACGACAGCCGTCTCGATGCCGCCGGCGCCCAGGCGGTCCAGGATGGCCGGGACCTGCTTGGCCTGGCCCACGCCCGAGGGGACGCTGAGCACGTTGATCTCGGGCGTGCCGAGACCGTCGGGATCGAGCTCGAAGGCCTGGGGGAACTCCTGCACATTCTCCGTGAGGAAGAGCGCGGACTTGTTGTGCGGGTCGCGGATCCATTCGCTGCTGAAATCCCAGCAGAACTCCGCGAGCTGCGCGTTCCGCAGGCGGCGCATCAGCAGTTTCTCGCACTCGTTGAGGGCGTTCAGCCCGACGAATATGAACTTCCGGACGGCCGGAAAACGTTCCGCCATCAGGTCCGCCACGGACGTATCCTTCAGGCGCTCGGCCAGTGCGCGGTAGACCTGCCCCTCGGTGGCCATGCCCTTCTCGCGCAAGCGGGCATGGAACTCGCGATACAACGGCAGCAGCAGGTCCCAGATACGGCGGAACTCCTGTTTGTATTTGCCCTCAGGCTTGTCGAAGTGATTCAGCAGCTGGCGGATGGCCGCCTCCTGCTTCTCGTCCAGGTAGTCGAAATCGTCCTGGAGTTTGCGGAAGTCCGAGATGTTGGTAAAGAGTTTCTCGGGGTCCACCAGGTACTTGTCCACGTCGGCGAAATCCCCCAGCAGCACCCCGCCCCAGAAGATGAACTCGTCCAGCGACTCTGCCGTGGCACCGTCGCGCTCGTAGAGCGGCTTGTAGCAGTCGTAGAGCTCGAGCAGCAGGTGCACCTGGTCCGTCTGCCGCGCATCGGACAGCCGGTAGAAGAAGTCGTTCATCGTGTACAGGGCCGGCACGCGCA
>JAGCYX010000038.1 GCA_017960585.1 Bacteroidales bacterium
GCCCTGACCGGCGACCGCATGGCCCGTACCGCCGAGTTCTTCTCCTTCGGTACCAACGACCTGACCCAGATGACCTTCGGTTTCTCCCGCGACGACGTGGGTACCTTCATGGGCAACTACCTCGGCCACAAGATCCTCGACAACGACCCGTTCCAGACCATCGACACCAAGGCTGTCGGCAAGCTGGTCGAGATCGGTATCCAGGGCGGCCGCGCCCGTCGTCCGGAGCTGAAGTGCGGCGTCTGCGGCGAGCACGGCGGCGACCCTGACTCCATCGCCTTCTTCAACAAGATCGGCGTGGACTACGTCAGCTGCTCCCCGTTCCGCGTCCCTATCGCCCGCCTCGCTGCCGCCCAGAGCGCGATCAAGCAGGCGGCGTAAACCGACTGAATCCAAAAAAAGAACCGGTGCCGAACTGCACCGGTTCTTTTTTTCGTCATTCGCCGACTTGATCGGCGAATCTCCTATTTCTGGATAATGACCGTCACGTCGTCCACGGAGAGGCGGACGCGGAGCCACTGCTCGATGCGCTGGCGCTCGGCGTCCTTGAGGGTGCCGGTGCAGCGGACGATGGCCACGACGGCGGCGCGGGCGCTGCCGTCACCGGCCTCGACGCGCTCGCCGCGGGTGAGCGTGACCTCGGTTACGCCGGGATACTGCGCCGCGATCTCGCGGGTGATCAGCTCGGACGGCAACTGCTGGGCCTTGAAGAACTCGATGGCCGTCTGCAGCGAATCCACCTGGCCCTGCAGGCCGGCGACCTGGCTGCTGTGCCCGTCGAGGATGTTGCGGATGATCTCGGATTCGGTCATCAGCTCGTTCTGGAAGGCGGCGTCCTCATGGATGATGATCTGGGACCGGGTGATGCCGGCCTCCTCGGCGTCGAGGTAGAGCCGCTCGCGGGCGGCGGACTCCATCTTCTCTCCGGCCAGATAGAGGTCGAGGACGGGCGGGCGGGTTTCTGAATCGATCTTGTAGTCGTAGATATAACTCTTGCCGAGATTCTTGCTGTTCAGCACGAGCCGCTGGGCGCTGATGGCGAAGTTGTTGTCCCGGATCATCTGGTAGGCCGACCATACGCTGGGCACGATCATGATTACCATGATCACCGCAATCCAGCGCGCGTTACGCTTCTGCAGCGCCGCGTCCGTGCCGGCCGGGCTGCGGAAATGCAGATATTTGACCGTCACGAAGGTGGCCAGCGAAATGAAGACCGAGTTGATCAGGAACAGGTAGAAGGCGCCGAGGATGAAACGCAGTTCCAGGTGCGCGATGCCGTAGCCCACGGTGCAGAGCGGCGGCATCAGGGCGGTGGCGATGGCCACGCCCGGAATCACGGTGCCGCCCTTCTCCTTGCGGGAATTCTCCAGAATGCCGGCAAAACCGCCGAACAGGGCGATCAGCACGTCGTAGAGCGTCGGATTGGTGCGGGCGAGCAGTTCGGTCTGCTGCTCCAACTGCAGCGGCGAGACCAGGTAGAAGATGGTGGAGGACAGGATGCTGATCACCACCATCACCAGGAAGTTCTTGACCGAATCCTTCACGAGGGCGGTGTCGTTGGTGCCCAGGCCCAGGCCGAATCCGAGGATGGGTCCCATCACGGGCGAGATGAGCATCGCGCCGATGATGACGGGAATGGAGTTGAGGTTCAGGCCTACCGAAGCGATGATGATCGCGCAGGCGAGAATGAAGACGTTCGGACCGCGGAAATGGATATTGCCGCGGATGTTCACGGCGGCCGCATCCACGTCCACGTGGTCTTTCATATTGACCAGCGACTTGAAGAAATAGGATACTTTGTTCATGGCAATCTTTCCTTCCGGTGACAAATATACATAAAAAAACACGATTCGCCGGTTGAGAGTTTTTTCGTATATTTGTAGATACCTGAGAAATTAATAACCAAACCTCGATATGGCAAAGAAACAGACGAAAGGCTATCCCTGGACCTACTGCTCCCTCGGCGGAGTGGTCCGGGTAAACATCACCTCGGGCGAGGACATCGCCCACCTGGGCGAACTGGACCAGAAACTCTGGACGGTCCTGAGCTGCCCGACGAAGGATCTGGAGTTTGACGAGCGTACCCTGAAGCTGATCGACACCGACGCGGATGGCCGCGTCCGCGTGCAGGAGGTCGTGGCGGCGGCGCAGTGGCTGACCTCCGTGGTCAAGGACAAGGACGCCATCCTCAAGGGAGACAGCGTCCTGAAGCTCGACGGGATCAACACGGACTGCGAAGCCGGAAAGAAGCTTTACGATTCCGCGAAGCACATCCTGCAGAACCTCGGCCTGGAGAAGGACGAGATCAGCGTGGACGAGGCTACGGACAGCGTGGCCATCTTCAAGGACACGAAGTTCAACGGCGACGGGGTCATCACGCCGCTTTCCGCGGACGACGAGGCGCTCAAGGCGCTGGTCGCCACCATCGCAGAAAAGGCCGGTTCCGCCACCGACCGCTGCGGCGAGGCCGGCATCACGGCCGAGCACATCGAGGCTTTCTACGCCGCGCTCGCGGACTACGCCGCCTGGCAGAAAGCCGCCGAGGACGGGAAGAAGGACATCTTCCCGTATGGGGACGACACCGCCGCAGCCCTCGCCGCGTGCGAGGCCGTGCAGGACAAGGTGGCCGACTACTTCATGCGCTGCAAGCTGATCCGCTTCGACGACGCCGTGTCCGCCGCCGTGGACGTGTCGGCCGAGCGCGTGGGCGCCATCAGCGACAAGAACCTCGCGACGCAGGCGGAGGAGATCGCCTCCTATCCACTGGCGCGTCCCACGAAGGACGCCGTCCTTCCGTTCGACGGCATCAATCCCGCCTGGCAGGCCGCTTTCGCCGCCGTCAGGGCGCTGGTGCTCGACGCGGCCTTCCCGAAGGCGCAGGGCATCACCGAGGAGCAGTGGGCGGGTGTGCTCGCCGGCTTCGGCGCCTACAAGGCCTGGATGGCCGACAAGAAGGGCGAGGCCGTCGAGGGACTCGGCCTGGACGAGGTCAAGGCCCTGCTCAAGGCCGACCGCAAGGCTGACCTGCTCGCGCTGGTCGACGCCGACAAGGCGCTTGAAGAAGAATCCAGCGCCATCGACGAGGTGGGCCGGCTGATGCTGTACTACCGCGATTTCGCGAAGCTGCTCCGCAACTACGTCATCTTTACGGACTTCTATGGCCGCAAGGACGGGACTCGCGGAATGTTTGAAATCGGCAAACTCTATATCGACGAGCGCTGCTGCGACCTCTGCATCAAGGTCTCTGACATGGGTGCCCACGCCGACATGCCCAAACTCAGCGGCATGTTCCTGCTATACTGTAAGTGCACCTCCAAGACCAAGGGGGAGACCATGGATATCGTGGCCGTGATGACCGACGGCAATACCCGCGACCTTCGTCCCGGCAAGAACGGCCTGTTCTACGATCTGGACGGCGGTGACTGGGATGCCGTGATTACCAAGGTGGTGGAGAACCCGATCAGCGTCAAGGAGGCTTTCTGGGCCCCGTACCGCAAGGTGGCGAAGTTCGTCTCCGACAAGATCGACAAGTCCGCCGCCGACAAGGACGAGGCGGCCCTGGCCAAGCTGACGGCCAGCGCTGACGCGGGCCCTGCGGCCGCGAAGCAGCCCTTCGACATCGCCAAGTTCGCCGGCATCGCCGCGGCGATCAGCCTGGCCCTGGCGGGCATCGGCGCCGTGCTGGTGGCACTGGGCGCCGCTGTCAAGAGCCTGGCCTGGTGGCAGTGGATCATCCTCATCGTGGCCGTGATCCTCATCATCTCCGCTCCTTCCTGCTTCATCGCCTGGCGCAAGCTGCGCAAGCGCAACCTGGGTCCCGTGCTCAATGCCAACGGCTGGGCCATCAACTCCCGGGTGCTCGTGAACATCCTCTTCGGCAAGACCCTCACCAGCGTGGCCAAATACCCGAAGATGAAGCTGGACGACCCGTATGCCAAGCGTACACCCTGGTGGCGCAAGTGCCTGCGCTGGCTGATCGCCTTGCTGGTTGTCGCCTTCTGCGTCGCCTATTTCACCGATAATTTAGGATGGATGGGCATCGAGCGCAAGGCGAAGGTGGAGCAGCCGGAGGTGGAATTCCCGGAAGTGGCGGTCATGGAAGATGTGGAGTGAGTATGGCGAAATCCAAATTGCTGAATCCTGATCAGGCCAATGTCGGCCTGTTCTGCGATGTCTTCCCGCCCGTCATGGACGGCGTCTCCGTGTGTATGGAGAACTACGCATACTGGATGCAGAAAAAGGTAGGCGGCGTGGCCGTGATCACGCCGAACGTTCCGGATGCCGATTATAGCCAGCACGACTACCAGGTTTTCGACTATCTTTCGATCCCGGTTCCCAAGCGGCGTCCTTACGTGACGGGCATCGCCGAGATCGACCCGACCTGGCTCGTGAAGATTGCGACGACTCGTTTCAAGATTGTCCACGCGCACTGCCCCTTCTCATCCGGCATGGCGGCGCAGCGTATCGCCCGGCAGCAGAAGATTCCGCTCGTGGCCACTTTCCACTCCAAGTACCGCGACGATTTCGCGCGCGTGCTGCCCAAGGTGGTCGTGGACATGGTGATCGACCAGATCATCGAATTCTACGAGCGCGCCGACCTGGTCTGGGTGCCGCAGGAGTCCGTGGTCGACGTGATCCGCGAATACGGCTACAAGGGCCACGTGGAGGTGATGGACAACGGTTCCGACCTCGTGGCCGACTATCCCGAAAAGTACTTCGTGGAGGCCCGGCAGCGGCTGGGCATCGCCCCGGAGGAGTTCGTGATGCTCTTCGTCGGCCAGCACATCTGGGAGAAAAACCCGCGCCTGATCATCGATGGCCTGTCCCGCATTCCCGACGTCCCGTTCCGGATGTATTTCGTGGGCGTGGGCTATGCTGCCGAGGAAATGAAACAACTGGTCAGCGAGAAGGGACTGGACGGCAAGGTCACCTTCGTGGGTTCGATTACCGACCGGGCGAAGCTGACGGATTATTATGCCGCCTCCGACCTGTTCCTCTTCCCGTCGCTCTACGACAACGCGCCGCTCGTTGTCCGCGAGGCGGCCGCCTTGCACACCCCGGCCGTGATGGCTGCGGGCGCGACGGCGTCCACCATCCTCAAGGACGGCGAGAACGGATTCCTCGTGGAGAATGATCCGGATAAGATGGCGCAGCTGCTGCGGGAGCTGATCCACGATCCCGAACGCGTGCACCGCGTGGGCGTGCAGGCGTCCAAGACCATCGTCCGCTCGTGGGAAGACTGTGTGGAAGAGGTGATCGACCGCTACAACGCGCTGTTGCGCAGCCGCGGACTGCCGCTTATCGAACGTCCAGCGTAGTGCGCGCCGAGACGGCGTCACCCCCATCGGTCAGCCCTTCGGCGACCACTTCGAAACGTCCGCTGTAGGCGGGCGTTTTGCATTCCACCGCGATGCTCTCGCCCGGGGCGAGGGTCAGCATCGGGTGCCAGTAGAGGGTCTGCCGGTAGTCGGGGTAGTCGCTACCCACGCCCGCACAGGTATAGGCAAGGGGCAGGGAGCAGCCCTGGAAATCGACGACGCGGACGTTGTCGGCGAACTGCATCGTCGGGAGGGTGCCTTTGTAGGTGACGAAGTTGACGACGCCGGTGAAGCCCCGGACGCCGAGGAAATAGGCATCGCCGTAGATATCGATGCGCTTCACGAGCAGCGGGTCGTAGGCGAACAGCCGCTCATGGTCCAGCACCGGGACGCCGTCCAGCAGGACCAGTGCGGCGCTGGTCGGGAAATAAAAGCCGCCCTGGTGGTCGGAGGCCCGGACCTGGAGCTCCCGCTTGCCGTTCACGCGCCGGACGCGCAGTTCCGGGATGAACTCGATGAAGAGTTCCTCCATGACCGGGAACCGGGTGTAGTCGTCCAGGATATACTGATAGCAGTTCCGTTTGTCGAAGATGTGGTGTTCCCGTGCGGGCAGGGCGGTGTAGAGCGTGTCGGCGTCGAAATTCTTCTCCACCTGCATGCCCAGGCCGCGCAGTTCGAGCGCCCGGTTCCAGCCGCCGTAGAGCGGCAGCTTCGGCAATTCGCCGGCCGGCAGATTCAGGAAGGGACTGAGCAGTTCCAGGTGGCAGATGTTGTCGCGGTCCACATTCTCGATTTCGAGGAACATTTCCTGGTCGCCGTAGATGTTGCCGGTGAAGAAGGTGGCCGAACCGTCCTCCGAGATCATCTCGGTATAGAGGTTCTCGCCGGAGCCCGGCGAGGAGATGAAGGCGTACTTGTCGCGGACACCGCCCAATCCGGCGGCATCGGTGCCCGTGACGCGGGCGCGGATGATCTCGCCCTCGTATTCCGGAACCACGCTGTCGTCGAAATCGCGGGCGGCGGGCAGGGTGCGCACTTCCCGCACGAAATCGGCGACATGCTTCCCGACCGGGGCCGGAATGCCGTCGTCGTGGCGGACGCTGAGGCTGAAGCTGATCGCTTCGTTGCCCGGGTTGGAGAGGCGGATGCGGGTGGAGCCTGCGCTGGAAGCGTCGGAGGCGCTGACGATCAGGCTGCCGGCCGCGGGTACGGTCGGAGCGGCTGGCGCCTGTGCGACGACCTCGACCCCGCCTTCCGTACGTTCGGTGCTGAAGGTGTTGAAGACCGAGAGCGTCCTGGCACCGGTGAGCGGGTCGAATCCTTCCTCGGAAGCGCCCAGCTGCGTGTAGGCCAGCAGGCGGTAGTTGCCGGTGGGCAGGGTGGTGGGCAGGGTCAGGCGGCCCGCGCCGCGTCCTCCGTCGAGGGCGATCTTGGCGGTCTGGACCATCCCCGTCGGGGAATGGACTTCCACGTAGGCCGTCTTGCTGAAGGCGGACAGCTGTCCGGTCACGGCGTCGATGCACCAGGCCGACAGCCAGACGGCGTCGCCGGCCACATAGACGTCGCGGTCCGTTGATATGTACACGCGTTCACGCAGGCGCTCCGCTCCCTGCAGCGACAGCAGCGGGAGCGTAAGGCAGAATATGATG
This sequence comes from Bacteroidales bacterium, assembly GCA_017960585.1. Lineage (GTDB taxonomy): Bacteria > Bacteroidota > Bacteroidia > Bacteroidales > UBA932 > Cryptobacteroides. The sequence continues at coordinate 6,968 of JAGCYX010000038.1, forward strand.
GTCAGGATCTTTTTCATAAGGTACAAGCTTTAAAAATCCCCGTTGGGCCAGTCGTCGGGCCGTTTCTTGGTGCCGCCCTGCATCCGGCAGTCGATGCAGTAATTGGGCGTCCACATGGAGTGGGAAGGGGTTGGAGCGGGATTCTCGTAAACCTGGTCATACGGGAGATACCCATGTGCATACCAATAGGCCAGCGAGTCTCTCCGGCTGTTGGATACTTTATGGTCGTCCCGTTCGTAGAGCCGCCCCTGAACATAGAAGTGGTTCACGGCGTTGTCGTAGTACATCACGGCCGAAGCCCGGGTGGACAGGTTGAGATAACCCACCACCTGCACGTCCGGATCCGAGATGCAGCGGACGTTGCTGGCCATCTGGCTGGGCGTGGGCGAGAAGATGGATCCCTGCCCCTCGGAACTCTGCTTGATGTTGCTCCAGTAGTTGTAGGCGTTCTCGCTGATGGCCTCCAGATGGACCGTGATCCGGTACAGCACCTGCAGGCGCTTGTCGTCGAGCGGAATCCGGTAGAAGGCCAGTTCTTCGAAGCGGTCTTCGGTCTGGTTGACCGTGGAAAAGATGTCGATCTGGCCGGATTTCGCGCTTTTCCAGCAGTAGTAGAGGTTGTTGGCGCCCCACTCGTAATAGCCGACAGACCTCGTATCCGTCTTGTACTCCAGATTGGTATAGACATCGCTGTGGTATTCCCAGTCCTCGTCGAAGGTCCAGCGGAAGTAGTGGGAGCCGTTGCAGTGCATGCTCAGGCCGACCCACAGTTCATCGTATTCGGGATGATGGCTGTAGTTGAGCCCGTCGATCGTCGGGGCGGGGCAGGGCTCCAGCCAGTCGGATTCATACGTGTTGAGCTCATGACCCTCCAAGTCGTAGGTGGTGAGGTGCAGGCGGTAGCGCTGGCCTCCCGTCAGCGTGGTGGTGTCGAAGGAGAGGGCGGCTTCCGAACGGTACGAAGAACTTGACGACGACAGCAGTGTGTAGATCGGAGAACTGACGCCCTCGATCCGGGAACCGTTTTCCGCTTCGATATAGCCCGTGGCGGTAAAAGTTTGGAATTCATTCGGGTCGGCGTTGAAAGGACGCACGTGGGAAAGGGTCACGGTCGAGCGTTCTCCGAGGAGGATGTCTCCCTCGACTACGAGGGGCCATTCGCCGTTGTGGCTGAGTTCAACCTCGAAGGGGTAGATGCAGGCGGCTGCGCAGAGCAGCGTGGCGGCGAGCGCCGCGAGACGGGTTATATATTTCGTGGCCATCAGAACTTCAGGTTGAGGTTGATATAGGGGATGGGGTAGGCGAAGACCGACAGCAGGTAGCTCTCCGTGCCTTCGAAGAAGACCGAGTAAGCGTTCTTGCGGGCGGTCACGTTATAGACGCCGATGGTCCAGGACATATGCGAGAACTGCCTCAAGTAGTGTCCCGGGTCGATGTTGATCGCGAGGTCGAGCCGGAAGTAGTCCGGGATGCGGTAGGTGTTGCGCTGGGAGTAGGCGAGCCGGTAGCCGCCGCCGTACCAGTAGGTGCCGATGGGCAGGGTGACCGGCCGGCCGGTGGCATAGTCCAGGTTGACCGACAGGGAGTAGCGGTGGGTGAATTTGTAGTTGCCGGTGAGCTTGACCTCGTGCGGCTTGTCGTGCGGGGCGTTGTACCAGTCTCCGCCGTTGATGGTGTCCACACCGCGGTCCGCCATCTCGCGCAGCAGCGAGCGGGAGTAGGAGTAGGACAGCCAGCCGGTGAGTTTGCCGGAGGTCTTCTTGGCCATGAACTCGATGCCGTAGGCCTTGCCGTAGGTCTCCACAAGGTCGTCGGCGAGGTGCGGGTTCATCAGGGTCGTGGCGCCGGACTTGTAGTCCAGCTGATGTGCCGTGCGCTTGTAGTATGCCTCCAGGGTCAGGTCGACGGTGCCGTTCGCGACGGTCCAGTACAGGCCGGCGGCGGCCTGCCAGCCGGTCTGCGGCCGGATGCGGTCGGTGCTCAGCTGCCAGGTGTCGATCGGGGACACGGAGGAGGTGTTGGAGATGAGGTGGATGTGCTGGCTCATCGTGTTGAAGCCGGCCTTGACCGAGAGGTTGTCCCGGAAGGAATACTTGCCGGACACGCGGAACTCGGGCGTCAGGTAGAACTTGGCGGGGTTCAGGGCCAGCAGGCCGGACATGCGGACGCCGCCTTCGAGGGTCAGGTCGGGCGTCACGTTCCAGCTGTCGCTGACGAACAGCGCCGGTTCCAGCGCCTCCTGCCGGTCGATCGCCCAGGTCTTGACCAGGGATTCGCCCTCGTAGAGCGGCGACATCGCGCCGGGCTGCAGATTATAATAGGTGGCATGGAGTCCGAACGAGAGATCGTGGGCGTCCGTTACGGCATAGCGGAAGGTGGCCTTGGCGAAGCCCTGGTTGATCTGCGTGTCCACCTTGTAGCCGGACATCTGGTTCTGGCCGAGGCTGTTCTCCAGCCGGGCGCCGTAGCGGTCGTAGCCCGCCACGGCCGTGAGGTTGAGGCGGCTCGACAGCCGGCTGCGCCACTTCAGCGAGCCGTTGAGATTGGCGTAGCGGAACGCCGGGTCGCGCGAGAAGTCGAAACCGTCACGGGACCAGTAGAAGTATGCCTGGAGGGTGTTGGCGTCGTTGACTTTGTGCGTCAGCGACGCGTTGACGTCGCTGAATGAGGCCCTTCCGCCGGCATACTCACTGTTGTCGGGGAGGAGGTTCAGCAGCCAGTTGGAGTAGGTGGTGCGGCCGCCGATGATGAAGGTGGTCCGGCCCTTGGCGAGCGGTCCCTCGAGGTGGAAGCGGCTGGTCAGCAGGCCGATGCCCAGCGAGCCGGCGATCTTGTTGGCGTTGCCCTCGCGGCTGCGCACGTCGAGCACCGAGGAGATGCGCCCGCCGAACTCGGCCGGGATGCTGCTCTTGTAGAGCTCCACCTCGCTGACGATGTCGGGGTTGAAGGCCGAGAAGATGCCGAAGAGGTGCGTGGGGTTGTAGATGGTGCCGTCGTTGAACAGGATGAGGTTCTGGTCGGTGGAGCCGCCGCGGACGTTGAAGCCGCTGGAGGCCTCGCCCACGGACTTCACGCCCGGCAGGGTGAGGACGGCCTTGATGATGTCGCCTTCGCCGAAGGCGCTCGGAATCTTGTTGATGACCTCCATCCGCACGCGCTCGATGCCCATCTTGGCGTCGCGGTGGTGGGATACGGCGTCGGCGGAGACCACGGCGCCCGTGAGCGCGAGGACCTTCTCCTTCATCACGACGTCCAGCACGCCGTCGTCCCAGACCTTGAGCGTCAGGTGCATGTCGTCGAGCGAATAGCCGCTCAGGTTCAGGATGTTGTCGCCCACCGGCAGAGCCACGCGGTAGAAGCCGGCGGCGTCGGTGACGGTGTAGGCGCCCGTCTTGTCGTCATAGACCGACACGCCCACGAGCGGCTCTCCGCTCGCGATGTCGCGGACATGGCCGCTGACATAGACCTTGCCCCGGCGGCCGGCATTGCTCTCGCCGATTTCGTATACCTTGTTCTGGAAGGTGACCACGGCGCTCTGCTCCGCAAGGTACTGCTGCAGGCCGCTGTCGTCGGTCAGCTGGGAACGGCCGTCGTCGAAGTAGCCGGACGGCAGGGAAGTGAAAACGGATTTGCTGTGCAGGATGAAGCGGGCGGAGCCATAGCTGCTGATGATGTAGCCCTTCTCGCGCAGCGCGTCGAAGGCCGCGTCGAGGAACTGCGCCCGCGGCGCGCTCACGCTGAAGGTGGACTGCTCGGCTTCGTCCTTGACGTAGTAGATGTCGGGCTGGAATTCCTTGCGCAGGAAGTGCACGAGCGAGTCCAGCTCCACGCGCTTGACCTCGAGGAGATCCTGCGCGGACAGGCTGCCGCCGCCCAGACAGGCGGCCAACAGGAGGGTGCAGAGGAGTCTTTTCATCGGGCGGCAATGTTGAGGACGGCCCGGCAGTAGGCGTCGAAATCAGAGTCGGTCAGTTCCGGACGGGTTTTGCGGAGGGCCTGACGGATTTCCTTCTTGCGGCTGCCGAACTTGCGGAGCAGCGCTCCCTTGCCCTTGAAGCGGGAGAACTGACCCTCGGCGTCGCGGAAATAATAGGTTTGATGGTATGCGAAGTAGCGCATCACGTCGGAACGGTAATTATCGTCGTAATAGCCGAGAGGATCGCCGTTGACGTTGTTGACAGAAGACTGCAGACGCTTGTCCACACGCTTGTACACCTGCTCCGGACCGGTTCCGAAGACTTCATAGAAGCCTTCCGGAAGGGCTTCTCCCGGACCCATGCCCACGAAACGGCGGTCGCCCATGGTGAAGGAGGGCGTCAGGGCCGGCGTGAGCGACACGGCGAAGGGGCTGCTGCCCAGTTGCACGAGGGCGCGCTGGGCGTAGGCGTCGATATTGATGGGGACGTCCCGGTAGAAATTCCCTTCGAAGGTGATGTCTCCGCGTTCGAACGCGGTGGTGGACCAGTACGGGTGGCCGTTGGCCAGGAAGGTGTAGCGTGTGGCCTGCATGCCCCGGAAAAGGATGGAGCGGTCGCCGGCTGCCTGCTGGAAGGCTTCCAGTTCGGCGGACGCCTGTGCCCGCGCCGTCACGGTGCCGGCAAACAGGGACAATACACTACCTAACAATAGAAATAAGCGTTTCATCGGGATAAAGATAAGGCTTTTTTCCTTAAATACTGATGATATAACGCAGAAGGGCCGGAAAAACTGCTTCTCTGTAAGTGAAAATGCCGCAATGCTTTGGATTTTCGGGAAATATGCCTAAATTTGCACGCTTTTTCCCACAGGGGGAGAAAGAGATGAGTGTTTAACCCTAATTTTTTTGCTGAGATGGCTGAATATTTGATGCCTGAGAAGAAGCAAGAGATTTTCGCGAAGTACGGGAAGTCCAATAAGGACACCGGCTCTCCTGAGAGTCAGGTTGCTTTATTTTCCTACCGTATCGCTCACCTTAC